>CAZPZW010000042.1:0-20564 GCA_964591165.1 uncultured Thermoanaerobaculia bacterium | reverse complement strand
CGGGTCTCGCCGTCGACCTCGACCGGCAGCGGCATCGCGAAGCCGGGATCGTCCCAGGCGATGGTGACCGACTCGGTCGCGTTGTCGTTCGCCAACCGGTCGATGTGGTAGCGCGGCAACGCGGCGCTCCGCAGGTAACGCTCCCAGAACCAGTCGATGCGCTCTCCGGTGATCTCGGCCACCAGATTCTCGAGGTCGGCGGTGGTGACGGTGCGGTGGGCGAAGCGCTCGTCGTTCTGGAAGCGCCAGACCGCCTGGAAGAAAGCCTCGTCGCCGATCAGGAAGCGCAGGGTGTGGAGCACCCAGGCCCCCTTGTTGTAGATGTCGCCGACGTACGCTTTGCCGGCGGTCAGGTCCCGGCCCTGCACGATCGGCACCCGGTTGGCGATGCCGCGCCGCTTCTTGCGCATCGCCTCGAGGTACTTCTCGACCCCCAGCGTGTCGTTGACGTAGAGCGCCTCGGCGTAGGCGCCGAACCCCTCGTGGATCCAGAAGTCGGCCCAGTCGGCCGCGGTCACCTTGTTGCCCCACCACTCGTGCGCGGTCTCGTGGAGGAGCAACCAGTCGAAGCCGAACTCGTTGTCCTCGAAATCGGAGCCGTAGGCGACGATCGTCTGGTGTTCCATGCCGAGGTAGGAGGTTTCGGCGACCCAGTACTTGTCCCGCAGATAGGGGTACTCGCCGTAGCGCCGCGCCATCACCGCGAGCATCTCGGGCGCCTTCTTCCAGAGCTCGCGCGCCTTCTCCTCGTGCTCGGGGATTGCCCAGAAGACGATGGTCTCCTCGCGCGTGCCATCGATGCCGCGATAGGTCGCCTCGATCGGCACGTAGGGCGCGATGTTGACCGTCACCAGGTAGTTGTTGATCGGGTAGCTCACCTCCCAGCGGCTGGTCGTCGTGCCGTCGCCGTTCACGGTCTCGCCCAGCTTGCGGCCATTGGTCAGGCCCACGAGGTCGGAGGGCACGGTGAGCGCGATCGACATCCCCTCGTCGGGCTCGTCGGAGGGGTGATCCTTGTTGGGCCACCAGTCGTCGCCACCGTCGCCCTGGCCGGTGACGCCGATCCAGGGCGCGCCCGAGGGGGTCTTCGCCCAGACGAAGCCGGTCACCCAGGGCGGGTGGCGGGCGACCTTGGGTCTGCCCGCGTAGGCGATTTCGACCGCGTGCCGCTCGCCCGCCGCCCAGGACGGCGCGAGCGGGACGGTAACCAGGCCCTCGCGGTGGCTGAAGTCGGCGGGCGTGCCGTCGACCGCGAGGGCGGAGATCTTCATCCGGGAGTCGAGCTGGATCTCGAAGCGGTCGAGCGGCGCGGTCGCGACGACTGCGGCGCGGTTGCTCCCCCGGACCGAGCGGGTCTCGG
Source organism: uncultured Thermoanaerobaculia bacterium (assembly GCA_964591165.1). GTDB lineage: Bacteria > Acidobacteriota > Thermoanaerobaculia > Multivoradales > JAGPDF01 > JAGPDF01. The sequence continues at coordinate 19,204 of CAZPZW010000042.1, read as the reverse complement.
GGTCGATCGCGATCGCGAGCTCGTAGCGGCGCACGTCGTAGGCCGCTTGGGCGGGGCGGAGCGGGCCGCCCGAATCCTGATCGGCGGTGCTGAAGGACCAGCGCAGGTAGAGACCGGCGGCGACGACCAGAACAACCAGGAGGCCGACGATCGCGAGCAGCCAGCGGAGCCAACGGCGGCGTTTCATGACGCGAGTCTAACCGCGCTGATACGATTCGCGGCTCCCGTGCGCGCACACCGCTTTCGCCTCATCGTCTTCGACTGGGACGGCACGCTGATGGACTCGATCGGCACCATCGTCGACTGCACGCTGGCCGCGTTCGCGGGGGTCGACGGGCTCGTGCCGCCCCCCCGCGAACGCATCCGCGAGTCGGTCGGCCTGGGCCTGATGGAGACCATGGCGAGCCTCTTTCCCGGCGTCGCGCCGGAGCGCTTCGCCGCGGTGATCGACAACTACCGACGCCTCTGGCGCGCCGACTACAAGGACCGGGTGGCGCTCTTTCCCGGCGCTTCCGAGGTGGTGCGCGCGCTCGCCGACGAGGGGCGGCTCTTGGGCGTGGCGACGGCGAAGGGGCGTGTCGGGCTGGAGCGCGAGCTCGACAAGAGCGCGCTGCGTCCCTACTTCCACGCCTCGCGCACCGTCGACGAGGCACCCTCGAAGCCCGCTCCCGGCATGCTGCTCGGACTGTTCGACGAGCTGGGAGTGCGGCCCGCCGAGGCGCTGATGGTGGGCGACACCTCGTTCGACCTCGAGATGGCGGCAAACGCCGGCTGCGCCTCGGTCGGCGTCCTCTCGGGAGCCCAGGGCGAAGCGCATCTCGCGCCGCACCGCCCGCTCGCCGTCCTCCCCAGCGTGCGCGAGCTGCCAGCGTGGCTCGATGCTGCCGCGTCATTGCGTCGCGTCGAGAGCGAGCGCTAGAGTTTCCCGTAACTCCCATCTCGAGGAGCACAGGAGGAAACCCATGCCCCGTCTCCGTAGTTGCCTCGTCACCCTGGTCGGACTCGCCCTCCCGCTCACCGCCCTCGCTTCGACCCCGGCCGGCGACGATGCCGCGGCGCAGGCCACCGCGCTCGGCTACGTCGCCACCCACGCGCCCGACTTCGGAGCCGGCGCCGCCGACGCCGCCGAGCTCGCGGTCGTCCGGCAGTACCGCTCCCAGCACAACGGGTTGACCCATCTCGCGCTGCGCCAGACCCTCTTCGGGCTCGAGATCGACGGCACCGAGGTCGTCCTCGCCCTCGACCGTCGCGGCGCGGTCTTCCACGCCGCCGGCGATCTCCTGGCGGAGCTCTCGCGGCGCGCGGACGAGGCCATGCGGTCCCCGGGCATCGGGCCGGACGAGGCGGTGATCGCGGCCGCGCGGGCGCTCGGCCTGCCGGACGTCGACCGCCTCGATCTCGTCGAGACGGCGGCCGGGGCGCTCGACCAGCGGGTGGTCTTCGTGAACCGGCGCGTTTCCGAGGAGGAGATTCCGACCCGACTGCGTTACGTGCGCACGGACGGCGACCGCCTGAGCCTCGCTTGGAACCTGTCGCTCAAGGCGCCGGGCGACCCCAACTGGTGGAACGTCTGGGTGCATGCCGAGACCGGAGAGCTGCTGCGCCGCGACAACTGGACCGCCGACGTCGATACCTATCGCGTCTTCCCGTCGCCCGACGAGTCGCCCGACAACAGCGGCGGCCTGCGCAGCGACGTCGTGGATCCCTGGTTGGACGGCGGCACCCTGCCCGCGACCGGCGCCTCGCCCTATGGCTGGCACGACACCAACGGCGTCCTCGGTCCCGAGTTCACCGACACGCGCGGCAACAACGTCGAGGCGCAGTCCGACATCGACGCCAACAACATCTTCGGCGGCGCGGACGTCCGGGGCAACGGCGGGACCCTCCCCGACCTCGACTTCCTGCCGGCGCTCGACCTCGCCCTGGGGCCCGACGCCTACCGCGAGGCGGCGGTGGTCAACCTCTTCTACTGGAACAACGTCGTGCACGACGTGTTCTACCAGTACGGCTTCGACGAAGCGTCGGGCAACTTCCAGCAGAACAACTACGGCCGCGGCGGCCTCGGCGGCGACCCGGTGCAGGCCGACGCGCAGGACGGCTCGGGCACCAACAACGCCAACTTCTCGACGCCCGCCGACGGCAGCGACCCGCGCATGCAGATGTACGTCTGGAACGCGCCGCAGAACATCCACGAGAACTCGCCGACGGTGCGTGATTTCCCGGCCGGAGCGGCCTCCACCGACGGCTCTTGGGGGTTCAACCCCACCTCGTTCTCGGTGACCAACGATTTGGTGTTCATCAACGACGGCCAAGGAGATGTCAACGACGGTTGCTGCAGCGTGAGCGACCCGACCAATGGGCGCTGCACCGGTCACAACTGGGGCGTCACGGGCAAGATTGCGCTGCTGCGCCGGGGCACCTGCACCTTCGGCGCCAAGGCGCTCAACGCGCAGGATGCCGGCGCGGTCGGAACGATCATCATCAACAATGGCAGCAACGGCGTCGCCGGCATGGCGGGCGGCACCTACGGCCCCTCGGTCACCATCCCGACCCAGATGATCGGCAAGGACAACGGCAACCTCCTGGTTGCGGAGCTGGGCGGCGGGCCGGTCAACGTCACCATGAGCTCGACCGCGGCGCTGCCCAACCGGGACAGCGACCTCGATGCCGGGGTCATCGCGCATGAATACGGTCATGGCCTCTCCAACCGCCTCACCGGCACTGGGCCGGGCTGCCTGACGGTGGTCGAGCAGGCGGGCGAGGGGTGGAGCGACTGGGTCACCCTCTTCATGCACGCCGAGTCGGGCGACACGCGGACCAGCGAGCGCAGCGTCGGCGGCTACGTCTCCTTCGAGCCGGTCAACACGGCCGGCTACATCGGCATCCGGCGCTATCCCTACACCACCGACAACACGGTCAATCCGTTGACCTACGCCGGCGTCGGCGACACCAACAACAGTCAACCGCACGGCATCGGCACCATCTGGGCGACGATGCTCTGGGAGGCGTACTGGAACCTGGTCGATCTCGACGGCTACGACCCGGACATCTACAGCGGCACCGGTGGCAACAACGTCGCCTTCCAGCTGGTGATGGACGGCCTGAAGCTGCAGCCCTGCCAGCCCAGCTTCGTGCAGGCGCGCGACGCGATCCTCGCGGCCGATGTCGCCGACTACGACGGCGATCACGAGTGCGAGCTCTGGCGGGCCTTCGCCGAGCGCGGGCTCGGCACCGCGGCGTCGACCGGCGCCTCGGCGAACGACCGCATCGTCACCGAGGACTTCACGCTCCCGGCGCAGTGCCAGGCGAACTACATCTTCTCGTCGAGCTTCGGGCACGGCGACACGTCGCACTGGTCGTCGGTCCTTCCCTGAGACGAAACCTCGCCAGGCTGCAGCGTAGAAGGGCCGCCCGCAAGGGCGGCCCTTGTCGCTTCTCGCGCGGTCGCCGCGTGCCGGGGGACTCCTCAGCCGGGTCGACGGGCGCGATAGGTGATCGAGCGGACGACGCCCAGGATGTCGGCGGCGGTCAAGCCGAGCCGGCCGAGCAGCGCTTCCGCCTCCTCGGGGGCGGCCTTGGCGAGGGAGGCCGCGTAGTCGACGTCGCGCAGGGTCTCGATGTCGGTGAGCCCGGCCGCGCGGAGCTTCGCGAAATAGTCGTCGGCGAGCTCGGCCCCGGAGACGCAGCCCACCCAGCCCAGGAGGTCCTTGGCGAGCGCCTCGGGCAGCGGCCGGTCGAGCACGATGTCGGAGACCACCAGCCGGCCGCCGGGCTTGAGGACCCGCGCCACCTCGCGGAAGACCAACGCCTTGTCGGGCACCAGGTTGATCACGCAGTTGCTGGTCACGGCATCGACCGAAGCGTCCTCGACCGGCAGAGCTTCGAGCCTTCCTTCGCGGAACTCGACGTTGGTGAAGCCGTTGCGCGCCGCGGTCGCGCGAGCCCGCGCCAGCATCTCGGGGGTCATGTCGACCCCGAGCACACGCCCGGCAGAGCCCACCTGGCGAGCCGCCAGAAAGGCGTCGACGCCGGCACCGGAGCCCAGGTCGAGCACCGTCTCGCCTGGCCGGAGCGCCAGGTAGGCGAGCGGGGCACCACAGCCGAGCCCCAGGTTGGCCTCCTCGGGGATGGCTCCGAGCTCGGCGTCGGAGTAGCCGATCTCCTCGGCGACCGCGAGGGCACCGCCACCACAGGCGCAGCCGCAGCCCGCGATCTCACCGGTCGCAATCTTGCCGTAGCGGTCGCGCACCGCCTCCACGAGCTGTTCCGGCTGCTGCAGGGGATTCGAGGTCATGTTCGTTGCATTCCTTTCCGCCGCAGGGCGACGCGCGGTTCGCCGACCGGCGTGCACGCTCCCTGGCAGCAGTTGTCGAGCAGGTAGGCGAGCAGCTCCTGCATCGCGTCGTAGTTGGCCGCGTAGCGGATCGAGCGTCCCTCGCGGCGGGCGGTGACCAGCCCGGTTCGCTCGAGCTGGGCGAGGTGGAACGAGAGGGTCGGCGCCGGCACGGCGAGCGCCGCCGCGATCTCGCCGGCCGCGAGGCCGGTGGGGCCCTGTTGCACGAGCCGCCGGAAGACCGCGAGGCGGGTCTCCTGGGCGAGCGCGGCCAGCCGTTCGATCGCCGTAGTGACTTCCATACTTCTAAAAATATGGAATATTTCGGGAGCTGTCAACCCCCCCCCGGAAGGGTGCGAGCGACCGGTCAGTCGACCCGGTTGTCGGCCAGAGGAAGCTCGCGCGCGGCGCGCTTGATCTCGGCGAAAAGGGCGTCGAGATCGCCCGCCTCGAGCTCCGGGTTGACGCAGACCAGGCGGAGGACCTGACGGCCGCGCACCACGCCGTAGCCGATCTTCAACCGGCCGTTGCGATCCAGGGCGTCGCAGACCGCCTCGCTGGAGCGTCCGCGCACCTCGAAGCAGACGTTGATCGACGGCGGCGGCTCGGCGAGCACGAGCTCCGGGTCGGCGGCGATGCGCTCCGCGGCGAGGCGAGCGAGCGCGAACTGGCGGCCGATCCGCTCGGCCCAACCCCGGTCCCCGAGGTGCAACCAGGCGGCCCAGAGCTTGAGCGCGTCGTTGCGCCGCCCGCACTGCAGCGAGCGATGCCCCGGATTGAGCTCGTCGTCGTGCGCCTGGAAGAGGTAGTCGGCGGTCTCGTCGAGGCTCGCGGCGAGGGCGCCGCGGCGCTGCACGAGCAGCAGCGAGCTCTGCAACGGGACGCCCATCATCTTGTGGGGGTTCCAGGCGAAGGAATCGGCGAGCTCCAGGCCGTCGAGCAGCGCGCAGCGTTCCGGGAAGAGCACCAGGCTGCCACCGAGCGCGCCGTCGACGTGCAGCCAGGCGCCGTGCTCGCGGGCGAGCGTGGCGAGCGGCCGGATGGGATCGAAGGCGCCGCGCACGGTGGTCCCGGCGGTGGCGTTGATCAGCGCCGGCCGGAAACCCTCGCTGCGGTCGATCTCGAGCGCCTGCGCGAGCGCCGCGGGGTCCATGCGTCCCTCCGCGTCGACCGGGATCTTGCGCACCAGCTGTCGCCCCAGGCCGACGATGCCGGCGCCCTTGGGAATCGAGTAGTGCCCCTCCTGGGAGGTGTAGACGGCGAGCTCGCCGCCCCGGAACCCCGCATCGCGCCCCGCCGGGTCGGCCGCGTTGCGCGCGAGGAGCAGGGCGACCAGGTTGGCCAGCGACCCCCCCGGCGTGAAACAGCCCTCGGCGCCGTGCAGGCCGGCCACCGCCGCCATATGGCGCAGGAGCTCCTGCTCGATCAGGATCTGCGCGCCGGCGGCCTTGAAGGTGTACATCGACACGTTGGGCAGGACGGCGAGCATCTCGGCGACGGTCGCCACCGGCTCCCGCCCGCCGAACAGCTGATTGACGAAGCGCCAGCTCGACGTGGACGGGGTGACCGCGAGCACCTCACCCAGGCGCGCCAGGACTCGGCGCGTCGGTAGGCCCTGCTCACCGAGCGCGAGTTCGAGCGCTGCGGCGAGGCGTTCGGGATCGCGTTCCGCCGGGTCGCCGGCCGCGGACTCGCGGGCGAGAAAGTCGCGGGCCAGCGCCATGGCCTCGTCGAGCAGCGACGGGAGCTCCTCAGCGCGCCGCCGCGATCCGGGTGCGGCGGAGAGCGGGGATGGTGGGCTCGACACGGCGACCGCCTCCTTGGCCGCAGCAGACGGCCGCTCGGCAGGATACCGCCCCCGCTGCGGGCGGTCCAACCCGGAGCGCCCGCGGGGCGCGCTAGGATCGGTGGCCTTGCTCCGCTTCCTCGCCCTCGCTCTGCCGCTCGCCCTGCTCATCGTCGCCCTGGGCGCCGTGGCGCTCGAGGCGCTCGACTGGGCGCCCGATCTCGGACCGCTCGCGGCGCGCGGGGTGGCGCGCCCCGAAGGCCTGTCGCCGGTTCACCGGCTGCTCGGCTGGACGCTCGAAGCCCTCGGCCTGGTGGCGCTGGTCCTGTTGATCTCGGGGCGTACCTCGAGCTGGTGGCTCGACGGGCTCACCGCCGGCGCCATCGCCTGGACCTTCCGGGGTCCGTTGCTGGTGCTGGCGATCGCCGCCATGACCCGGCTGCCCACCGAACCGTTCTGGCAGCTCGCTCGCGGCGCGCTGCTGATCGAACCGCTCGCCGGGCTGGCGGTCGCGGCCCTGGCACACGCCGCCCTGCCGCGCGAGGCGCCATGAGAATCGCCGCCGTCGGCTCGGCGCTGCCGCCCCACTACTACGACCAGGAGACGCTGCTCGAAGCACTCAGCGCGCACTGGCGGGAGCGCTACTTCAATCTCGCGCGGCTCGAGCAGCTGCACCGCAACGTGCTGGTGGGCGGCCGGCATCTCGCGCTGCCGCTCGAGGACTATCCCGCGCTCACCACCTTCGGCAAGGCGAACGACGCCTGGATCCGGGTTGCCGAAGAGGTCGGCGGCCGGGCGCTCGAGCGAGCGCTCGCCCAGGCCGGAGTCGACAAAGCGGAGCTCGACGCCCTTTTCTTCGTCACCGTGACCGGCGTGGCGACGCCGACGGTCGATGCGCGGCTGATCAACCGGCTGTGCCTTCCGGTCGATCTCAAGCGCATCCCGATCTTCGGGCTGGGCTGCGTCGCCGGCGCCGCCGGCATCGCGCGGGCTGCCGACTACGTGCAGGGCTTCCCCGGCGACGTCGCCGCGCTGCTCTCGGTCGAGCTCTGCTCGCTCACGTTGCAGCGCCAGGATCTGTCGATCCCCAACCTGATCGCCTCCGGGCTGTTCGCCGACGGCGCCGCGGCAGCGATCGTGGTCGGCGCCGAGCGCAGCGCTGCCGGCCCCGAGATCCTCGCCACTCGCTCGATCTTCTACCCCGACTCGGAGCGCGTCATGGGGTGGGACATCGACGAGAACGGATTCCAGATCGTCCTCTCCGCCGACGTGCCGCAGGTGGTCGAGCGTCATCTGCGCGCCGACGTCGACCGCTTCCTCGCCGAGCGCGGGCTGACGCGGCAGGACATCGTCTCCTGGGTCTGTCACCCCGGGGGGCCGAAGGTGCTCGAGGCGATGGAAGCGGCGCTGGAGGTGCCGCGCGAAGCTCTCGCGCTCACCTGGAAGAGCCTCGCCGAGGTGGGCAACCTCTCCTCGACCTCGGTGCTGCTGGTGCTCGAGGAGACGATGGCGACGCACCGGCCGCCGCCCGGCAGCCTCGGCATGCTGCTCGCGCTCGGGCCGGGCTTCTGCAGCGAGTTGGTGCTGCTGCGATGGTGAGCCCTTCCAACCTCTTCTTTCTCGCGCTGCTCGCCGCCTGTTGCGCCGAGCGGCTGCTCGAGGTCTGGCTCTCGTGGCGCAACGGCCGGCGGGCGTTGGCGCGCGGCGGACGCGAGGTCGAGGGGCGCGGCTTCTACGCCGCCATGGTGGTCGTGCACGGCCTGCTCTTCGTTGCCGCCCCGCTCGAGGTCGCGCTGCTCGAGCGTCCCTTCCTGCCGGCGCTCGCGGCGGTGGCGACGGGGCTCGTCGCGGTCGCGATGGGCTTGCGCTACTGGGCGGTCGCGACACTGGGCGATCGCTGGAACACCCGCATCATCGTGATCCCCGGCGAGCCGGCGGTCGACGGCGGACCCTATCGGTACGTGCGCCACCCCAATTACCTCGCGGTGACGCTCGAGATGGCGGCGCTGCCGCTCGTCCACACCGCCTGGCTCACCGCCCTGATCTGGAGTCTGGCGAGCGCGCTGCTCCTGGCGGTTCGCATCCCCCGCGAAGAGGCGGCGCTCGCCCAGGCGAGCGACTATCGCTCGCGCCTGGAGAGCCGCGGACGCTTCCTGCCGAGGATGCGATGACCGGCGAGGAGATCCTCGCCGCAGTCGTGGCGGTGGCGCGCGAGCACCTCGACCTGCGCGCTCCGATCACTCCCGGAGCACGTCTGATCGAGGATCTGGGCTGCGACTCGCTGCAGCTGCTCACCCTCGCCGCCGAGGTCGAGAACCGCTTCCGCGTCGTGCTCGAGCCGGCCGACGAGGCGCGCATCGAGACGATCGGCGATCTCGTCGCGCTGCTCGAGGAGAAGCTCGCGCAGTAGGGTCCCGGCGATGCGGTTGGACACCCTGCAGCGCCTGCTCGGCCGCGCCGCGGACCATCCGGCGGCGGGCCTGCGTTTCCTCGATCGCCAGGAGCGCGAGGACTTCTGGCCGTGGGCCGCGATCGGCGAGCGGAGCGCCGCGATCGCCGGCGGGCTGTCGCGGCGCGGTATCGCTCCTGGCGACCGGGTGGCGCTCGTCTTTCCGACCTCCCCCGAGTTCGTCGTCGCGTTCTTCGCGGTGCTGCTCGCCGGCGCGGTGCCGGTGCCGCTCTACCCGCCGGTGCGTCTCGGCCGCCTCCCCGAGTACCACGCCCGCACGGCGGCGATGCTGCGCGCGGTCGGCGCCCGCCTGCTGCTCGGCGAGCCGCGCATTCTCGCACTGCTCGGCGAGACCCTGGAGCGCGCGCGGCCGCCGCTCGGCGCGAGCGATCTCGCCGGCCTGCCCGCGGGCTCGCGCTTGGCGACCGACGGGCACCCCGAGGATCTCGCGCTGATCCAGTTCTCGTCCGGCACCACCGTCGAGCCGAAACCGGTCGCGCTCACCCAGCGCGCCGTACTCGCCCACGTCCTGACGCTCAACGCCTTCTGGCCCGACGGCTCGGGCGTGCGCCACTCCGGGGTCTCCTGGCTCCCGCTCTACCACGACATGGGGCTCGCCGGCTGCGTGCTGCCGGCGCTCGAGCGCCCTTCGGTGCTCACCCTCATCCCGCCGGAGCAGTTCGTCGCCCGTCCGGCGCTCTGGCTGCGCGCCATCGCGCGCTACCAGGCGACCATTTCGCCGGCGCCCAACTTCGCCTACGCTCTCGCGACCGAGCGGATCGACGACCAGGACCTCGCCGGGCTCGACCTCTCCGGCTGGCGGATCGCGCTCTGTGGCGCCGAGACCGTGGTGCCCGACGTGCTGCGCGCCTTCGCGGTGCGCTTCGCGCGCTGGGGTTTCGACACGCGGGCGCTGGCGCCGGTCTACGGCCTCTCGGAGGCGACCCTGGCGGTCACGTTTCCGCGCCTCGGTGAGGGCTTTCGGAGCACCCGTTTCGATCGCTCGGCGCTCGCCGCGGAAGGGCGCGCCCGAACGGTCGCGACGACGGAGGCGGGGCGCGAGATCGTCTCGGTCGGCCGGCCGATTCCCGGGGTGGAGCTCGAGCTGCGCGACGCGAGCGGCGGGCTCCTCGGCGAGGAACGGGTCGGACGGATCTTCGTCCGCTCGCCGGCGCTGCTCCGCGAGTACTTCGGACAGCCGACGGCGACCGCGGCGGCGCTGCGCGGGGGTTGGCTCGACACCGGCGACCTCGGTTTCCTGTTCGCTGGAGAGCTCTACCTCACCGGGCGCGCCAAGGACATCCTGCTGGTGCGGGGGAGGAACCACTCGCCGGCGGACGTGGAGCTCGCCGTCGAGCGGGTGGCGGGAATCCGCCGGGGCTGCGTGGTCGCGGCGAGCCACCTGCCCGAGGGGGGCGACACCGAGGAAGTGCTGCTCTTCGTCGAGCACCGGCGAGGCCTCGCACCCGCCCGGCACGCCGAGCTCGCGGAGCACTGCCGCGCAGCGGTGCTCGCGGCGGTGGGGCTTCCGGTCGACCGGGTGTTCGTGCTCGCGCCGGGGACGCTGCCGCGCACCTCGTCCGGCAAGCTCCGGCGGGGCGAGACTCTGCGCCAGCACCTGGCTGGCACCCTCGCTCCCCCGGAGCGGGTCAATCCGCTGTCGCTCGGTCTCGCTTACCTCCGCTCGCGGCTCGCCGGCCGGCGAGCCGCGCGGCGGCGTGACTGAGCGCGCCGCGGCTCACGGCACGACCCGGGACCACTCGCCCGTCCCGCCCGATTCGAAGCCGTCCTTGAGCAGCGGGCAGATCCAGTGCAGCACGTTGCCCAGCAGCTCCGCCCGCTGGGAGCGGGTGTTCACGAACTCGAACGGCCAGGCGAGGAACTCCGTCCGATAGGTCGCGCCCTGCTTGCGCAGTGCATTCGGAGTGTGCACGGTCTCCCAGACCATGGTCTCGACGGTGCCGGCGGCGGCGTGCACCTCGTCCGAGTAGAGCTGACTGCTCCAGTAGATGTCCCAGTCGTTGGGCGGCGCGAAGGCGTAGATGCCGAGGTGCGACGAGATCGGGTCGGCCGGATTGCCGTGCGCGACCTGGAGCTGGACGTCGTTCGTGTAGCTGCCGACGCCGAGGTAGGTCGAGGCGAGCGTCGTCAGACCGTGGGCGTAGAGCTGGTCGGTCGACGAGAGGAAGAGATTGCCGCCCTGCTGCAGATAGGCGATGAGCTCCGCCTCGTCGGCCGCGGAGACGACGTCGCCCGAGGCCATGCCGGTGTACCAGACGACGGCTTCGTAGTTGCGTAGCGTCGCGAGCGAGGGCGTTCCCCAACTGTCGTGCCAGTAGAACGTCGGGTAGTAGCCGAGCTGGTCGAGCGCCGTCCAGTAGTAGGGCCACCCCCCTTCCCAGGCGCTGCCATTGTCGATGTCGTCGTCGACCAGGAGGATGTCGCAGTTGGAGGCGCGCAGCGGCAGGACCTCGGAGGTGTTGAGCAGGTTGGTGTCGTCTCCCGAGCGGCCTCCCCAGAGCCAGATCCCGGTCGCGATCTCGGTGCTCGGCGGCAGGAGCTCGGCCGCGAAGTCACGGCGTGGGACGAGGAGCGGATCTCCCGGCTCCCAGGTGCCGGTTTCGCCGTGGAACAGGTAGGTGTGATCGTTCTCGTCCGGCCAGCCGCCGCAGGTCACCAGCAGGTGCCCGCCGACCCCGCCGACGTCGACCGGATCGAGGTAGGCGCCGCGGTGATCCACCACCCAGGCGCGCCCCTCCGAGCAGCCCTCGGGCAGATCGGCCACGTCGGCGTCGCTCCAGGCCGGAGATGCCGCTTTGGGATCGAGCACCTCGACCGTGGCGACGCTGACGAGGCTCGAGCCGTCGTACCAGCTCCCCCCGACGGCGTAGAGCTTGCCGTCGAGCGCCGCGCCCATGATGTAGGAGCGGGCCGCGGAGAGGTCGGCGGTGGCGATTCGCGACCAGCGGCTCCCCGAGGCGTTGCGCGGGCTGAAGAGCCAGGTCTCGCCATGGTTGTAGGTCGGTCCGAGCGAGTAGAAACCGCCGACTACCCAGACCTTGTCGTCGTGCACGAGGTTGAGCGCCCCGAGGCAGCCGAGCGGGTTCGGGAAGTCGTCCGCGGCGGGGAGCGCCAGGGCGACGCCGGTGTCGGGGTAGAAGACCTGCACCGTGCGGACGGTGGTTCCGGCATTGTCGCGGCCGCCGAAGACGTAGAAGCCCCAGCCGGTCAGGTCGCGGAGCAGATTCACGGTGTAGTTGGAGACCGGCACCGGTAGGTCGACCCCGGTGTCCGTGGTGGCGCCGGTGGCCGGGTCGAACACCCAGATGCTGCCGTCGGTCGAGCTGTCCCCCAAGCGGCCGCCCAGGAAGTAGACCTTGAGGTGGTGCGGATAGTAGCCGGCGTCGAAGCGGCTGAAATTGAACGAAGTCGTCGGTCCAGGTATCCAGCCGATCGCAGGAGCCGTGACGAGCGCGAGCGCGATCGCCAAGAGACCGATCCGGGAGACAAGCGGCGGGAACATTCGCCCCTCCTCGGGCGCCTGAGCGCCCACCGAGCGACGTTCCGGCGGCTCAGCCGTCTTGGATCTCCGGCCGCAGCGACCGGCCGGAGAGGCGAGGACCCGAAGCTTTGCGAAGCCAGCTTTCGCCGGCGGTGCCCTGGTCGGGACAGGTGCCCGGCAGTTTCGACCCACCCCCACGATCGGGAGGGGTCCGTCAATCAGCGTAGGCCGATCGCCGGGTTCGTCCACACCCGAACGGGTGGGTCGCGGCGCGGGGTGCCCGGTCGGCGCCCGGTTTCACGCCTGGAATGCGTTGTCTCGAAACGGCGGGAGATAGTGGGCGAACCTTGCACCGGCCGCGGGCCGGCCATATCGTGCGGCCAAGTTGGCCGACGACGTCACCCAGCTGCTCGCGGCGGCACGTGTTGGCGAGGCCGGCGCGCTCGAGCGCGCCTTCGCCGCGGTCTACGGCGAGCTCAAGCGGCTGGCCGGGCGTCAGCGCGCGCGCAGCCGCCCCGGCGACACGCTCTCGACCACGGTGCTCGTGCACGAGGCCTTTCTCAAGCTCGCGGCCGGGGGAACGCTGGCGGTCCAGGACCGGCAGCACTTCTTCGCCCTCGCGGCGCGGGCGATGCGCCAGATCCTGGTCGATGCGGCGCGCGCCCGCTCCGCCGAGAAGCGGGGGGGCGGCGCGATCGTGGTCGAGCTCGACGAGCGGGACGCCGCGGTCGCGGCGGTAGCCGATGACGTCGTGGCGCTCGACCGCGCCCTCGAGCGCCTCGAGGCGGTGGACGAGCGGCTCGCCCGGCTGGTCGAGGCACGCTTCTTCGCCGGGCTCACCGACGCCGAGCTCGCCGAGCTCCTCGACCGCAACGAGCGCACCGTACGGCGCGACTGGGAGAAAGCGCGCGCCTTCCTGCTGCGCGACCTGCGCGGTGTGCCGGCGGGCTGACCTGCGGTGACGACCGCGGCCGATCGCTGGCGGGCGGTGAGCGCCCGGCTCGACGAGGCGCTGGCGATCGACTCGCCTGCGGCGCGAGCGGAGTACGTCGCGCGCCTGCGCGACCAGGATGCCAGCCTTGCCGAGGAGGTGGAGGCGCTGCTCGCGGCGAGCGTAGCGCGCGACGAGCTGCTCGATGCCGACTTGGGTGCGGTTGCCGCCCAGCTGGTTCAGCCGCTGCCCGAGGCACCCGCCCTCGAGCGGATCGGACCCTGGCAGGTGCTCGGCGTCCTGGGCGAGGGGGGCATGGGGGTCGTCTACGCGGCCGAACGCCGGGGCGAGGGCTTCGTCCAGCGCGCCGCGGTGAAACGCTTGTCGGCCGGCGCAGCGCGCGGCGAGCTCCACGAGCGCTTCCTCGCCGAGCGGCGGATCCTCGCCCGCCTCGAGCACCCCGGCATCGCGCGCATGCTCGACGGCGGCGTCGACGCGGACGGCGTCCCCTATCTCGCCATGGAGCTGGTCGAGGGCGCCACGCTGACTGCGGCCTGCCGCGACCGGCGGGCGACCGTGGAGGATCGGATCGCGCTCTTCCTCGGAGTCTGCGCGGCGGTCGAGCATGCGCACAAGAACTTGGTCGTTCACCGCGACCTCAAGCCCTCCAACGTCATGGTGGATCGCGAGGGCCGGGTCAAGCTCCTCGACTTCGGCATCGCCAAGCTGCTCGAGCCCGAAGCCGACGCGAGCGCGCCGCCCACCCTGCTGCGCGCGATGACGCCGCAATACGCCGCGCCGGAGCAGGCGGCGGGCGGCGCGATCACCCCGGCGACCGACGTCTACGCCTTGGGCGTGCTGCTCCATGAGCTGCTCGCCGGCGTTGCGCCGCGCGAGGCCACTGGGGATCGACCTTTCACGGTGGAACGGGCGCTCGCCGGAGCGAACGCGGCAACGCTCGCGCACTCGGCGCGCGTCGACGCGTCACGGCCGGAGGGGGACCGCCTCGCGCGCCGCTTGGCGGGGGATCTCGAGCGGATCGTCGAGCGCGCGATGAGGCGCGATCCCGAGCGGCGCTACCCCTCGGCCGGCGCGTTGGCCGAAGACCTGCGCCGGCACACCGCGGGTCGACCGATCGAAGCGCGAAGGGGCTCCTACGGCTACCGCGCCGGCCGCTGGGCGCAGCGCCACCGTCGCGCCCTCGCCGCCGGCGCCTTCGCGCTCGGGATCGGCGCGCTGGGGGGTCAGCTCCTCCGCGAGCGCCTCTCCTCGACCGCCGCGCCCTCCGGGCCGGTGGTCGAGCCGGCGACGCCGGTCGTCGCCGTGCTCTCCTTCGCACCGCTGGGCGCGACCGAGTCCTTCCTCGCCACCGCCTTGAGCGAGGGGGTTGCCACCGAGCTGGGCCGTACGCCCGGCCTCGCCGTCCTCGCCTCGCCGAGCGTCGCGGGGATCGGCGAAGACGACGCCTCCCTCGCGCGCCTGGCCACCGAGCTCGGCGCTACGCACGCGGTGCGCGGCAGCGTCCAGACCGAAGGGGAGACCGTCCGGCTGCAGGTCGCCCTGCTGGACCTGGCCTCGCGCCGCACGGTCTGGGCGGGCCATCTCGACGGTGAAGCCGGCGCCCGTCTCGCCACGCAGGCCGAGCTCGCGCGCCGAACGGCTTGGGAGCTCCTTGAGCGGCTCGGCGGAGGGGCGACTCCCCGGCGTGACGAGGTTGCGGTGACCCACGATCCGCGGGCCTACGAAGCCTATCTGCGCGGCCTCGCCGTGCTCTCGGGCCGCACGGCCGCGGGAGTCGGGCCGGAGCAGCGCCTGGCGGCGACCGTGCAGTTCGAGCTCGCTGTCGCGCTCGATCCAGGATTCGCCGAGGCCTGGGCGCGCCTCGGCACTGTCTACGCAAAGCGGCTCTACCACGACGAGCCGAGTCCCGACCTCGAGGCGCGCTCGCTCGTCGCCATCCAGCGCGCGCTGGCGCTCGATCCAGAGGTCGCCGAGGCCTACCTCGCACGGGCGCAGCTCTTCTGGACGCTGCCGCGCGGCTTCGACCACGCCCGCGCCGTGGCCGACCTCCGGCGCGCGCTGGCGCTCCACCCGAGCCTCGCCGAGGCGCACCAGGAGCTCTGCAAGGTCTACTTCCACGTCGGCTTGACCGATCGCGCGGTGGCGGAATGCGACCGCGCGCTGGCGCTCGATCCGCGCGACCGCACGGCGTTCGGGCGCAAGGTCTCGGTGCTCGCCGACGCCGGCCGCGACGCGGAGGTCGCGGCCCTGCTCGAGGCGCGCGGCAGGGAGCTCTCGCCCGGCATCCGGGCCGGGATGCTGGTCGACGTGGGGCGCAACGAGGAGGCGCTCGGCCTGTTGCTCGGCGAGGCTACGGGTGCCCGCCCGCGGGACACCGAGTTCGGCTGGCCGAGCTCCTCGCGTGCCGCCCTCGAGCGGATCTGGGCGGCGATCGCGCTCGCCCGGCTCGGACGGCGCGAAGAGGCTGCGGCCCAGCTCTCGCGGGCCGAGTTCACTGCCGAGACGGTCGCCGAGGAGTCGCATCTGCACCACGCCTACTATTTCGCGGGAGCGGCTCACGCCCTGCTGGGCAACCGGGACGAAGCGCTGCGCTGGCTCACCCGGGCGGCCGACGAGGGCTATCCCTCCTACCCGCGCTTCGCGCGCGACGGGGATCTCGCGTCGCTCGCCGGCGATTCGCGCTTCGTCGCGTTGCTGGCGCGAATGGAGCGCGACTGGCAGCGCTGGCAACGGGAGCTCTGAAGCGCACCCACGCCGAGCGCTCCCCGCTCACGGCGGTGTCGGATGGATGGCGGTGTTCTGGGCGGAGACGATGGTCCAGCCTTCCGGCCGTCTTTCCAGGACGTACTTGAGCCGGGTCCGCAGCTCGCCCGAGGCATCGGTCGGCTGGATCCCCGGCGGCAGCCGTGCGAAGCCGCGCAGCTGGTGGACGGTCTCCGCGACCGCGGCGTCCGAGCCGACGAAACGGACCTTCTCGACGCTCACCGCGAGCTGGCTACCCCGGAAGATCGTCGCGAAGAGCTGGGCGTGGCGATCCTCGATCGCCTGCCGTCCCGCGAAGTACATGCCGAGGATGTTGACGAAGTCGGCGTCGCCGGCGAAGCCGGCGGTCCACGCCTTGGCGTCGCCCCGGTTCCAGGCCGCGGTCTGCTCGGCCAGCAGGGTGCGGATCGCCGACTCGTCCGCAGTCGCCTCCGCGGCCGTTGCGCCGCGCGTGCCGACCACGGTGGCAGCGGCCAGGGCGACGACGACCAGCACGGCGAGACGTCGAGCGCCCCTCGCGACTTTCTCCATGTTCGATCTCCTTTCTCGGGCGCTGCGGCTCAGGGCGCGGTCTGCGACCAGCCGGCGCTGGTTCCCCGCTCGAAATCATCGCTGAAGACGAGGGAGCTCGCCAGCCGCATCACACCGAAGTCGTAGTCCGGCGCGCTCCATTCGGCCCCGCCAACGAGAATCGGACGACCGCCCTGGAGCGCGAGCGCAAGAGCGGAGTCGTCGCCCGGCGAGCCGGGAAAGTCCTGCGCGAAGATGCCGAACGAGCCGAAGCTCCAGTCGGCGGCGCCGTCGGGCCAGAAGCGCGCCGCGAAGAAGAGCGGCGTGGGGTCGTTCACCCCGCCAGCGACCACGATCCGGCCGTCGCTCTGGACGACCACGCCGTTCATCCGATCGATGCCGTTCGTGTCGGCCACGACGAGCGGCTCGCCGCCGTTGAAGCCGGGGTCCACGCCACCGGCGGCGGTGACGCGGATCAGCACGGCCGCCGGGCCGGAGAACTGGGCGGCAGCGGCGCTGCCACAGAGCAGCGTCCGGCCCTGCGAGTCCACCGCGAGAGCGTGAGGGATGTCCGAGCCGTGGTCGACCAGGTCGATCGGAATCAGGCTCTGTCCCTGCGTGCCGAAGGTCGAATCGGGCGTGCCGCCCTGGGTCAGGCGGGCGACCAGGAAGTCGAAGCCGCCACCGAGCACGCTGGCGTAGCCACCGATCACCAAACGCCCGTCCGGCATCACCGCGAGGTCGCTGAGATAGGTCGGCAGTCCGCCTGCGGCCTGGATGTCGCGCCAGCCGCCGGGACCGTAGCTCGGGTCGAGGCTGAGGTTCTGTTCGAGCCGCACCACCCGGATCGCGCGTGTCGTGCCGTCGGTGTAGGCGCAGGCCGCCAGGACTTTGCCCGAGATCGGATCGAAGGCCAGTTTGACCATCGGACTGCCCTGCGTGCCGAGACCCAGGGCCACTGCCGTCTCGAACACCCCGGTAGGGGACCAGCGGTAGATGTTGTAGTCGTACGTCGTATCGATCAGGCGGGCGACTGCCACGAGGATGCTGCCGGAGAGCTCGATCAGGACGTCGGTGGCGAACTCGTGTACCGGGAAGCCGAAGGTGAACGGGCCGCCGCCGAAGCTCGGGTCGATCGCCCCGTTGGCGTTCAAGCGCACGAGCGCGGGGTTCGTGCCCGCGTCGGTTTCTTCCGCGGTTCCGGCGACGACGATCTTGCCGTCCGGCTGCACGGCCACCGCCGTCGCCTCGTCGAAGAAGCCGGTTCCGGGGCGGTCGAAGGCGATACGGACCGCGCCGCCTCCGGCGAAGCTCGGGTCGAGCGTACCGTCGTCCTGCGCCGCCGCACCCGCCGACCCGAGGGCGAAAGCGAGCGCGGCTGCCGCGGTTGTCAGCCTCATCATCGCGAGACTCCTTCCCCTCCTAGAACGGAGGCACGCTTCGATTCCGGGCGCGGCGCCCGGTCAGGGCACGGCAGCGCTCCAGAGCGACGGGTCGCCCCCCTCGAAGCCGTCGGCGAAGAGGGTCTCGGAGAGCGCGAGGGTGAGCGTCACCGGCTCCCCGGCCGGGGTGTCGGGGCCTGGGAAGATCTCGAGGTAGTGGCGCACCGCGCTCGCCGGATCTCCCGCTGGGGCCGGAGCGAAGCCGCCGCCCATCGACCAACCCGTCCCCGCGAAAGCCCGCGGACGGAAACGGAAGGCGTGCGCAGGACGGGCGTCGACGTTCGAGTCGACCGCGACGCCGTTCGAGTCGACGATGCGGGCGAAGAGGCTGGCGGGCGAGGCGAGCTGGAGCCCGAGCTCGTAGCCGGGCGCGAGCGGGCCGGTACCGCAGGTCGGACAGACCGGGATCGGAATGCGCAGAGCGGTTTGCTGCGAGAGCTGGTAGCTTGAGCGGAGCACGAGCCGGCGCGCCGTCTCCGACTGCTCCTCCGGATCGCAGGCGAAGCCGAGACCGTTGGCATCGTTGTCGGCCTGATCGGGGTTGGGCACGAATTGACAGTTGTCGAAGCCGTCGAAGATGCCGTCGCCGTCGTCGTCCGGATCGCAGGGGTCGCCGCGCCCGTCGCGGTCGAAGTCGGCGTTGTCGGAGCTCTGGACGAGCGGGCAGAGATCGCAGACGTCACCCAGGCTGTCGTCGTCGGCGTCCTGCTGGCCGGTGTTGGCCCGCACCGGGCAGTTGTCGAAGGCGTCGGTGACCGTGTCGTTGTCGTCGTCCGGGTCGCAGGCATCACCGCCGCCGCCGATCCAGACGTTGTCGCCGTCGGTGTTGACCTGGTCCGGGTTGAAGAGCTCCCAGCAGTTGTCGATCCCGTCGGGCACCCCGTCGCCGTCGGTGTCCTCGCAGGCGTTGCCGATGCCGTCCTCGTCCCAGTCGGTCTGGGAGGAGTTGGCCAGTAGCCAGCAGTTGTCCACCTCGTCGGGCACGCCGTCGTTGTCCGAATCGTCGTCGCAGGCGTCGCCCAGTCCGTCCTGATCGCGATCCGCCTGGCTCGGGCTCGACAGAAGGGGACAGTTGTCGATCGAGTCGGGCACGCCGTCGTTGTCGGCGTCCGTTTCGATGAAGTCCTCGACGCCGTCACAGTCGGCGTCGCCAAAGCCGATCTCGACCGCCCCGTAGGCGTTGCGCACGCTGCAGATGTCGGCTGCCGTGAAGCCGTAGATCGGGAAGAGCGCGTTCGCCCACCACTGCGCGATCGACAGCGCGCGCCAGCGCGCGTCGAAGAAGCTCGAAGTCTCGACCAGTCCGGCGAGCGTGGCGTAGAGCAGTCGCTCCGCCTTGAACGCTCCGATGCCGACCACCTGGCGGCCGTTGAAGAGTCCGCCGTCGGTGAGCAGGAAAGCCGCCTTGTTGTGGATGCCGCTGTTGGTGTGGACCCCGCCGTTGTCGGTCGTGCTGGGGGCGAAGTA
>CAZPZW010000041.1:4704-20610 GCA_964591165.1 uncultured Thermoanaerobaculia bacterium | reverse complement strand
GCAGCGGCACCTCGACTCCGAGATCGCCGCGCGCCACCATCACGGCGTCGGCGGCCTCGACGATCTCGTCGATGTGGTCGACCGCCGCGGCGCGCTCGAGCTTGGCGACGATGGGCAGCTCGGCGCCGTGTCGCGCGACCTCCGCGCGCAACGCCTCGACGTCGCGTGCCCGGCCGATATAGCTCGCCGCCAGGAAGTCGGCGCCCTCGGCGACCGCGAAGGCGATGTCGTCACGGTCCTTGGGCGAGATGGTGAAGGGGAGCGCGGAGTCGGGGAGATTGATTCCCTTGCGGCTCGACGCCGCGCCGCCGTGGACCACTCGCGCGGTGACGCGGCCGGCGCGTTTTCCGACGACCACCAGCTCCACCAGGCCGTTGTCGATCAGCAACCGTTCGTCGACCCGCAGATGGCGCAGGAACTCGGGGTCGTCGACCGGCAGGTCGACGCCGCGCGAGGCTTCGCCGAGCGTCAGTCGCTCGCCGGCGCGCAGCATGCGGGGCCCGGCGTCGAGGCGACCCAGGCGGTAGCGCGGGCCCGTCAGGTCGAGCAGCGCCGGCACGTGCCGGCCTTGCCCCTTGGCGACGCGACGCAACCGGCGCAGCGCGCGGCGGTGCCCGGCGAGGTCGCCGTGCGAGAGATTGAAGCGGATGACGTCGGCGCCGGCGGCGAGCAGGCGCGCCAGCACCGGTTCCCCGGCGCTCGCTGGCCCGAGCGTGGCGATGATCTTGGCGCGGCGTTCCATGGTTTCGCCCGGCTGCGACGAGTCGCCTAGGATAACCAACCGCGGCGCGCTCACCAAGCGGAGTCTGCTATCGTTTCGCCGCTCCGGTGCTCCGCCCGGACCATCTCGGATCATGTTCGAAGGCCTGCAAGAGAAGTTCCAGGACGTCTTTCGCCGCTTGAAGGGCGAAGGCAAGATCACGCAGGAGCACCTCTCCGCGGCGCTCAAGCAGATCCGCCTCGCCCTGCTCGAGGCCGACGTCCATTTCCGGGTCGTCAAGGAGCTGCTCGCCAGGGTCGAGGAGCAGGCCGTCGGGGAGAAGGTGCTCGACAGCCTGTCGCCGGCCCAGCAGGTCATCAAGATCGTGCGCGACGAGCTCACGGCGACGCTGGGCGGCGAGGAGGCGCGCGAGCTCAGGGTCGACGGCGCGCCGGCGGTGATCCTGATGTGCGGTCTCCAAGGCTCCGGCAAGACGACGACCAGCGGCAAGCTCGCCCGGCGGCTCGCCGGGCGCGGGCGCTACCCGCTGCTGGTCGCGGCCGACCTGCAGCGGGCCGCCGCGGTGGAGCAGCTGGTTCAGGTGGGCGCGCGCGTCGAGATCCCGGTCCTCCCGCCCGAGCCGGGGGAGACGGTCGTCGAGCTCGGCCGCCGGGCGCTGCGCCACGCGCGGGAGCGCGGCCGCGACGTCGTGCTGATCGACACCGCCGGGCGACTGCACGTCGACCAGGCGCTGATGGCGGAGATCGCCGAGCTCGCCGCCGCGGTCGATCCGGCCGAGTTGCTCTACGTCGCCGATGCGATGACCGGACAGGACGCCGTCCGGTCGGCGCAGGAGTTCGCCAAGGTCCTGCCGCTCACCGGGGTCCTGCTGACCAAGCTCGACGGTGACACCCGCGGCGGCGCCGCGCTCTCGGTGCGCGCGGTCGCGCAGGTGCCGATCCGCTACGTCGGCGTCGGCGAGAAGCCGGAAGACCTCGAGCTCTTCTCCCCCGCCCGCATGGCTTCGCGGATCCTCGGCATGGGGGACGTCCTGGCGCTCATCGAGCGGGCCCAGGAGACGGTCGATGCCAAGGAGGCACAGCGCCTCGCCGAACGGCTGGGGCGCAACGAGTTCACCCTCGAGGATCTGCGGGATCAGTTGCGCCAGGTCAAGAAGCTGGGGCCCCTGCGCAACGTCCTCGAGATGCTGCCCAAGATGGGACCGCTCAAGGGAATGCAGCAGATGGGCGAGGCGGACGAGCGGCGCATGGCGCGCATCGAGGCGATCCTCAACTCGATGACGCTCGGCGAACGGCGCAACCCGGGTCTGCTGAACGGCAGCCGGAAGCGCCGGATCGCCCGCGGCTCCGGGACCTCGGTGCAGGAGATCAACCAGCTGATGAAGCAGTACTTGGCGATGAAGAAGATGATGAAGGGCGTCAAGTCGGGCTGGCTGCAGCGCGCTTTCGGCAAAGGGGCTCGCCCTGGGCTGTGATAACATCTCATCTTCGGTTTCCGCCAGCGGGTCTCCACGCCGCCGGCTAGGTCCCGGTAACCCTTGGAGGTTGAAGCACATGCTCAAGATTCGGCTGCGCCGAATGGGCGCCACGAACAAGGCGTTCTATCGCCTGATCGTCTCCGATTCGCGGCGCGCCACGTCCAGTTCCGCCCTCGAAGAGGTCGGTACCTACGACCCCCGGCAGTCGCCGCCCCGCATCCAGCTCGATCGCGCGCGCATCGACTACTGGGTCGGCAAGGGCGCCCAGCTCTCCGACACCGTCCGCCAGATCGTCGCCCGCTCCGCCGGCTGACGTGAGCGCGGCGGAAGACCTCACCTCCGTCGTTCGCCTGTTGGTCGACGAGCCCCGGGCCGTCAAGGTCGTCGGGATCGACGAGGCGGGCGGGGTGCGGCTCGACCTCTCCGTGGCGGTGAGCGATCGCGGGAAGGTGATCGGCCGCCGCGGCCGCACGATCGACGCCCTGCGCGCGCTCGCCGCGGCGCGCGGCGTTCAGGAAGGCCGGTCGTATGCCGTCGAAGTCCTCGACGACTGAAGGCCCCTCCCCGCTCCCCGAACGGGTCAACGTCGGCCTGATCCTGCGGCCGCACGGCATCGCCGGGGAGCTCCAGGTGGAGCCGTGGAGCGAGCATCCGGCGCGCTTCGCACCCGGCGCCTCGCTGCTCGCGGTGCCACCAGGCAAGGGCGTCCCACGGATCCTCCGCGTCGAGCGCGCATCGCCGCACCGCGGAGGTCTGCGGGTGGCGTTCGTGGGGGTCGCCGATCGCGACGCCGCGGAAGCGCTGCGCGGCTGGCGGCTGGAGATCGCGCGCTCCGAGGTCCCGGAGGCGCCGCGGGGCTCGTACTACGTCTTCGAACTGGTCGGCTGCCGCTGCCACGACCAGCGGTTCGGCGAGCTCGGCGAAGTGACCGATCTCGCGTCCCAGGGCGGTGGCTGGCTGGTGGAGGTCGAGCGGGCCGACGGGCGGCGTCTCTCGCTCCCCTTCGTCGAGGAGTTCCTGGTCGAGATCGACCGGGAGGGTCGCCGGATCGAGTGGCGGTTGCCGGAAGGGTTGATCGAGGCATGCGCGTACGAGTCGTGACCATTTTCCCCGAGCTCTTCGGGCCCTTTCTCGCCACGTCCCTGATCGGGCGGGCGCGCGAACGCGGCCTGCTCGACCTCGCGGTCGAGGACCTGCGCGGCTTCACCACTGACCGGCATCGCACGGTCGACGACGAGCCCTACGGTGGCGGCGGGGGTATGGTGATGAAGGCCGAGCCGTGGATTCGGGCGGTGCGCGCCGTCGCGGGGTCGCCGCCGGCCTGGCGGGTGCTGCTCTCCCCGCAGGGCCACCGGCTGGACGAGAGAAAAGTGCGCGAGCTCGCCGGGCGACCGGCGCTGGTGCTGCTCTGTGGGCGCTACGAGGCCATCGACGAGCGGGTTCGCACGACCGTGGTCGACGAGGAGGTCTCGATCGGCGATTACGTCCTGTCGGGTGGCGAGTTGGCCGCGATGGTTGTGATCGAGGCGGTGTCGCGTCAGATCCCGGGCGTGGTCCAGCAAGCGGAGTCGGTGGAACGCGACAGCTTCCGTCGCGGCTTGCTCGACCACCCGCACTACACCCGCCCGCCGGAGCTCGAGGGGCTGGCGGTGCCGGCCGTGCTGCTCTCGGGCGATCATGCCGCCATCGAGGCCTGGCGGGAGCTGGAGGCCCTGCGGGCCACCTTCGCCAAGCGGCCGGATCTCCTGGCGACCGCGCGCCTGACCGCCGGGCAGACCCGCGAGCTCGCCCGCCTCGAAGCGGCCGGAAAAACCGACGAGTTGCCGTAACCCGCGAAAACTAGGATAATTGCCCGCCTCGGGAGCCGAAGGGTCGGTTTCCGAGTCGAGCCCCACTCAGAGGTTGGTCATGAATGTGTTGAGCGACATCGAGCGTAGCTATCTGCGTGCCGACGTCCCGGAATTCCGCCCGGGCGACACCGTCCGGGTGCAGGTCAAGGTCAAGGAAGGCGACAAGGAGCGGCTGCAGGCGTTCCAGGGCGTGGTCATCGCCCGTCGCGGCACGGGGACGCGCGAGATGTTCACCGTGCGCAAGATCTCGGGCAGCATCGGCGTCGAGCGGATCTTCCCGTTGCACGCGCCGGTGGTGGATCGCATCGAGGTGTTGCGACGCGGCCGGGTGCGTCGCTCGAAGCTATACTACCTGCGCAATCTGAAGGGCAAGGCGGCGCGCATCGAGGAGCGCCGCGACGAGACGACCTCCCCGGCCCGCAGCTGAGCGCCGCCCGCGGCGCTGCGCGCGGGCATCGGGGCGGGGGACACGGGGTGACGACGACGCTCGATCTCTGCTGCGAGGCCTTCCGAATCGATCTCCTTCGTGGACTCGAGGAGCGCCTCGCGCAAGCGGGCTTCGGGCGAGTCGCCGGAGCCGACGAGGCGGGTCGCGGCTCGCTCGCCGGACCGGTGGTCGCCGCCGCGGTGCTGCCCGATCCCGAGCGCATCGTGCCCGGGGTCGACGACTCGAAGAAGCTGCCGCCCGAACGACGCGAGTTCCTCGCCCGCGCGATTCGCGCCCAGGCCCGGGCCTGGGCGGTGGTCGCCGTGGGGCCCGAGACCATCGACCGGATCAACATCCTCGAAGCGACCCGGCTCGCGACGCAGCGCGCCGTCGAGTCGCTCGCCGTCGCGCCGGACTGCGTGATCACCGATGCCCTGGCGCTGCCCGGACTCGCGGTGCCCTGCCTGCCGGTGGTCAAGGGCGACGCCCTCGCCTACGCGGTCGCTTGCGCCTCGATTCTCGCCAAGACCGAGCGCGACCGGTTGCTCCGTGAGCTCGACCGGGAGTACCCCTGGTACGGTTTCGCCGTGCACAAGGGCTACGGCGCGCCGGAGCACCTCGCGGCGCTCGCCCGGTTCGGGCCGAGCCCGGTGCACCGCCTGACCTTCCGGTCGGTGGTGCCGCGCCACCTGGGGAGCGCCGCCTGATGGCGCTCAATCGACCGCAGGTCATCGCTTCGGCGGAGAAGCTCGTCTCGCGCGGCAAGATCGAGGCGGCGATCAAGGAGTACCGCAAGCTCCTCACCGACAACCCCAACGACGCTTCGACGCTCAATCGGCTGGGTGACCTCTACGCCCGCGTCGACCGCATCGATGAAGCGGTCCGCCTCTTCTCGCAGATCGCCGATCGCTACACGGACGACGGGTTCTTCGTCAAGGCGATCGCGATCTACAAGAAAATCATCAAGCTCGATCCGACGCGCCTGGCGGTCTACGAACGACTGGCGGAGCTCTACCACAAGCAAGGGCTCGTGCCGGAAGCGCGAACTCAGTACCAGGTGCTGGTCGACTACTACCAGAAGCACGGCAATGCCACCTCGGCGGGCGGCATCCTGCAGAAGATGGCGGCGCTCGTGCCCGACGATCCGGGGCCGCACGTCAAGCTGGCCGAGCTCTTCCGCGCGCAGCAGCTCACCGACAAGGCGCTCGCGGAGTACCGGCTGATCGCCGACCTGATGCTGCGCCACAACAAGGTGGACGAGGCGACTCAGGTCTACGCCAAGGCGATCGAGGCCGAGCCACAGGACATCGCGTTCATCACCGATGCAGTGCTGGGCCTCAAGGACGCCGGCCACACCGGCGCCGCGGCCCGGCTGCTGGCGCTGGCGGTCGAGATGAACCCGCAGGCCGAGAAGATCGCCCGCCTCGCCGGCCTCGGACGCGCGGCGCGCCCCGCCGAGCCGATCACCGAGGTCGAGCCGTCGGTGCTCAAGGTGTCCGACGTGACGGCGCCGCGCCACGGTCCGAGATCGTCGGAAGTGCTGCACGTCGACCCGAATCTCCTCGAGCCGTTGCCGACGCCGTCGCTGCCGACGCCGCCGCCGTTGCCGACGCCGCGGACCGTCTTCGCCGAGGAAGAGATCGACCTCATCATCGAGCTGCCCGGCGAGGAAGCTGGTCCCTCGACCCTGATCAGCCCGACTCGCGAGAT
Organism: uncultured Thermoanaerobaculia bacterium; assembly: GCA_964591165.1. GTDB lineage: Bacteria > Acidobacteriota > Thermoanaerobaculia > Multivoradales > JAGPDF01 > JAGPDF01. Next base: position 14,425 of record CAZPZW010000041.1, on the reverse strand, counting down.
GCTCGAGCGATCGCCCGATTCGCCCTGGTTCTCCGGCGGGGTGGGCGACACCATCGAGTTCGAGCTCGAGATCGAGGGCCTCGAGGAGCCGCCGCCGCCGGCGCCTCCGGTGGCGCAGCGCGGACCAGCGTCGACCGCCGAGCCGAGCGAGAGCGAGATCGACTGGCAATTCGAGCCCGAGCCGGAGCTCGCGATTCCGGCGGTCGTGGAACCCAGCGCCAAGCCGGCGCTCGACCTCGAGGAGCTCGCCCGGACCGCCGCCGAGGTGGCGCCTGTCGAAACGCCGGTCGCGCGACGCCACGAGGATCTGCTGGCCGAGGCGGAGGTCTTCCGCAAGTACGGACTGCGCGAGAAGGCGCACGACCGATTGCGCGAGCTACTGCAGGGCAATCCCCGGCACCTGGCCGCCAACGCGCTCCTGATCACCCTCTGGGTCGAGGAAGGCAAGCACGACAAAGCGATGGCGCGAGCCAACCAGTTGGCCAAGCTGACCAGCGCCGGCGACGGCGCCACCTGGAGTCAAGTGCGCCAGCGGCTGGTCAAGGCCGGCTTCCAGGTCGAAGGGGACCAGGTGGTGGCGGTGCCTGCGGCGCCGAAGAAGAAGGACAAGATCGCCTCGCTGCTCGAGGATCTCGCCGGACAATCGGTCGCGCGACCGGCCAAGGCCAAGGTGGCGCCGCGCGAGCCGCAGCCGGTCCGGCCGCCGGCGCCGCTGGCTCCGCCGCCGGAGCCGGCGGTCACTTTCGAGCCGCTCACCATTGGGCCGCTGGACGATGGGCTGCTCGAGCTCGCGCCCGTCGCCCCCACGGAGGCGCCCGTCGAGAGGCCGCCCGAGACGCCGTCGCCAGCCGCCGAGGAGACCCTCGAGGCGGAGCCGACGGCAGCGTCGGTCGCGCTGCCCCCGCCGTCTGCCTTCGAGAGGCCGACTCCGGAGCGCATCTCCGCCGACGAGAGTCTCTCCTGGCTCGACCAGGCGGTGGCGTCTCCGCAGCCGCCGAAGCGCGCCGAGGAGCAGCTCTTCGAGGAGGAGGAGGGTTTCTTCGATCTCGCCGCCGAGCTCGAACAGGAGCTCTCGAAGGACGAGATGCTCAAAGGCCAGGATCTCCTGCCCACGCCGCAGGAACAGACGCTCGAGGAGATCGTCGAGGGCTTCAAACGCGGCGTGGCCGAGAGTCTCTCGGCCGAGGACTTCGACACCCACTACAACCTGGGAATCGCCTACCGCGAGATGGGCCTGCTCGACGAGGCGATCGGCGAGTTCCAACTGGCCTCGAAGGACGCCAAGTACCTGGTGGACTGCTGCTCGCTGCTTGGCGGCTGTTTCCTCGAGAAAGGGCTCCCCGAGCTCGCCGTGAAGTGGTACCAGCGCGGGCTCGAGGCGCCGAGCCTCCCCGAGGAGGCCTACCTCGGTCTGCTCTACGACTTGGGCAACGCCTACCTCTGGCAGGGCGACACGGACAAGGCGCGCAAGACCTTCGTCGAGATCTACGGCATCAACTCGAACTACCGCGACGTCGTCGCGAAGCTGGCCGAGCTGGACGCGGCGCGGTGAACGCGCCCTCCCGGGCGCGGCGCTTGCGGCTCACCCGGCCGAACTCCTCCTTCAAGCCTGCCAGCAACGTCGGCAGCCGGCGATAGAGCCGCTTCGGCTTCCTCGCCTTGGCGCGGGCGAGCGCGTAGGAGGTGAGCAGCGGCAGTCCGATCGTCGCGTCGGTGTAGCAGACCACGGCGTCAGGGAGCTTGTCGGGATCGACCTTGCCCCAGGAGACCGCCTCGCCCGGCGTGGCGCCAGAGAGCCCGCCGGTGTCGGGCCGGGCGTCGGTGACCTGCAGGAAGTAGTCGTGGCCCGCCTCGGAGAGGCCGAGGACCTCCTGGATCTGCGGCTCGGTCTGCAGCATGAAGTTCTTCGGGCTGCCGCCGCCGACGATCCAGCAGGCGCTCTTGCCGCCCTTGGCCTTGGCCTCCCAGACGATGCCGGCCGAGAGGTTGACGTCCGCCGAGACGTCGAACGCCAGCTCAGAGCCCTCCAGGGCGAGGGCGGCGACGTTCATGCCGATCGAGCTGTCCCCGGGCGAGGAGGTGAAGATCGGCACGTCGAAGCGGTAGGCCGCGGCGAGCAGCGAGGTGCCGGTGAGGCCGAGGCGGTCTTCGACCGCGGCCACGTAGCGGCCCACCCGATGGTGGAATTCCGGAGTCGACATCGCGCGGTCGAACTCGGGCAGGCGCATCACCTGGCGGTAGAAACGGTCGGTGTCGAGCAGGACGTGGTAGTCGAACACGATGTCGTAGATGCGCACCACGCCGGCCTCGCGCAGCGCGACGTCGTCGGCGAGCGGGCTGCCGGCGTGCAGCGCGAGCCCGATGGCGTGATGCGTGTCGTGATAGAGGTTCGCCCCGGTGGAGATGATCCAGTCGACGAACCCCGAGGCGATCAACGGCACCAGGCAGGACTTGCCGTAGCCGGCGGGCGTCAAGGCGCCGGTCAAGCTCAGGCCGACGGTCACGTCGGGACGCAGCATCTTCTCCACCAGCAGCTGGCAACCCTCGCGCAGCCGGCCTGCGTTGTAGGAGGTGAAGGCCTGGTCGATCGTCTGCCAGACCGGCTCGCGACCGGTGAGCGGTCGAGGATCGATGCGGCGGCCGCCGAGGTAGTGGGACTTGCGCGCAGGGTGTTTCATCGGACGAGAGCTCCTTGCCGAGGACGAGAGGACGTGGATCGGCATTGAATCCTAGCAGCGCGGCGGCGGATTCCGGGTTCTAGAATGCGGTCATGGAACGCGAATCGCGTTGGATCTGGTGGGGGGTGGCGGGTGCGATGCTGCTGCTCGTCGCGCTGCGCTGGGGTCCGCGCGCGGCCGATCGCCTGGCGCCTGCGCCACGCGCTGCGTACGTGGCGATCGAGCTCGCCGGGAGCGGGGTGGCGAGCGATGGACGGTTCGAGATCGCTTCGAGCACCGCGTTCCGCCTGCACGCGGTGCTCGAGGCCGAGACCCTCGGCGGCGGGACGATCTACTACAGCGAGGCGCCGGCGCTGCGGCTGAAGGGGGTGACCGTGCCAGCCGAGCGGCTGCGCCGCTGGCCGGAGCGGCGCATCGCCCGGATCCGCTGGTTCACCGTCGAGGGCTTCGCCCCCTACTTCGCGCCCGTCTCGGTCGCCGACTTCGCGCGCTTCCGCCTGAACGAGAACTTCCAGCCGGCCTGGGGCGCGGGCTGGAGCGTCGAGGGCCGGATCGATCCGAGGAACGTGCAGCTCGAGCCTTCGTCCCCGCTGCGGCCGCTGCCCTTCGGGACGCAGCGCTACGCGGTGCGCATCGAGCTCTTCGCCGCCGCCGAGGCCCTGACGCCCGAGCAGCGGGTCGCTTCGGCGAGCGCCGGGGAGGCGCTGGCCGGTTCCGATCGCGTCACCGCCCTCGTCGCCGAGCTGCCGGCGCCACTCGCCGGGCTCTCGCGGCGGTTCGGTCTGACCCAGATCGAGCTCGCCGGGGAGGCGGATCCGGCGCTCGCCGACGCGGCCCGCGACCTCGCCGGCAAAGGGCTGGTCTTCGAGCGGGTCGAGGCGCTGCGGGCCCATCTCGAAGCGGCCGGAAGCTCGGCGGCGGCTTTGGCGTGGCGCGAGCTCGACCTCTCGGCGAACGAGCTGGCGTGGGGGCGCGACGTGGCGCCGGGCGACCTCGTGCAATCCGGCGGTCGGATCGTGGTGCTGTTCCGCGATCAGGGGGTGGCCGGGCGCCTCGACGGTGCCGACCTCTGCTTCGACTTCGACCGCGGCGCCAAGATCTACCGCCTCGAGCAGGTCTTCCAGGCACGCGCCGGCGCCGCCGTCGAGTGGGCGGCGCTCCCCCGGCGAGCGGTCTAGAGCTCGCGTGGCGGCGGCAGCGGCGGCCGCGAGAGGACGGTGACCAGGAGGTCGCCGGCCAGTCGCCACCAACCGCTGAAACGTTCGCCGTCGGTGAGGTGCGCCACGGTGAGCGGGGCCCAGGCACCGGGTGTCGAGGCGCGCGGCGCCGGCATCGCCTCCACCGTGCGCGTGGGCACCGTCAAACCGGTGCGCAGCAGCTTGAGCGCGCTCTCCTTGGCGCTCCAGACGAGGTTCGCGATCTGGTCGCGGTCGGCCTCCGAAGCGGTCTCGACGAGCCGACGCTCGGCGGCGGTGAAGTACTCGTGGACGAACAGGCGGCTCCGCGGCTCGGTGCGTTCGAGATCGCAGCCCAGCGCGAGCTCGGCGGCGCCGATCAGCGCCAGAGCCTGGCCGGCGCGGTGCGAGAGCGACAGCGCGGTCTCGACCGGGGCGCCGTCGACCAGCAACCGTGGGCCGCGATCGGCGCCGGTGATCACCTCGAGCTGGCGCAGCGACGCGGCCTCGGTGGGGCGGTCGAGCCAGGCCGCGAGCGCCACTTTCGCCGCCCAGCGACCACCGAGCCACTCTTCTCGCCGCTTCGCGGCGGGCAGCCGCTCGAGGATCCGGCGCTCCGCGTCGCTCAGCCAGTCGGCGCCGGGCGGCGTCTCCCGCGCTTGGACGAGGCGGTAGCCCCAGGTCAAGAGCGGTCGCCCTCCCGTCCGCCGGCGGCGGCGACCGCAGCCAGCTCCCGGGCCATACCCCGCTCGAGCGCGCCGAGGATCCAGGGCCGGAGCCGCTCGGGCGGGATGATCTCGTGCACCGAGCCGACGCGTTGCGCGCGCGCGATGTCGTGCACCCGGTCGTACTCGACCGCCACTTCGCCGAGCTTCTCCGAGCGCACCTCCTCGAGCAGCTCGTCGAGCCGGCGCCGGAGGCCCGCTTTGTCGCTGGCGCGCGGGTCGGCGAGCCGCCGCTCGAGCTCGGCCACGCGCGGGTCGCGATGAGTGCGCTTCTCGACCTCGCGGGCGAAGACCACCGCCGCCGCCGGAGCGCCGCCGATGACCGAGGCGTAGGTTCCGGTGAGCGCCGCGACCTGCATGTTGTCGTTGAGGGTCCCCGAGAAGACGACGAAGGCCCCACCATGGTAGCGCGAGACCACCACGAAGACGATCGGTCCGCGGAAGTTGACCACCGCCCGGCCGATCTCGGCGCCGTATTCGAGCTGCCAGTTGCGCATCGACTCGGGGGAGCCGTCGAAGCCGGAGAGGTTGGCGAGCACCACCAGGGGACGATTGCCGGAGGCCGCGTTGATCGCACGCGCGATCTTGCGTGACGACTGCGGGAAGAGGGTTCCGCCGGTCCACAGCGCCGGGCCATAGGCGGGGACCCAGCCGAGGCGCGGGATGGGCTGCGACTCGAAGCCGATCATGGCGACGCTCTGCCCGCCGACGAAGGCGTCCCAGACGACGCCGATCTCGGCGTCGCGCATGCCGTACCAGCGCTCCAGCGTCGGCAGGTCCTGGTCGGCCACGGCGGCCATGACGCGACGGATCTCGAAGGGCTTCTTGCGCCCCGGATTGGTGAGGTCGGAGAAGATGTCGCCCACCGTCGGCAGGGCGCCCCCGTGAGGCGCCAAGCGCACGTCGCGGTCGCGCGGATCGGCAGTCGGCGCCGGGCGCGGGAAGCGCTCGCCGGGCGCGACGTAGGCGTGCTCGTAGTGGGCCATCAGGGTCCGGCAGGCGTCGACCAGGTCGGTGGCGAAGTACTGCGCCTGGCCGTTCGGCCCCATGATGCGCTGGTAGCCGCCGATCCCCAGGTTGTCCTCCGCGGAGACGCCGCCCGAGAAGTCGAGCGCACGCTTGCCGGTCAACACCATGGCGGCTCCCGGCGTCATCACCAGGATGCCGCGGGTGTGCATCAGCATCGTCGCCTCGGCGTTCCAGTAGGGCTGGGCACCGACTGCGATGCCGTCGATGATGACGTTGACCTCGCCGCCGGCCTGGGTGTGCTCGACCAGCCGCCGCAGCACTCGTGCGATCCAGTCCATGTTCTCGGTGCCGCTGTCCATGGCGATCCTCGCGCCGGCCGAGAGCGCGAACCACTCGATCGGGACGCCGAGCTCGGAAGCGAGGTCGATCGCGGCGAGGATCCGCCGGCACTCGGGCTCGGCGAGCGCGCCCATGCCGCGCGAGGCGTCACCGAGCAGGATGACGCGGGTCATCCCCTCCGGGTAGCGCGGGGTCACGTTGCGCACCAGGCCGACGACGACGTTGGCGCGATTGCCGCCGGGGGAGCGCGCGACGGGCGAGAGCCGGTCGGTCTCGTCGAGGTCGTGCTCGACGAACTCGCCGGGCGGGAACTCGCCGGCGACCGCCGTCGAGGGCGCCAGCATGCGCACGATCTCGTAGGGGTAGGGGAGACCCCGGCGGCGCAGCTCGACGACCTTCTGCGCGTAGTCGCGTAGCGGCTTCAGGGGCTCGAGCGAGGGCTCGCGGAAGCGGATGAGCGGGGCGCCGTCGCCGGGATTCGAGACCTCGAGCAGCCAGTCGACGAGACTGTCGGTCGCGGGGTCGTGCGTCCTGCCGTGCACCAGGACCTTCTCCAGGCCGAGCCCGTTGGTCTGCGTGGCCAGCCGGGAGACCAGCGCGTTGAGCTCGTCGGGCTCGACGCGGAGCGGCGGCCACAGGTAGATGACGATGCGATTCCACTGCAACCGCTCTTCGGCGGTGCGGCGGATCTGGAAGCGGCGCAGGGCGGCCAGGGCTTCGAAGAAGACGTGCTCCGCCTGCGGCAACTCGACCAGACGGCCGGCAGCGTCGCGCACCAGGGTGAGATCGCGCACTTCGGCGAGGACGAAGAGGCGCTCGTCCTGCTCGTTGTCGAGCGCGACGCCGTGCAGCACGTGGATGTCCTTGGGCGACGGCAGGCGGTCGAGCCGGAAGTTCGACAAGCGCCAGAGCTGCAGGCGCTGAGCGATCATCGGGTGGAGACCCCGCACCAAGCGGTCCTCGACGAAGGCGCCGTCGGCGCCGCGCCGGAAGGTGAAGTAGCTCACCTGGTCGTGCGCCGAGAGCGAGATCGCGACCCGGCGCAGATCCTCGGGGAGCGGGACGGCGGCGAGCCGCTCCGCCAGATGCTCGGCCGCGTCGTCGCCCTCCTCGGCCTGCGGCGACCAGAGATAGAGGTCGCCGACGATCTCGCGCCCCGCGCCGTCGGGGCGCGCGGCGATCGTGGCCAGGCGCGCGAGCGCCGGATCGAGGGCCTCGAGCCGCGCTCCGCCGGCGATCAGCCGCACCGGCGCGCCCGCGTGCTCGTAGTCTGCGATCACCACCTCCTGGCCGTCGGGCGCTGCCGGCAACACCTCGCCGAGCTCACGCGAGCGGTAGTAGCGGCGGACGATCACTTCGAGGATCGCGGAGCGGCCGGCCGGCGGCGCCGCCTGGAAGCGCTCCGAGAGCCAGGCGTGGAGCGGGAACGGGAAAGCGACCAGGGCCGCGATGGCGGCGGCGCGCTCGGCGGGTGGCGTCGAAGCGGCGAGCACTTCGGTGTGCCGCGAGGCGTTCTGGTAGACGCGCGACTGCTCGGCGAGCTGCGCCGGCCGGTCGAAGCACCGATAGCGGATCTCGCGCGCCAGGTCGTGGATCACCGGCTCACGGTCGCGTGTCTCGACGATCATCCGTTCGACGAGCTCGAGCTCGCTCGCGCTCTCACCGCCCGTCGGCCCGCGCTCCAGGCGGGCCTCGAGCAGCGCCAGGATCGGCGCGGCGTGATCGGCCTGGCGGCGGCGCGCGAGCGCCAGCCGGAAGAGGGCTTCGTCGAGGTCGGGGCTCGGATCCAGGCTCTGCACGCCGTAGTGGGCGAGCGCGCGGCGGAGCTTGTCGAGGAACGCGGCTGGCAGGCCGTCACCGCGGCCGCCCGGGTCGCGCAAGTAGGTGAAGAGATACTCCTCGACGCTGTGCCGCCAATCGTCGCCGAAGTCGTCGGTGGGCAGCGGGCGGAAGAGTCCGATGACGTCGAGGTAGGCGCGCAGGACTTCCTCCTCGCGCTGCGCATCGGGGCGCCGCGTCGCGGCGGCGAGCTCGCCGGCGAGCGCCTCCGGGTCGATGTCGTAGCCGAGCATCAGGCGGAGCGCGTCGACCAGGGCGTCGCCGTCGTCGCGCGCCGCGCCGGAAGCGTGCGACTCGTGGCCCAGCCTCGCCAGCTCGAGGCGGTGGCCCGGGACGTCGGGGGCGGCCGGCGCCTCGCCCGGCGGATCGACGATCAGCAGCGGGTCGTCGAGCGCGACCTGCGTATTGGGCCGCACCGTGACGCGACGGACGATCCCGGCGCGCTCGGCAGCGAGCACGGTCTCCATCTTCATCGCCTCGAGGGTGACCAGCGGAGTTCCCGCGTCGATCGCGTCGCCGGCGCGCACCGCGACGGCGGTGACGATCGCCGGCATCGGGGCGCGCACGACGCTGCCCGGGTCGCCGCTCCAGCGGTGGGGAACCCCGTCGACTTCGACCAGCAGCGAGCCGCCGGTGCGCTGCAGGTCCAGGGCGAATCGGCGCGAGCCCAGGAAGAGGGTCGCGCTGTCGCCCCGCCCGCGGGCGAATTCCACCCCGAGCGACTGGCCGTCGAGGTCGATCCGGTAGCGCCGCGGCGCGAGTTTGGCGACCCGGCAGGAGTAGGTCTCCCCCCGCCGGTGCAACGCGAGGAGGTTGTCGCTAGCGACGAAGGCCTCGGGACGTCCGCGCTGGGCGAGCAGGAAGAATCGGCGGATCGCCTCCTCGATGCGGTCCTCGTAACCGACCAGCGCCGCGGCGACGAGCGCGGCCTCGGCGCCGCGCGCCGAGGTCAGGCGCCCGGCCTTGGCGATCCGAGCGAGCCATCCGCTGTCGGCCGTGCCGGCAAGCAGCTCGGGGCTCTCCAGCAGAGCGACGAGCATCGCCTTGTCGGTGGCGCCGCCGGCGATCCGCACGAAAGTCCGGGCCAGGCCCTGGCGGAGCGCGACCAGCGCCGCGTCGCGGTCACGGCCGCGCGCGGTGAGCCGGACGATCTCGGCGTCCTCGCCGCCGGGCGCCGGATCCCCTTCCGAGCGTCGCGGATGAACCACCAGCCCCGAGCCCCACGGTAGGCGGAGGACCTGGATCTCGCCGGCGCTCGGTGCGAAAGCCCGGTCGGGATCGAGCGCCGAAACGGCGAGCGAGAGCGCATGACCGGCCGCCGGCGGGAGCGCGGCGGAAGCGCCGGCGGCGAGCCGCTCCTCCTCCCGCGCGAGATCGAGCCCGGTCACTACCTCGAGCGCCTCCGCGCCGCGCGGCAACCCGCGGCCGACGCTCGCCACCGCGAAGCTCCCGGCTTCGTCGGCGAGGAGCTCGACCGTGCTCCAGCCGGGGTGTTTTCCGGCACGGTCGGCCGCCGTCGCGGCGCGCGCAGCGAGCGCGTCGAGCTCGCCGGCGTCCAGGCCGCGCGGCGGCGTCTCGACGAGCAGCACGTGGCCGCCCAGGCGCATGGAGGTATCGAGCAGGCCGAAGCAGCGCGACGCACCGTCGGCGCCACGGCCCACCAGGGCGGCGAGGCTCTGCGGGCGGTAGCGCGGTTCGAGCGGACCGCTCATGATCCGACCGTCGCGAGCTGCCGCCAGCTCGCGAGCGCCGTCGCGTCGAGTCCGGTCGCGAGGTCGGTGGTGCGATAGCCCTGGACCACGACGACCGGGCGACCCAACGAGTCGACCACGAAGGCGTCCGCTCCCGCTTCGCTGCTGACCCCTTCGGCCCGCGCCACGACGCGCAGGCCGGCCGAGGGCGAGGCGTCGGTCGCCAGGACCAGCAGCCGACTCACTCGCCACGGGAGCGCGAGCGCGCCGCGCTGCGCGATGTCGCCGACCCCGATCGTCTGGAA
>CAZPZW010000041.1:0-4604 GCA_964591165.1 uncultured Thermoanaerobaculia bacterium | reverse complement strand
GCGCGGCCGATCATCGGACCGGCGGAGGCGAGCCGATCGGCGAGGGCGTCGAGATCGAGGCTGCCCGCCGAAGCGCGCTCGGAGAGCATCGCGCCGAGTCGCTTCGCGACCACCACCTCGACCGAGCCTGCGGCCGACTCGATCTCGCGGCGGACGACCGGAACCCCTTCTGCGGCGGGGAGCAGGTCGATGCCGGCCGCGGTGAGGAGCTGGGGGATCGAGCCGCGACTCGCCATGCCGATCGCCGCCCAGCCGGTCCAGTCGAGGGTGATGCCGCGCGCAGCCGGCCGGAGACGGGGCAGGTGAAGCATGGCCTTGGCGAGCAGCTCGTTGGCCGCCGCGTAGTCAGTCTGCCCGGCATTGCCGAATCGCCCCGCGATCGACGAGAAGACGACCGCGGCGCCCAGCGGAACTCCCTGCAGCGCGCGCATCAGGTTGAACCAGCCGTCGGCCTTGACGTCGAAGACGCGGTCGAACTCCTCCGCACTCTTCGCGACCAGCCGGTGGCTGACCTCGAGGCCGGCGGCGTGCAGCAGGACGTCGACGCGTTCCCCACTGCGGCGCAGCTCGGCGAGCGCCGCCTGGACGGCCGCGGCGTCGCGCAGATCGACCTGATGATAGACGGCGGTGCCCCCGTTGGCCGAGATGGCGGCCATCGCGGCGAGGGCCTCCGCCCGCCGCTCGATCGCGGCGAGCTCCCGCTCGACCAGCACCGGGGTGACGCGTTCGCCGCTCGCCTGGAGGCGGCCCGCGAGGTCGCGCTTGAGCCCCTCCCGGTCGCTCGTGAAGCGGCCGAGGTCGGGGTCCGAAGGATCGGGCGCAGGGGCGAGATCCAGCAGATGGAAGCGGCCGCCGCTGCGCGCCAGGTCGCGCACCACGGCCGAGACGATGCTGCCGGCTGCGCCGGTCACCACGAAGACCGATGCCGGGCCGAGACTCAGGGCGGCCAGAGTTTCACCGGCCGGCTGCTCGACCAGGGCGATCGTCGTGCGCAGCGCGTCGCGCCGTCCGATCTCGACCGCGCCGGGGTCGAAGAGCGTCTCGTCGACCAGCGCCTCGGCGACTTCGCCGGCCGCGGTGGGTTGGGCGAAGTCGATGCACTTGACCAGCGCCGCGGGATGCTCGCGCGCGAACGCCTTGAGGAGCCCGACCACGGCGCCTCCGAGCGGTTCGCTCGCTCCGGCCGCGTCGAATCCGAAGACGCCGCCGAGCCGGGTAGCGCCGAGGGCGAAGCAGTTTCCCTGCTCGAACAGGGCGTCGAGCGCGCGCAGCACGGTCGCCAAGAGCTTCGCGCGGCGACGCAGGGCCTCGCGCCAGGCGGCGAGATCGAGCCGCTCGAGATCCCCCACCGGATCGAGGGCGGGCAGCCAGTAGAGGCCCTGGATAGGTCCCTCGCCGAGCCAGCCCGCGATCCGCTGCTCCACCTCTTGGGCGGTCGGCGCGCCGTGCAGCAGAAGCGCCTGCACGCCGCGCGCGCGCAGTTGTCCGGCGAGCGCTTCGGCGGCGCCGCCGCCGTCGGTCGCGATGACCACGCGATCGCCGGCGGCGAGCCCGATGCCGGTCGGCCCAGTGAGCTCGAGCGGCGGACGGAGAACCGCGACCGGGACCCGGCGCGGGGCTGGCTCCGCGCTCGCTGGCTCGACGGCGGGCGCGGCGGCGGGGCCGGTGGATGCGGTGGCGGCAGGGCCCGGCGCGAGGTCGGGGCGCCGCGCGCGTACCCAGTCGAGGGTCTTCGCCAGGGTGTTGAACTCCTTGAGCCTCAGGTTCGGGTCGCGCTCGATGCCGTAACGCTCACGCACCGCGGCGAAGATCTCCGCCTGCTTGACGGTGTCGATCCCCAAGTCCGACTCGAGGTCGAGATCGAGGTCGAGCATCTCGCGAGGATAGCCGGTCTTCTCGGCGACCAGCGTCAGGAGGGCCGCCAGGACTTCGTCCTCGCCCGAAAGAGGGGAGGCGAGCGGGGCGCTCGGCGCGTGCGGCACGGCGTCGCGCGCCGGCTCGGCGGCCGTCGGGCTCGCCGAGGATGCGCTCGGACGGAGGTCGGGCCGGCGCGAGTAGACGAACTCGATCGTCTTGGCGAGCGTCGGGAAGTCCTTCAACTTGAGGTCGGGGTCGCGTTCGATGCCGTAGCGCGCGCGCACCGCCGCGAAGAGCTCGGCCTGCTTGACGGTGTCGACCCCGAGGTCGGCTTCGAGATCGAGATCGAGCGCCAACAGGTCGCGCGGATAGCCGGTCTTCTCGGCGACCAACGCGAGCACGGTCGCGACCACGGGGTCCTCGGCTGGCGGGGGAGCCGGTGTGGCCGGCATCCCCCTGGGGTCGAGCTCGGCGGCGAGGGATGACTCCGTCGCCGGGACGGCACGGCGCAGATCGGGCCGGTGGTCGTAGACGAACTGCACGGTCTTGGCGAGCGTCGGGAAGTCCTTCAGCTTGAGATTCGGGTCGCGCTCGATGCCGTAGGCCGCGCGCACGGCGGCGAAGAGCTCGGCCTGCTTGACGGTGTCGATGCCGAGGTCGGCCTCGAGGTCGAGGTCCATGGCGAGCATCTCGCTCGGATAACCGGTCTTCTCGGCGACCAGCGCGAGCACGCGGTCGCGCACCTCGTCGCGCCGTGCCGCGGCAGGCGGGGCGGCGGCAGGCGAGGTCGGACGGGGGGCCGCCGCGGAAGGCTCGGCGGCGGCGAGGTCGTGAGTGGCCTGGTGGGGCAGGGAGCCCATCCGATCGACCACGCGCAAGGTGCGCTGGACCGTCTCGAGCTCGGGCGACGGATCCCCGCTGGCGCGGGCGAGCCAGGCGCGCCAGGTCGCGGGTTCCTGGACGCGATGGGCGAAGCCGAGATCTGCCGGAGCGCGGCGCTCGCCGTCGGGCGGCGGCGTCCAGCCGAGCAGGGTCATGCTGATCTGGGAGCCGAAGCCGGCGCCCAAGCGGAGCGCGTAGCGCACGGCGTGCGCCCCACCGCGGGACAGGTGGAGCTCCCCTAAGTCGGGGTCGATCTCGCGGATGTTGGGTACCGGCGGCACCAGACCGGTTTCGAGCGACTTGACCGCCAGAACGTCCTCGATGCCCACCGCCATCGGATGGCCGGTGCTCCCCTTGGTGTTGGCAATCACGATGCGGTCGGCGGAGCTGCCGAAGACCCGGCGGAGCGCGTCGACCTCGGCCTGGGCGCTGCCGCCGCGCGCCGGGGTGTAGGTCTCGTGCGAGACGAACATCATCTCGCGCGCCATGGCGTGGCGATCGATCCCCCACCGCCGCTCGACCTCGGCGACCAGGCGCTCCATCACTTGGCCGATGTGACCGACGTCGAGCCGCGTGCCGTGGAAGGCGCTGTTGGCGGTGATCGTGCCGAGCACCTGGCAGATCGGCGCGAGGCCCCGCTCGCGCGCCGCCTCGGCGCTCTCCAGCACCGCCGCGGCGGCGCCCATGCCGATCAGCAGGCCGTGCCGCCGGCGGTCGAAGGGGAGCGCCGCCTGCTCGACCCGCGCGTCGGTGGCCGCGGCGCCGGTGGCGAGAAAGCCGGAGGCGAACCAGCCGAGCAGGCGGTCGCTGGTGATGTCGTCCGCCGCGACGATCACCGCGCGGCGGCACCGCCCGGCGCGGATCCAGTCGGAGGCCAGCGCGAAGGCCTGGGTGGTCGTCGCGCAGGCGGAGTTGATCTGGGTGTTGGGGCCGCGCGCGCCGATGGCTTCGGCGAACTGCGAGTGGCCCATGGCGAGGACCTGGAAGAGGAAGCGGCGATCGAACGCGTAGGGCTCGCGGGCCAGCGCCGCTTCGAGCCCGGCGAGCTCGCGGTCGAGCTCCTCGGCGAGCGCGCCGCTCGCCCCCTGGCGCAGGCGGCGGAGCAGCTCGATCTGGTCGCGGCGCGCGCGGTCGCGCTCGAAGCTCTCGATCTGGCCGACCATCTGGTCGTAGCCCGGGAAGGCCGAGGCGAAGATCACCCCGGTCGAGTCGGCCATCTCCTCGGGCAGCGCCCAGCGCTCCGGCAGACGGCCGCCGGTGGTGGTCGTCTTGTAGCGCCGCACCAGCGGAATGCCGGCGTCGCGCAAGGCGTCGATGCCGGCCGCCATCGCCAGCAGCGTCGTGCGGTCGCAAGCCGCGATGCGATCCTCCGACCAGCCGAACTCGCGTGCCGGATCGAAGCTCCCGGCGCGCGCCGCGAGCTTGATCACCTCGTCGGTCGAATCGATGACCTCGAAGCGGGGACCGCCGAGCTCGCTCTTCACCAGGCGGGTGACCCGCTTCTCGGCCATCTGACCTCGGATGTCGGGCGGAATCGGGGTGATGAGCTGGTCGCCGGCGAGCAGGCGGCCGAGATTCGCGTCGTCGAAGACGCGCTCGGTGCCCGGCAGACCGAGGGCTGCACCGGTCACCACGACGACGGGCTCGGCCACGCTCGTCGCGCCAGCTGGGGTTCCACCGCGGCGGTAGACGTCGAATCCCCTCTCCAGGAAGTCGGCGAAGAGGCGGCCGAGCTCCTGCAAGGTGTCGGCGGCGAGCGGCGGCAAGCCCGGTGCCGCTGGCAGTGAGGTCGCCGAACCGGGCGCCGCGACCGCCGGGGCCGGGCGCGTGGCGGCGAGCGCGGGCGGGCTCGGCGGCGGCGTGCC
>CAZPZW010000040.1:0-21273 GCA_964591165.1 uncultured Thermoanaerobaculia bacterium | reverse complement strand
AGGACACCCAGCGCAGGAAACTCCGCTCGCTCGCTTTCTGGGAGGCGCTCCAGGCGCGCTATCCGTTGGGATCGCGCTGGGAGCTCGTGCGGCCGGCCTGCTCGGTGATCCTCGCCAACTTCCTCACCGCGCGCGCCCTCCTGCGCGGGGAGATGCGCCCCTGGGAGCTCGCGCTCCTGGTGGCGCTCGAGGCGGCGGCGTTCTCGGCGATCGCTTGGGTGCAGACGCTCACTGTGCCGAAGGAGGCGCGCCCCGACGCGGACGACGCGAAGACTCCGCTCGGTCAGCGACTCGGCACCCTGGTCTTCGGCCTGTTCTGGATCGTCGCGGTCTACGGCATCATCTTCGGTTTCTACCTGCGCGAGATGCCCGACTGGCGCGCGCTCGCCGCGGCGCCGTTCGCCTTTCTCGCCGGGAGCGCGATCCGCTGGCCGCTCGCCGTATCGATCGGCGGAGCGCTGCTCGATGCCGTTGCCGACCGGCAGTTCTGGAAGCACCGCGGCGGGATCTTCATCAGCACCCCCGGCTTCACCGGGCTCGCGCGCTGGCTGACGCTGATTCTGGGCGGAATCCCCTTCTTCGTGCCGTTCGCGGTGGGCGCCGGCCTGATCGCGGCGGTCGCGAAAGCGCTCGAGCGCCGCTTCAAGACGACGCCGACGACGGTCTGGCCGCTGCTCGCCTTCCCGGTGCTCGGCCTCGCGCTCTTCTGGGGGATGGGCTGGCTGATCCGCGCCGGCGCCGTCGGGTGGACGATCGGCTACGTCGCGGCGAAGCTCGGCGCGGAGCTCCTGGTGCTGGGAGTCCCGCTGCTCGCCGAGCACGCCGGCCGCGAGGAGCGCGCGGCGCTCGCGGGCGAGGAGGCGGCGGCGGCGCCTACGGGAAAGAAGCGGCGCCTGCCGCCGTAGCCGCGGGACGGGCAGGTCCTGGCGTGCCTGGCCCTCGGCTCAGAAGGGCTTCTTCATCAGCTTCGGGTGCGTCTCGTTGACGAACATGAGGGCGGCGGAGCTGTAGAGGGAGTGGAGCTCGGGCACCATCTCCCCCTGGGCGACCACGGGGTCGGTCGCGACCAGTCGCGCCGCTTCGTCGAGGTCGCCAGTCGCCAGGATGAAGAGGCCGCGCCAGCCCTCCTTGCCGTCGAGCGGCCCGGCGACGACGAGCTTCCCTTCGGCGGCCAGGCGCTCCATGTTGGCGAAGTGGCCGCGGAACATCGCGTCACGTTCGGGCCCCTTGGGCACCGGCGTCGCACTGCTCTTCAGGATCACGAGGACGTACTGGCGCATCCCCCGCTCGTCGGCGCCGGCGGCCTTGGCGAGCACCTCGTCGTAGGCCGCGGGAGGAGCCTCCGGCGCCGGCGCGGCGGGCGGCTGTTCGCCCGCCGCGAGCGGCTGAACGAGGAGTGCAAGCGGCAGGAGACGAGCGAGAAGAGAAACTCGGGGCATGGCGTTCCTCGCGACGGGTCGGTGAGGGCGAGATCCTAGTACGTGGCGCGGTCGGCGAAGTTCGGGGGAGAGGAAGGACCGGCGATCGGACGGCGGGCGCACCGCACGGGGATCGATCGCGGCCCCCGGAGGCTCGAAGCCCGGAGTGTCAGGGGGGCGTAGAGTGGTCCGTCGATTCCAGGAGGGAGGGACCATGGGCGGCGGAGAGATCGGAGCCTCGGGATGGGCCCGCGTCGGCGGGTGGTCGGGGATCGCGGCGGTGGCGGCCTACCTGCTGGCTGCCTTCGCGCCGCTGCCGGACCGCCTCGGTTACGCGCTGGCGTTCGCGTTCGGACCGCTGGTCGCGGTGGCCTCGGTGGGGATGCGGCGCGTGCTCGCGGCGGAGCGGCCCGGGCCGCTGCCGGAGCTCGGCGGGCTCTTCGGCGTCGGCGCGGGATTCATGGTCCTCGCCATGCTCACCACCCAGCAGGCGATCTTCGCGCGCGTGGCCGCCCCGGGCGGCGCAGCGGCGCCGGATGCGTCGGCCGCGGCGCTCGCCCGCGGGCTCGACGCCGTGCACTTCGGGCTCGACGTCGCCTGGGACGTGCTGATCGGCCTCTCGCTGCTGCACTTCGCCGCGGCGATGCTGCGCGACCCGCGCTTCGGCCGCGCCTTCGGCGCGACCGGCATCGCGCTCGCCCTCTTGCTGCTCGGCTTCAACCTCTGGACCTTCCCGGTGCCTCCGGCCGCCGCGGGCTCGATCGACTGGGGCCCTTTCGTCGCCCTCTGGATGCTCGCCGCTTACGGACTGCTGGTCCGCGCCGGCCGGGCGCCAGGCTGAACGCGAGACGGAGCGGCCGCGCCGCCTCCGCCCGGATTGCGGGCCAACTCTCGTTCTTCCTCGGCAGGAGGATCTCCTGGGCATGTCGAGGATCCTGGTCGTCCTGGTCGCGGTCGTATCGTTCGCTTCTGGGCTCCCCGCGCAGACGGTCGGGGAACCCGACCTCTCCTTCGGGCTGACCGGTCGCGTCTCCTACGATTTCGGTCTCGGGAGGGACTTCCAGGACACTGTGATGGACGTCGCGGCGCTCGACGGCGGGCGGGTGGTGGCGGTCGGCTGGTCGGAGGACGCCACCGCCTTCCAGGGCCTCCTCTTCCGGCTGCACGAGAACGGCGATCTCGATCTCTCCTACGGCTTCACGTGGGGCAGTGGGAGCGCCGGCGCCGAGTCGTTCACCGACGTCGCCCGGCTCCCCAGCAGCGACGATGTGCTGGTCGCCGGCTGGGACATGGACGTCTTCTCCGGCTATGCGGTGCTGCTGCGGGTCGACGGCAACAGCAACATCGTGGCGCAGGGTCAGGTCAACATCGACCTGCTGACCGGAACCATGGTGCGGATCGGCCAGCAGAGCGATGGCAGGATCCTGCTCGCCTGGAGCGACGGAGGATGGCAGGCGAACCTCGACTTCGTGGTCTGCCGCTTCCTCGATCCGGCGAACCTCGACCTCTCGTTCGGGAGCCAAGGGTGCCGGCGGATCGCGTTCGACCTCGGTGCCGAGCTGGCGGGCTACGACGAGCTCACGGCCCTCGCCGTGCTGCCGGACGACCGCATTCTGCTCGTCGGGGCGACCCACGGCGCCGACCGTCTGACGCTCGTCGCCCGCCTGCTCCCCGGGGGCGACCCCGACCCGGGGTTCGGCATCGCGGGCAAGCTCTGGCTCAATCTTTCGCCGGACGAGGGCGAGTGGATCAACGACGCCGTGGTGCTCTCGGACGGCACGGCGCTGCTCGCCGGCTGGGACTCGGGAGACTCCGGGTTCCGCTCGACGCTGGTCTCCGTAGCGCCGGACGGAGGATCCACCACGGTCACCCACCCGGGAGATCACGGAGTGGACGCCTGGCTGGGGGGCGTGGCGGCGCAGGGGGACGGGAAGATCGTCGTGGCGGGCGCCGAGCTCGACGGCAGGATCTACTTCGTCCGCCTGCTCCCGGACGGCAGCCCGGACCCCACCTTCGGCAGCGGCGGCGAGAGCCTCTTCCCGATCGACCCGATCGATCCGACGATCGGCGCCAGGGTCCTGGCGCTCGACCTCAACGCCGGCCGACCGGTCGCGGCGGGCTTCGCGGCCCGGTCGGACGTCGATTTCGACTCCGCCCTCGTCCGCGTGACCAGCGACTACGTCTTCGCCGATGGCTTCGAAGGGAGCACGACCCGCGCCTGGTCCGCCGCCGCACCCTGAGAGCTGCGGAGACGAGGAACCTACCCGGCGAGGGGGGAGACGGGGCGCCGCAGGGCTCTACGATCGGCTCGGGGCCATGGCGGCCCCTGACGACGGTCGAGGAGGACCCTGCAATGAGCGGACGCCTGAGGCCCCTGGTGCTCGCCCGCGAGCTCGCCGCCTGCGTCCGGGCGCACTGGCAGGCGGGCGGAGCGCCGGCCGCAGCCAAGCCGGCGATGCCAGCGCTGCCTTCGGAGCCGGACTGGAAGGAGAAGATCCTCGCGCGGACGATCTGGGGGGTGCGCACTCACGTCATCCAACCGCTGGGACTGCACGTCGTGGAGCTCCGGCTCGACGGGCGGAAGCCGGCGCACCTCTCGCTGCGCAGCTGGGCGCCGATCGCGGCACAGGTCGAGGGTGAGTGCACGGCCACCTGCACGAGCCAGCCAGTCGAGGGGAGCACGGACCCTTGGACGATCGGCTACCCCGACGACTACGACGAAGTAGTCGAGCTCTTCGACTCCGCCTGGTCGGGTGCGAGCATCTGCAGCGAGTACTACGACAAGCGGGAGTGGAGGCAATTGAGCAACGTCCTCGGGCGGCTCGGCTACTTCAAGCGCGACACCGGCCCGGGCCCGGTTACGGGGACAGGCACGTCATGACGTGCCTGTCCCCTTCATAAGAGCCAGGGGACGAGCGCGCGGCGCTCCGGCGGGTAGTCGGGGAAGCGCTCGCGGTAGAAGCGGTGATGGGCGCGGGCGCGCGGGGCGAGGTTGGCGACCGTCCAGAGGGCGAAGGCGAGGCCGGGGAGCGACCAGGTGGCGAGCGCCCAGCCGCACCAGATGCCGATCTCGCCGAGGTAGTTGGGGCAGGAGACCCAGCGGAAGAGCCCGCCGCGCGGAATGGCGTACTCGCCGGCCGCCGCGAGCGCGCGGAGCGTCGCGTCGGCGCGCCGGTTGACGACGGTGCCGCCGGCGAAGAGCGCGACGCCGGCCAGGAAGCGCGGATCGTGCAGCCACTCGGCCGGGACCGCGGGCGCGAGCTCGAAGAGCCAGCGGGCATTGAAGTAGACGTTCGCGAGCTGGAAGGCGAAGGCGGACGCGACGATCTCGAGCGGCATCGGCCGCTCGCCGCGGTCGCCGAGGCGGAAGGGGTAGACGAAGGTCCGCCAGAGGTAGTGCGCCAGCCAGAGGAGGAGGAAGGCAAGCGAGACCGGAGCGTCGCGATGCCGCCCCGTCGCCCAGAGCGCGACGAAGAAGAGAACCGCCGGCGACTCCATCAGCAGCCACCCCCAGCGGCTGGGGATCGCCCTCCGGCCGCCGCGCGCGGCGTAGCGTCCGTACGGCGCGGGCCGAGCGAGGAGCGCAACGCCGGCGACGCCGGCAAGCACCATCCAAGCGGCGAGGAGAATCGGGAAGAGCTCGCTCTCGGTCATGGAGATCTTCAGTCTAGCGGGGGACAAGCACCTCACCAGTGTTACGTGCCTGTCCCCGTGTGCTACTTTTCCGGTTCCCACCGCCAAGGAGGCCGTGATGTCCCACCGTGCCGCTCCTGCCGTCGCGCTACTCCTGCTGCTCGCGCTCGTCGCCTTCCTCCCGCTCGCACCCCTCGCCGCCCAATCCGAGGTCGTGCCGGGAGATGCCGACCTGCCCCCGTTCGCAAGCGGAATCGAGAAGGAGGCCTACCTGCGCGCCCGCGCCGAGCACGTCGACCTGCTGCGTGGCCGGCCGCACTTCCTCCCCTATGACGCCCGCGCCCACGCGCTCGCGGAGATGATCGCGGCCGACCGCAGCCGCGCGCCCGAGACCGCCCCGCCCTGGAGCGAGATCGGTCCGATGCCGATTCCCAACGGCCAGGTCGGCACCGGCCCGCAGCTCGCGGTGAGCGGCCGCATCTCGGCGATCGCGGTCGACCCGACCGACTCCGACGTGGTCTACGTCGGGGCCGCCCAAGGGGGCGTCTACCGCTCGCTCAACGCCGGCACGAGCTGGACGAAGATCTTCGACAGCGCCGACTCGCTGGCGATCGGCGCCCTCGCTCTCGCCCCGTCCGACCCGACCATTCTCTACGTCGGCACCGGCGAACCGAGCGGCTCGGCGGACGGTTTCATTGGGGTCGGCCTCTATCGCATCGACAACGCACCGACCACCGCCGATCTCGCCGGGCCATTCAACCCGCTCGTCGCGACCGGGGTCGCCGGGACCACCGCCTTCAGCGGCCGCGCGATCAGCGAGGTGCTCGTCCACCCGACCGATCCGGCGACGATCTTCGTCTCGACCTCCACCGGGACGAGCGGCAACCCCTCCGGCGGCTCGATCGGCTTCACCGTGCCTCCGCTCGCCATGCTCGGCGTCTACCGTTCGACCGACGCCACCTCGGCTGCGCCGACCTTCACCAAGCTCAGCGTCGCCACCGGCGTCACCGTCCCGCCGGACACCACCGGGAACATCGCCATCACCGACATGGTGATGGACCCGGGCGACGCGAACCGGATCGCTGTCTGGGCGCGCGGCGCCGCCTCCGCCAACAACGGCGGCGCCTACCTCTCGACCAACGCGCTCGCCGCGACTCCGACCTTCAGCCAGACGCTCGTCACCACCACCGCCGACGCTCGCGGCGAGCTCGCCGGCAACCGGGTCGCCGCGGTCACCACCTTCTACGCCGCCACCGGCGAGTCGAACGGCCGGGTCCGCAAGTCGACCGACGGCGGCGCCACTTGGAGCGCCTTCCTCACCGGCGGGGTCAACTTCTGCAACCCGCAGTGCTTCTACGACATCGCGATCGACGTCCACCCGACAAACGCCAACATCGTCAACCTCGGAGGCTCGCCGACCCTCATCCAGGGACGCTCGACCGACGGCGGCGCGACGTTCACGACCAACGCCCAGACCGCCTCCGGCCTGCACGTCGACTCACACGCCCTCGCCATCGCCAAGTCCGACCCCAACGTCGTCTACTTCGGCAGCGACGGCGGCATCTACCGCTCGGACGACGCCGGCGTCACCTGGATCACGCTCAACAACACCGACTTCTCCGCCACCCAGTTCCAGGGCCTCGCGACCCATCCGAGCGATCCCGAGTTCATGATCGGTGGCACGCAGGACAACGGGACGATCTTCCGGCGGCCGGACGAGAGCTGGACGCGCGCCGACTTCGGCGACGGGGGCTACGCGCTGATCGACCAGAACGCGCCCGACGTGACCAACGTGACGATGTACCACACCTATTACAACCAGACGAACGCGATGGGCTTCGCGCGGGTCACCAACGTCGCCAGCGCCACCGAGGGGAACTGGCAGGGCTACGGTTGCGGCTTCGGCGGCTTCATCGCCAACGGCCTCTCCTGCACGGCTTCGGCGATCCTGTTCTACGCCCCGATGGCCCTCGGACCGGGCAACCCGAACACCCTCTACTTCGCCTCCGACCAGCTCTACCGCTCGGCGAACGCCGGCGTGACCATGCCCTCGGTGAGCCAGGTGATCGAGACCGGGCGCGCGATCACCGCGATCGGCATCGCGCCGACCAACGACAACGTCCGCCTGGTGGGCTTGCGCAACGGCAAGATCTGGGGCACCACCACCGGCAGCTCGACGCTCGTCGACATGACCAACGCCGGGATGCCGGACCCGGATCCCCTCGACACCTCGGCCCGCCGCGCGATCGGCCGCATCGTCTTCCACCCCACCGACGCCAACACCGCCTGGGTCTCCTTCGGCGGCTATGGCGTCGCTTCCGGCCACCACGTCTGGAAGACGACCAACTTCGCCGGCGGCGCGGCGACCTGGGCGGCCTCCGGCAGCGGCATACCGGACGTGCCGGTCAACGCCCTCGCCGTGGATCGCGAGCGGTCCCTCGACATCTACGCCGGGACCGATATCGGCGTCTTCCTGTCGCGCGACGGCGGCGCCACCTGGGCGCCGTTCGACGACGGCATGCCCTCCGTCGCCGTCTTCGAGCTCGCTTTCCAGGGGCACGGCGCCGATCGCCGCCTGCGCGCCGCCACCCACGGCCGCGGCATCTGGGAGCGCATCCCCGACAGCACCATCTTCTCCGACGGCTTCGAGTCCCAGGACACCAGCCAGTGGTCGACCACCTTCCCCTGAAGGTAGGGGGACCGGCACCTCACCGATGTGACGTGCCGGTCCTCGACAACTCCGCGAACCAGTTCGTGACCACCTGGACGTTGCCGCGGGTGGGGGTCTGGACCATCACGAACCGCTTGCCGCTCGGGTCGATGTCGTAGATCCGCGACCAGCGGTAGGTGAGGAAGGCTCCCTCCACCACCTTGCGGCGGCCGGTGACGCGGAAGCGTGGCGCGGTCTCGATCGACGCGGCGACGAGCGTCGCGTCCTCGAAGTAGTAGAGCGTCTTGCCGTCGGGCGCCCAGACCGGGCTGTTGCCTCCCTTGGTCGAGACTTGGCTGCGCCCGCCCGGCGTCGGGAAGGAGGTCACGTAGACCTCGTCGGAGCCGGAATAGTCCGAAACGAAGGCGAGCCAGCGGCCGTCGAACGAGACGATCGGCGCGAGCTCGTTGTCGGGGCCCTCGAGGAGCGGCCGGATCGACCCCGGGTCGTCGATGTCGGTCATGACGCGCAGGTCCATGCCCTTGCCCGCGATCTCCTCGCGAAGGACGAGGATCCCCTGCCGCGTCCAGTCCGCAGTGCGCAGGTTGTTGTCGACGTCGAGCAGCAGCTCCTCGGCGCGGGAGAGGTCGACCGGCCGCCGGTAGATGTCGAACGAGTCGTTGCGTGCGCTCGCGAAGACGATCTCGCGATCGGTGGGGCTCCAGTACGGGTAGAAGCCGCTCTCGCTCATCAGCGTCGGCGTTTGGGTGTCCAGGTCGACCATCCAGAGCGAGCTCTCGTCGGCGGCGAGCATCAGGCGCCGCCCATCGCGCGAGAAGCGGGGGTCGCTCAGGGTCCGGAAGGGAAGGTCGGCGGAAAGGAGCGGCTCGACCTTGCCGTCGAGGGTGACCGACATCAACTGGTGAACGGCGCCGGCGGGTCCGGCAGGGAGGTAGGCGACCGTGCCCTCGCTCGAGACCGCGACCTGCATCTCACCCTGATCGACCCAGACCCCCGGCAGAGCCGGCAGAGGCGCTCCGGTGATCTCGAGCTTCGCCAGATCGAACGGCGCCACGTAGAGGTCGGTTCCTTGGCCGAAGAGCAGGTGACCGGTCGGCAGGTAGACCGGGTCGGTGCCGTCGAGGCCCAGGTCCTTGGCTTGGCGCGAGGCGAGATCGAACGCCATCAGCCGCCCGGTCCGCGTCGAGACCGAAGGCGTGCTGCAGAGGAGCGCCTTGCCGCCGGGCAGCAACGACGGAAAGCCGAGCCGCAGCTTGCTCTCGCCGTTGAGGACCTCGACGTCGCCGCCGGCGGCCGGGATCCGGTGGAGCTTGCCCTGCTGGGAAAAGTAGAGGAAGCCGTCGGCACCCCAGGAGAGGCCCGAGGGAGAGGCCGTCAGGCGACCGAGGTCGGTGGCCGGGCCGCCGCTCAAGCGGATCTTGCGCAGGTCGGCGCCGACCATGTAGGCGATCCAGGCGCCGTCGGGGGAGAAGACCGGCCGGCGCGCGCCGGTCGTCCCCTCGATCTTCCGCGACTCGAAGCGGTCGAGCGCGCGCAGGTGCAGCCCTTGCTCGGCGCCGAGGCCGCCGATGGTCACGATCGTGCGGCCGTCAGGCGAGATGGCGATGTGGATGCCGTCGCCCTGACGGCGTCCGGCCTCGTTCGGCATCTCGATCGAGAAGCGGAGCGTCGGCGGGGCGGCTTCCGGAGCGCCGCTTCGATTCCAGAGCAGCGCACTGATCGCGAGCGCCAGCGCGATCCCCGCCGCCAAGGCGACCGCCCAAGGGAGCCGGCTCGGCCGCGGCGCGGCAACGTCCGCAGCGCGGGACGTCGCGGCGCTCGCAGTGCTCGCCGCGCTGGCGTTCGGGTCGGCGAGCGCGTCCTCGAGCGCGATGCGCGCCTCGCCGATGTCGCGCAGGCGCCGTTGCCGGTCGCGCACCAGGCAGCGCTCGATCAACCGGCGGACCGCGGCGGGCGTTCCGGCCGGCAGTTGACCGAGCTCGATCGGCGCGCGCAGCACGTCGGCGAGGGTGTGCGAGACGGTCTCGGCGGCGAAGAGCCGCCGGCCGGTCAGCATCTCGTGGAGCATCACGCCGAACGACCAGATGTCGCAGCGCCGGTCGATCGGCTGCCCCGCCGCTTGCTCGGGGGCCATGTAGGCCGCGGTGCCGAGGATCAATCCGGCCACCGTGCCGGCGGAGGTGAGGGTCGGCGAGCGCGCGACGTCCCCTCCGGACGCCGGTTCGAGCCCCTTGGCGAGCCCGAAGTCGAGGACCTTCGCCTTGCCGTCGGCGGCGAGGCGGACGTTCCCGGGCTTCAGATCCCGGTGGACGATGCCGCGCTCGTGCGCCGCCTCGAGCGCCTCGGCGACCTCCCGCGCGATGCGCAGGGCCTCCCCCACCGGCAGCGGGCCGCGCGCGAGGCGCGCCGCGAGGTCCTCGCCGGCCACCAGCTCCATCGCCAGGAAGCGCACCCCGTCGGCCTCGTGCAGGCCGTAGATGCCGGCGATGTGCGGATGGTTGAGCGCCGCGAGCAGCCGCGCCTCGCGGTCGAAGCGCGCCAGGCGTTCGGCGTCCGCCGCAAACGCGTCCGGCAGCACCTTGATCGCGGCCTCGCGATCGAGACTGGTGTCGACCGCCCGCCAGACCACTCCCATCCCCCCCTCGCCGATCGGCTCGACGAGGCGGTAGTGCAGCAACCGCTGACCTGCTTGCAGAGGCATCGCGGGATCCTACACGGGGACCGGCGCGTCATGGCGTGCCGGTCCTCTATAGTCTCCCCTCCGGGAGGACTCCCCTATGCCCCGCAAGAGCGCGCACGACTACGACCAGGAGCTGCTGGCGCTGTTCGACGCCTACGTGCACGGCGACCTCGACCGGCGGGGGTTCCTCGACAAAGCAGCGAAGTTCGCGGTCGGGGGACTGACCGCCGCGATGCTGCTCGACCAGCTCTCCCCCGACTTCGCCGCCGCGCAGGTGATCCCGCCCGACGACGCGCGCCTGCGCGCCGAGCGGATCGAGATCGCCTCACCGCGCGGCAATGGCACGGTGCGCAGCTATTGGGTGCGGCCGGCCGGGGCCGCGGGGAAGCTCCCGGGCGTGCTGGTCATCCACGAGAACCGGGGCTTGAACCCGCACATCGAGGACGTCACCCGCCGCTTCGCGCTCGCCGGTTTCGCGGCGCTCGCGCCCGACGCGCTCACGCCCTTGGGCGGCTACCCCGGCAGCGAGGACGAGGCGCGCGCCCGCTTCCAGAAGCTCGATCCGGAGAAGTCCCGCGCCGACTTCGTCGCCGCTTTCGAGTGGTTGCGCGCGAGCGCCGAGTGCACCGGAAGAGTGGGCGCGGTCGGCTTCTGCTGGGGCGGCGGACTGGTCAACTGGCTGGCGACACAACGGAACGATCTCGGCGCCGCGGTGCCCTTCTACGGCAGCGCGCCCGACACGGCCGACGTCGCGAAGATCCGCACGCCGCTGCTCGTCCAGTCCGCCGAGAACGACCCGCGCGTCAACGAGAGCTGGCCGGGCTTCCAGCAGGCGCTCGAAGCGGCCAAGATCCCGTACGAGCGGCACCTCTACCCCGGCACCCAGCACGGCTTCCACAACGACACCACGCCGCGCTACGACGCGGCCGCGGCGAAGCTCGCCTGGGAGCGGACAGTGGCGTTCCTCGACCTGCACCTGCGCGGCTGAGGATCGCGCCGCGCTCTGCCGTTCCGGACCGCGCGGCCGGAGCGTCGCTATGGAACGCGCCACTCGCCCGCCGCCGGTAAGCACCTAGCATGGGGCCTGCTCCGGCAGGAGTCACTATGCGCGACCCGGTTCAACATTCCGGCCCGACGCGCGTCGCCGCGTGCGGTCTGCTCGCCCTCGCCTGCGCCGCGTTGCCCGTCTTCCCCACCTCCCTCGGCGCCGCTCCGGCGGGAACGGTCGTCGAGGACCCGACGACCCTGCCGCTCCTCCAGCGCGAACACGTCGTCTATCTCGGTTCGTTCGCGGTGCCGAATCAGGACGGCGGCGGGCACCCGCTCGTCTACGGCGGTCATGCGCTCGGCTACCGCCCCGGCGCCAACTCGCTCTTCTTCGGCTGCCACGACTGGTACCAACGGCTCGCCGAGGTCTCCATCCCGCCGCTCGGCGGCACGGCGACCGTGCTGCAGGACTGCACTGACGTGACCGAGGGGACGCTCGGGAACGTGGACCCCGGCGATCCGAACGGCATCAAGCTGGGTGGCCATCTGGTGCACGGCGGCCGACTGATCACCTCGGCTTTCGCCTACTACGACGCCGACGGGACGCAGGGGGTGACCCACGGCGTGTCGTCGAATCTCGACCTCTCGGAGACCGGGAACTTCGACGGCTGGTACGGCTTCACCGGCGCCGCCGCTCCACCGCGCGCGCTAGCCGGCTACATGACGCCGATTCCCGTCGTGTGGCAGCCGCTCTTCGGCGGCCCCGCGTTCACCGGCCAGGGCAGCCTCTCGATCGTCGGCAACTCCTCGGACGGGCCCTCGGCGACGGTCTTCGATCCGGCGGACGTCGGCTCGGGCGGGGCGATTCCGGGCGCGACCGTGCTCTTCCATCCGATCGCCCACAGCCACCCCGACTTCGAAGCCAAGGGCTCGCAGCTCGCCGGCATGGCTTTCCCTGAGGACACCCGCACCGTCCTCTTCTTCGGCACGCGGGCGCAGTGCGAGTACTGCTACGGCCTGCCGGAGGACTGTCCCTGCAACTGCTCGCCGTACCACGGCCCGCACAATCACTACAAGCACGCGATCTGGGCCTACGACGCCGAGCAGCTGCTGCGCGTGAGGAACGGCGAGCTCGACCCCTGGGAGGTGATGCCCTATGCCACCTGGGAGCTCGACGACCTCGACGCGGGCGACTGCGCCAGCACGCGTTACGGCGGCGCGACCTTCGATCCCGCGGGCGGCGTGCTCTACGTGACCGAAGACTACGGCGAGAGCCCGGCGGTGCACGCCTTCCAGATCGACGTCCACGGGGTGCCCGGGTTCGATCCGGTCTTCGGCGACGGCTTCGAGTCCGGCGACACCTCGGCCTGGAGCAGCCAGTCGCCCTGACGCGCTACCGAGCCTCGAACGCCCAACGACGGGGCGGGTCCGAGAATGGGGACAGGCGCGTCCCACGAATTACGTGCCTGTCCCCTTCCTTTCGTCTGTCACGCGAGTCTGCGGCGAACGATCCAGAGTGCCGCGGCGGCGAGCGCCACGACGAGGAGCGCCAAGCCCCAGGTGTCCAGCGTCGGAATCGCCAGCGGCGTTCCGGCGGTCACGAAGCAGATCTCGACGCTGCCCTGGACCGAGCCCGGGGCCACGTCCGGGCCGAACAGAACCGCCACCTCGGGCGCGACATAGGTGCCGCCGCCGCCGCCCGAGGCGCTGCCGGCGTCGTCGCTTCCGCCGCCGCCACCGCCCGAATAGCCACCGCCACCTCCACCGCCGGCGCATCCCCCTTTGGTGCCTCCGGTGCCGCCACCACCGCCGAATCCTCCGGCCACGCCACCGGGGCCAGCCGCACCGCCCGCGGCACTGCCCGAGAGCGCCTCACCGCCCCCCGCGCCACCGAAGCCGTCGCCGCCGGCCGAGTTGACTCCACCGCCGCCGCCACCGACCGAGCCGCCACCCCCCGCGCCGCCGACGCCACCAGCACCGCCGTCGTTGATGTCGCCGTCCTTGCCGTCCGGCGTGAGGCTGGCGTTGGAGACCGTCGGGTTGGAGGTGTAGGAGCCACCGCCACCGCCGCCCCCAGCGACGACCACCGGCACGAAGCCGTCCCGCGCGACGACCGACGCGCCCCCGCCGCCGCCGCCGCAGAAAGACTGCGCTGGGGCGAAGAAGCCCTGCTCGCCGGCGATGATCGAGAGCGTCTCGCCGCCGGCGACCGGGAAGGAGGCGATGATCACCGCCCCCGCGCCGCCGGCGTTGGCGCCGTCGCCGAGCCCGCCGCCGCCGCCGTAGATCTGCACGAACGCCTCGACGGCGTCCGCAGGGGCGTCGATCGTCTCCACCACGCCCGAGGGGAAGAAGATCGTGCCGCTGGTGCAATCCTGGAAACCTGCCCCGGCGCCCGCCGGCAGCAGCAGAGCAGCCACCAAGGCCCAAACGTAGCGCTTCGACTCGTGCATCGCTCCCTCCCCCGCCCGTGCGCGGGCCGGCCGTCGTTCCGTGGCAACCAGAAAATTTTGCGGAGCCTAGACGAACTCGACGAACGAGCGCAAGGTCGA
This sequence comes from uncultured Thermoanaerobaculia bacterium, assembly GCA_964591165.1. Lineage (GTDB taxonomy): Bacteria > Acidobacteriota > Thermoanaerobaculia > Multivoradales > JAGPDF01 > JAGPDF01. The sequence continues at coordinate 7,332 of CAZPZW010000040.1, read as the reverse complement.
CCGTGCAGGAGAACGGGAAGCGACCAGAACGACGACCGGCGCGCCGCGAGAGCGCCGAGTGCGCTGCGTCTCCCCGGCGGCTTCGTTTACAATACGTCCCCACCTCGCGGGGAGGGAGAGCGGAGGCGACGTTGCGGCATTCGAGCGACGACCTGCTGACCCCGGCGACGCGGACGACGATCCCGATCCTCGTCCTCGCGACGCTCTTCGCCGGCGCGCGCGCCGCGGCGATTCCTTGCGCCAGCGTGATCTTTAGCGACGGCTTCGAGAGCGCCGACACCAGCCGCTGGGACAACTCGCCCATTCCGGCCACCGCCAGCGGCACTTGGCGCTTTGCGCTCGACTTCGCGGGCACGCAGCGGCCCTTCGTCCTCGAGCTCGCCGAGCGGCCGGGAGGGGAGATCACCGGCTATCTGCTCGGCGGCACCTCCCGCCGCGTTCTGGTGGGAGGAGCGCGCTCCGGCGGGACGGTCGAGCTCGAGCTCGAGCTCGTCCACCCGGGCGCGACGCGCCAGATCGCCTTCGCCGGCACGCTCGAGCGGCAGGCGATCGCCGGGGCCGTGACCGGGGACATCGCGCCCCAAGTGGTGACCCTCGTGCGCAGCACCTGCGAGCTCTTCGAGCAACAGCTCGCCGCCGCCGCGCTCACCGGCGGACAGGCAGAGCATGTGCGGAGGATCGCAGTCGTTCTCGACGGCGACGGCAACTTCGTCGCGGGCGGCTTCGTCGGGGAAGAGGATTGCGGGCTCTGGGCCTGCGACGGCGGGCTGACCTCGTTCAACGAGGCGGGCGACACGATCACCGCCGGACTCGAGACCGACGGCGGCTGCTCGGCGGGCTCGGCGCTCACCGTGGAGTGGATCGGCGACGGGCTCTGGACCGGCAGCTACAGCTTCACCGACTGCCTCGGCACCACCGCCGGGCCGCTGGTCGCCGCGACCGGGATGGGCACGAGCACGGCGGAGATCCGCGCCGTGCTCGGCGCCCGACTCGCCCTGGCGGAGGCGCTCGAGGCCGGAGCGCCGCTCCCCCTTCCCCTTCCTGGGGTCTCCGCCGGCTATCTCGCGTTCGGCAAGACCGAGCCGGCGCTGCGCGCCGAGCTCGCCGCCGAGCTCGCGAGCTACGGCGCGATCGCCGTCGAGCTCGAGCGCCTGCGCGACGTCTTCACCCGGGTCCACCCCCGCGCGCTCCCCGGCCTCGTCGCGCCCGTCGGCCTCAGTGTCGACGAACGGCGCAGCGGCGTGCCGCTCCACGGCCCGGGCCAGCCGGTGGTCTACCGCGACACGCGCGCCAGGCCGGTGATCGACGACGTGGCGCTCTTCGCCCTGGAGCCCGCGGGGTGGCGAATCATCGGCAACCAGAGCCCCGGGCTCGACCTCCCCCTCGCCTCGACGCGGCCGCCGGGCGGCGCGCGGCTCGAGGCGCCGACGCCCGGCGGCCCGGTCTGGATCTCCCTCGGACCCTACGGCGCACACTTCGGCCCGCTCACCGGCGATCCCTCGGGTGAGGCGAAGGCCAACTTCGTCGGCTTCCTCGCCGAGGACGACTCCGATCTGGAGGAACTTCTCGGCGACGGCGACGGTGTGCGCGAGCCCGGGGAGACCTGGGGCTTCCCGCTGGGAGGCGATCCGACCGGCGACGCCGTCCGCCTGCGGCGTCCTCCCTTCGTCGCTCCCGCCGACGGAGTCGTCGCCACCCTCGTCTTCGCCGAGGGGCCGTCGCCGATCCACTTCGACAACGAGCCGCAGTGGAACTTCGAGCTCCGTCTACCGGCCGGCGTGCGCTACGGAATCGGCCACGTCGGCAGGATCGCACCCCCCCTGCGCAACCTCGTGCTGGCGGCGACCGGCATCGACACCGACACCTTCGCCGGACCAGTCGGGACCGACCTGCTCTCGGGCCACGCGCCGATCCCAGTCGCCACGGGCCTCGAGCTGGCGCTGCCGCAGCTACTGGCCGATCCGGTCCCCGGCTTCCCGGGGTACTGGGTCGGCGGCGGCGGCTTTCTCGAATGGCCCTGGGCGCAGATCGAGTTCGCGGCACACTTCAGGCTGAGAAGCGATCTCGGCGCGGACTTCTGCGTCTATCGCTTCTTTGCCCCGCAGCGTCGCGCCGAGCTCCAGAGCACGATGGACCTCGACATGCTTGATCCGGAGTCGCTGCGCTATCGCGATCGACCGTTCTATCGGCGCTGGCACTGGACCGCGCAGGGGGGGCTCTGCCAGACCGAGAACCCGCTGCCGTTCGACTTCTCGGACCTCTACACCCGGCTGGGCGGTTGGACCGAGCGCAACGAGCCCACGACGACGCGCGACGAGCTGTTCAGCTTCGTGCCGATCGATCGCACCGCGGCGGCCTACGACCCGGCGAACTACGACTCCCCCGCCGTGACCCACCTCGTGCTGCGCAACCGCCAACCAGGCTTCTTCCTCTGGGCGATGCCCGACGGCACGAGCGCCAGCGTCTACCTGCCGGTCGCCGAGGTCCTCGAGCGCGCAGCCGATGCCCTGCTCCTCAAGTGGCGCGAGCTGAACGTGACCAATCCGGTGGTCTACCAGCGCGCCGCCTATCGTCTCGACAGCGCGGGACTCACCGTCGAATGGGGCAACTTCGCGAGCACCCCGGGCGCCGCCCTGCCGCCGACCCTGCTCCCCGGCGAACCGTGCGACGACACCACTGTGCTCTGCTACGACCACGCCCTCGGCGCCTGGCCCCCCTGAGGAGAAGCGGCGACCGGCACGTCAGGACGCGCCGGTCCCCGTGGAAAGCGGCAGGCGGCAGGCGGCGACGAGGCCGCCGCCGTCGCGGGGGGAGAGGCGGAGCGAGCCGCCGTGGGCCTCGAGGATCTCGCGGCAGAGCGCGAGGCCGAGGCCGGCGCCGTCGGGCTTGGTCGAGTGGAACGGGAGCAGGGCGCGCTCGAGCGCCTCGGCGTCCATGCCGCAACCGCGGTCGCGCACCTCGAGCGTCGCCGCCGCGCCGTCGGCCGACGCGGCGATCGCGATCGCGTCGAGCGGGCTCCCCGCCTCGCGGGCGTTGCGCAGCAGGTTGACCAGCACCTGCTGGATCTGCCCGGGATCGATTTCCACGACGACCGCCGGTGGAGTGCCGTCGAACTCGAACGGCTCGCTCCGCCGCAGGTGCTCGAGGAACGCGGGCAGCGCGACCGGCTCGACGCGCGGCTCGGGCAGGCGCGCGAAGCGGCCGTAGCCCTCGATGAAGCGCTGCAGCGCGGCGGCGGATTGGTCGATGTCGTCGAGCAGCTCGCCGACGCGGGCGTTCTCGCCGCGCGCGGCGAGCGTCTGTGCCGAACGCGCCAGCGAGCGGATCGGCGCCAGGCTCGAGCGCACCTCGTGGCTCACCACCCGGATCGCTTTCTTCCAGCCCGCCACCTCCTGGCGGCGCAGCTCGGCGGTCAGCCGGCGGATCTGGATCAGCCGCTGGCGCCGGCTGTCGAGATCGAAGTGACGCTGGCTGATCTGGAAGGTCTCCTCGCCCTCGACGAGCGCCACCGTGACGAGCGCGTCGCGCTCCCCTTCCAACGCCGCGCCGAGCGCGTCGGGTGCGCCGGCGAGCAGCTCGGCCAGGCTGTGCCCTTCGAGCCGGCGCCCCGCGGCGAAGAGGACGCGCGCCGCCCGGTTGGCGTAGCTCAGCCGGTCGTTGCCGTCCACCAGCAGAACCGCGGCAGGCGAGGCCTCGAGCGCGCCATGCAGCAGGAGCTCGCGGCGCCGGAGCGCGGCGCGCTCGCCGGCGAGGACGCCGCCCAGCTCGTTGTAGACCTCGACCAGTTCGCCGAGCGGGTCGTCGCGCCGCGCTGCCAGCCGCACGCTGAAATCGCCGTCGCGAAAGCTCGCGACGCCGTCGCCGAGCGCCCGCGCCAGCCGGGACCAGGGCCGGGCGACGCGCGGCGCGGCAGCGAGCGCCGTCAAGAGACCGGCAGCGAGCGCCACCGCCGCGAGCGGCAGCGGCCCGGCGCCGCCGCGCGCCGCGAGCAGCCCCGCGAGCGCGCTCGCCGCCGCGGCCGCCGCGGCGGCCAGGAAGGCGCGCAGCGCGAGTGACGGACGGCGGGCCACGCGACGCTCAGCTCCGCGGCCGGCGCTCGAGCACGATGCCGAGCCGCTCCATGCGCCGGTAGAGCGCCTGGCGCGAGAGGCCGAGCTCGGCCGCCACCCGCGAGACGACGCCGCCGTGTTCGACGAGCAGCGCCTCCAACCGGCGCCGCTCGGCGGTAGCGTCGTCCGCCGACGCAACCCACTCGCTCACCCCGACTGGGCTCTCCGGCGTCGCCGAAATCCCGGCACCCGCGTCGAGGCCGAGATCGGCCGGGGTCACCAGCTCGCCCTGCGCCAGCAATGCCGCGCGGCGGACCCGATTGGCGAGCTCGCGCACGTTGCCGGGCCAAGGGTATGCGACGAGCGCGCGGCGGCTCGCTGCGTCGAAGGCGATGGCCCCCCCCGCCGGGCGCTCGGCGCGGGCGAGGAAGTGCTCGGCGAGCGGCAGCACCTCTTCCCGCCGCCGCGCGAGCGGCGGGACTGCGAGCTCGATCACCGCCAGGCGGTAGTAGAGGTCCTCGCGGAATCCGCCGGCGGCGATGGCGCGGCCGAGGTCGAGGTTGGTGGCGGCGACCACGCGCACGTCGACGGTGAGCGGCTGCGAGCTGCCGAGGCGGCTCATCTCACCGGTCTGCAGCACGCGCAGGAGCTTCGCCTGGCCGGCAGCCGAGAGATTGCCGATCTCGTCGAGCAGCACGGTGCCGCCGTCGGCCGCCTCGAAGCGCCCGATCCGTCGCCGGGTGGCGCCGGTGTAGGCCCCGGCCTCGGCCCCGAAGAGCTCCGCCTCGAGCAGCGGATCGGGCAGCGAGCCGACGTCGACCTTGACCAGCGGCCGCCGCCGGCGCGGCGAGTTGGCGTGGATCACCTCGGCGAGTTTCTCCTTGCCGGTGCCGCTCGCGCCGGTCAGCAGCACTCCGACATCGGCGGCCGCGACGCGGGCGGCGATCGCCACCAGCTCGCGCATCGCGTCGCTCGCCACCACCATGCCGCAGAGGTCGATCGCCGGCGCCGTAGCCGCCGCGCGATCGGGCGGCGCGGCCCCCGGCACCAGGTGGCGGCGCACGGTGGCGGTCAGCCGCTCGTCGTCCCAGGGCTTCTCGACGTAGTCGACCGCCCCGGCGCGCACCAGCTCGACCGCGGTCTCGAGGTGCGCCCAGGCGGTCATCAGCACCACCGGCAGGGCGGGGGCGCGGCGGCGGATCTCGCGGAAGAGCGCGATCCCCTCCGAGCCGCCGGTCGCTCCGGGGGTGAAGTTCATGTCCTGGAGGACGAGGCCGATGCCACCGCCCTCGAGGCAGGCGAGGGCGGCCGCGGGGCCGCGTGCGATCAGCGACGGGATCTCGGCCAGCTCGAGGAGCAGCGCGAGCGCCTTGGCGACCCGCTCCTGGTCCTCGACGATCAGCACGCGCGCCATGATTCGGGGGAACCGTAGCCTGTCGGCCCGCGCCAGGCAAGGGCGCGCTGCGGTCAGATCGTCCGCGTGGCGAGCGCCGGCGAGAGCCGCGAGGCCCGGCGCGCCGGCACCACCGTGGCGGCGACGCCGACGCCCCAGATCAGCAGCACGCCGGCGAGTGTCAGGACCGGCGACAGCTTGCCGCCCTCGAACTGGGTGACCAGCATCACGTTGAGCGCGAAGGCGCCGATCAGGCCGAGAGCGATGCCCATCGCGGCGATCAGCGTGTTCTCGAGCAAGAAGTAGCGCAGGATCTCGCCGTGGCCGGCGCCGAGCGCCCGGCGCGTGCCGATCTGCTTGGTGCGCTGGGTGACCGAGAACGAGGTGGTGCCGAAGATGCCGAGCGCGGTGACGGCGAGCAGCAGCCCCATCAGGATCGCCAGCACCTTGGACAGGAAGAGGTTGAGCGAGTAGCCGCCCGCCTTGACCTCCTCGAGGGTGCGCACGGTCACCTGTCGCTCGGGCTGAACGGCGAGCAGGGCTTCGTCGATCGCGGCGACGACCCGTTCGCGCTCGCCCGGCTCGGCGCGCACCATGTAGCTCATCGCGCTCTCCGCGGAGGGGCGGCCGGGGTAGATAAGGATGCGACTCTCCATCGGTCCGCCGCCATAAGGAGTGACCATGCGCGCGACGACGCCGACCACCACGTCGGGATACTCCGCGCTGCCGCTGTCGATCAGCTTCCCGATCGGCGACTCTCCCGGCCAGACCGCTTCGGCGAAGTCGCGGGTCACCAGGCAGTTGAGGATCTGCGGCCCGCTCTCGAGCGGCACGTCGGTCTCGGCGAGCGCTCTCCCCTCGACCAGCTCGAGGCCGAGGGTCGCGAGCACGCTCGGCTCGGCGGTGTAGACCGGCGCGCGCACCTTGGCGCTGTCGGGGGCGCCGAGCGCCTTGAAGTGCGACGAGCTGCCGCCGCCCTGGAGCGGCGTCGGGCGGATCGCGGATGCCGAGGCGACGCCGGGCAGGGCATCGAGCGCTGCCACGTCGCGCCGCACCAAATCGGCGCGAAAGTCGTCGGCAGCGTAATCGGCCCCCCAGGGGCGCAGCGTGACCGAAACCAGGTTGGCTTCGTCGAGGCCGCTGTCGCGACCGATGCGCGCGCGCTGGTCGAGGATCAGCGCCAGGCAGTTGAGCACGATCGCGGTGGTCACCGCGATCTCGAGCACCAGCAGGGCGACCTTGGTGCGGTTGCGGCCCATCGCCCGGAAGATCGGTCCGATCTCCATCACGGTCTCCTCACTGCAGCTTGAGTTGCATGGCCGGCGGGATCCGGCAGGCCCGCCAGGCCGGGTAGAGGCCGGAGACGAGACCGGCCGCGAGCGCGAGCGCCAGGGCGACGAGAAAGGTGAAGCCGCCGGCGGCGAACAACCCGGTCGGAATCGGGCCTCCCGGCGCCAACTTCTCGATCCACTGCAGCGCGAGGGCGGCGAGCCCGAGGCCGGCGACGCCGCCGGTCAGCCCGACCAGCTCGCACTCGACCAGCCGCTGCAGGAAGATCGCCGAACGAGGCGCGCCGAGGGCGCGGTGGACGCCGAGCACGCCGGACTTGGCCAAGAACTTGCCGAGCAGCAAGCCGGTCAAGTTCAGGCAGCAGACGATCAGGAAGAGGACCGAGAGCAGGACCAGGCCGTTGATCGCCGGTGGCACGACCTCGCGCACCCGCAGCCACTCCATGAGCGGCGTCACCCGATTGTTGAGCGGCTTGGGGAAGCGGCCGAGAGCTTTCTGCGAGCGGGCGTAGTCGTCTACGAAGCCGAGGTAGTCCGCGACGCGAGCGGGCTCGAGCTCGACCCAGTACTGGATCCAGTTGAACTCGGCGCTGTCGAGCAC
>CAZPZW010000039.1:0-21653 GCA_964591165.1 uncultured Thermoanaerobaculia bacterium | reverse complement strand
CCGAAGGATCGGCGAGCGGGTCGCGGTAGCGGTACTCGGAGGCGTAGTCGACCTCCACGGGCAGGCGGGCGATCTCCTCGATCAGGAACTTGCCGACCAGCGCGGCGTGCCACGAAGTGCCGCAGGCGAGCAACTGGACGCGTGCGATGGAGCGCAGATCATCGGGCGTGATCTCGAGCCAGTCGAAGGCGATTTCACCGCTCTCGAAATCGACCCGCCCCGCGAAGGTGTCGCGCACCGCCTGCGGCTGCTCGTGAATCTCCTTCGCCATGAAGTGCTTGAAGCCGCCCTTCTCGGTCTGAATCGGATCCCAGTTGAGGTGTGTCGTGGGGCGCTGGACCGGGGCCCCGGTGCGATCCCAGATCTCGATCCGGTCGCGCGTCAGGCGTGCCACGTCGCCGTTCTCGAGGAAGATCACGTCGCGGGTGTGCACGAGCAGCGCGGCCGGGTCGGAGGCCAGGAACTGCTCGCCCTGCCCGAGGCCCAGGACGAGCGGCGTCCCCTGACGGACGGCGACGATCTCGTCTTCGGCGCTCGCCGAGGAGACCAGCGCGCAGGCGTACATGCCTTCGAGCTCGCCGACCGCGCGCCGCACGGCTGCCGCGAGGTCGCCGCCGGCGTAGGAGGAGACCAGGTTGGCGATCACCTCGGTGTCGGTGTCGGTCGAGAAGGTCCAGCCTTCGGCCTGCAGCCGGCGTTTGATGGGCAGGAAGTTCTCGATGATGCCGTTGTGGATGATGGCGATCCGCTGGTGCGCGTCGGTGACCGGATGGGCGTTACGCTCGGTCGGCTTGCCATGGGTCGCCCAGCGCGTGTGGGCGACGCCGTAGCGGCCGGAGATCGGGTGAGCGGCGAGCCGCTCGAACAGTCGGTCGAGCTTACCCTCGGCGCGTTGCCGGGCGAGCGTGCCGGTGTCGACCACCGCCACGCCTGCCGAGTCGTAGCCCCGGTACTCGAGGCGGCGCAGTCCGGCGAGCAGCAGGGGCACGACCTCCCGCGGTCCGACGTACCCGACGATGCCGCACATGGTCGTTACCTCTCCTTCTTTCCGGCGCCGCGCGGGGCGCGCCGCCGCCGGTCCCAGCCGGGAAGCGTGCGCTGCGTCGAGCGCTCGACGGCGAGCGCGCCGTCGGGCACGTCGCGGGTGATCACCGAGCCGGCGCCGGTCGTGGCGTGCGCGCCCACCTTCACCGGCGCCACCAGCATCGTGTCGCTGCCCACGAAAGCGCCCGCGCCGATCTCCGTGCGGTGCTTGGCGACACCGTCGAAGTTGCAGGTCACCACGCCGGCGCCGAGGTTCGCGCCCTCGCCGACCTCCGCGTCGCCGACGTAGGCCAGGTGGTTCGCCTTGGCGCCGCGGCCGAGCCGCGCGTTCTTCACCTCGACGAAGTTGCCGATCCTCGCGCCGGCGTCGAGCGTCGTGCCGGGGCGTAGGCGCGCGAAGGGACCGACCCGGCAGCCGGCACCGATCCGGGCGCCGTCGAGGACGGAGTAGGGCTCGATCACCGCCCCCTCGCCGATCGTCGAGTCGCGGATCCAGGAGCCGGCGTGCACCGTCACCTCCGGGCCGATCACCGTCGCGCCGGCCAGCGTCGCCCCTCCGTGCACCACCGAGTCGCGCCCAACCTCGACCGCCGCCTCGACGGTGGTCGTCGCCGGCTCGAGGAAGGTGGCTCCGGCGGCGGCGAGCTGGTCGATGCGGCGCTCGACCAGCAGGCGGTGGACCTGGGCGAGCTCGCGCCGGTCGTTGACGCCGCGCGCCTCGTCCGGATCGGCGAGGGAGTGGACGGCGATCGGCCGGCCGGCGTCCGCGGCGTCGCCCAGCGCGTCGGTCAGATAGAGCTCGCCCTGGCGGTTGTTCGGTCGGAGGGCGGCGAGGAAGTCGAAGATCGCGGGCGCGGGCAGCGCATAGAGGCCGGCGTTGACCCGCCGGATCGCGAGCTCTTCGGGCGTCGCGTCCGACGCCTCGACGATGCGCTGCAGCCGGCCGTCGGCCCGCGTCACCACCCGGCCGAGCGAGCCTGGAGTGGCGAGCTCGGTCGCGGCCATGGCACCCCAGCTGCCGGCCGCCGCGGCGAGCAACGCGGCGAGCGACTCCGACCGCACCAGCGGAGCATCGCCGGAGAGCACCAGCAGGGTCGCGTCGCCTTCCACGTGCGGCCGTGTGGCGAGCAGGGCATGTCCCGTGCCGAGCTGCCTTTCCTGCTCGACCCAGACGACATCGGGCGCCGCACAGGCGGTACGCACTGCCTCGGCGCCGTGCCCGACCACGACCAGCAGGCGCTCGCAGCCGGCGGTGCGCGCCGCGGCGAGCACCCAGGCGAGGAGCGGACGACCCCCGGCCTCGTGGAGCACCTTGGGCCGGGCGGAGCGCATGCGCTTGCCCTGGCCGGCGGCGAGCACGACGGCGATCGGAGCGGGTGCGGGTCGGACGGAGTGGGCCATGAATGACAGGGCCGGAGCCGCACGAGCGGCCGGGCGAGGAAAGAGTCTAGCTGATGGTCAAGCGGGCGCCGGGGCGCGCCGCGCGGCGAGCCGCCGGGCGGCCCCGAGAGCCGCCGCGGCGAGCTTCGCGGGATCGTGACGGACCAGCCCTTCAGGGGCCAGCAGGTCGCTCTCGAGCAACGCGATCCCGCGTCGTTCGAAGGCGGGGCGGTCGAGCTCGACCGGCGAGGCCCCCTGGGCTCGATAGGGGGCGAGGCGCTCGGCGTCGAGGGCGCCGCGGTGGACCAGGACGGCGTCGATCAGGCCCGCCCCGATCTCGCGCTCGAGGGCGCTCAGGTGATCGAGCGCCGAAAGGCCGTCGGTCTCGCCCGGCTGCGTCATCAGGTTCATCACCAGGATCACCGGCCCGCGGGCGGCGGCGATCGCCTGGCGGATGCCGGGGATGAGCAGGTTGGGCAGCACCGAGGTGTAGAGCGAGCCGGGCCCGAGCAGCACCAGGTCGGCGACCGCCAGCGCCGCAATGGCCGGAGCGAAGGCCGGGGGCTCGGCTGGCACGAGCTCGAGCCGGCGGAGCGGTTCGCGCGCCGCGCCGATCTCGGATTCTCCCTCGAAGATCTGTCCCGACACCCCGTGGCCCCGCAGGTGGAGATCGACGATCGAGGCCGGGAGGATCCGGCCCCGCACCGACAGGATCTGCTCGGCGGTCAGGATGGCGCGCGGGAAGTCGCCGGTGATCTCGGTCAGCGCGGCGAGGAAGAGGTTGCCGAAGGAGTGTCCGGCGAGACCGTCGCTCGCGGCGAAACGGAACTGGAAGAGGCGGGCGAGGAGATCGGCGTCGTCGGCGAGCGCCACCAGGCAGTTGCGGATGTCGCCCGGCGGCGGCATGCCGAGATCGCGGCGCAAGCGGCCGGAAGACCCGCCGTCGTCGGTCACCGCGACCACCGCCGCGAGGTCCGAGATCCGGGTCCCGACTTCGCGCTTGAGCCCCGAGAGGAGCGTCGCCAGGCCGGTGCCACCTCCCACGGCGACGACGCGCAGCGCCGGATCAGTCGCGCCTGAGGAGATCGGCGAACTCCTTGCGCCGGCGAACCGCGGCGAAGTCCGAATCGTGCAGCGCCTGGACGCGGTGCCGGCCGTCGATCGCGATCGCCGTGGCGAGCAGCTCCGCGGATTCCTCGAGCTCGCCGGTCAAGGCGAGGATGGAGGCGGCGAGGTAGGCCATGCGCCCGTCCCGTCGATGGCGCCCGCCGCGGCGGCAGATGGCGAGCGCCTCGGCGAACCGGCCCCGGTTCTTCTCGACCACGGCGTGCAGGTAGGGATCCGTCTCGGAGTCGCTGGAAGGCTCGGCGGCGAGCCGCTGTTCGGCGACGGCGAGCAGCTGGCGAGCCCGGTCGGCGAGCTCCGGCTCGTCGGCGCCGCGCTCGACCACCCGGCGCAGCAGCCGCGCGGCCTCGGCGAACCGGCCGCGTTGGGCCGCAGCGAGCCCCTGGCCGAGCAGGTTCTCCAGCGGCTCGGCCGGCCCTCCGGTCGGGGGCTTGGCGGGGGACTTCCTCGGGGCCGCTGGCTTCGTCCGCCGCGTCGCAGCGCTCATCGCTTGCGCAGCTCCACGAGGATCTGCTTGGCCACCGCCTTGAGCGTGTCGAAGACCCCGATCCCCGTGGTCGCCACCGCCTCGAAGGTCGGCTCCCGCTTGTAGTTCAGGGTGCGGTACATGTCGCCCACCGGCACGACGTCCGGCAGGTCCCGCTTGTTGAACTGCAGGGCGTAGGGCATCGAGGCCAGGTCGAAGCCGTGCTCCTGGAGGTTCTCCTCGAGGTTGCGGATCGACTCGATGTTCGCCTCCATCCGCTCCGGCTGGCTGTCGGCGACGAAGACCACGCCGTCGACCCCCTTCAGGATCAACTTCCGGCTGGCGTCGTAGAACACCTGGCCGGGCACCGTGTAGAGGTGGAACCGGGTGGTGAAGCCGCGGATCGAACCGAGATCGAGCGGCAGGAAGTCGAAGAACAGGGTGCGGTCCGCCTCGGTAGCGAGCGAGATCATCTTGCCCTTCGCCTCCGGCGCGGTCTTGTTGTAGATGTACTGCAGGTTGGTCGTCTTGCCGCCGAGGCCGGGGCCGTAGTAGACGATCTTGCAGTTGATCTCGCGGCTGGCGTAGTTGATGAACGTCATGGCTGGCGGCCGGCGAGCTCGGCCGGCCTACTCGGAAAACAGGGCGTCGATGTCCTCGTCGGTGATCTCCGAGAACGGGCTGGCATGAGAGGGACCGGTGGTGCTCTTCTCCCCCTTCTGCTGCATGTCCTCGAAGATGTGGTCCAGGTCCGAGTTGGCGCGCTTGACGCGCAGTCGGACCAGCCCGAGCGAGGAGCGGTCGTCGAAGATGACCAGCAGGATGGCGCGCTTGGCGACGATCGAGATGTGGATGTGATCGCGCTTGCCCTCGTGGAAGAGGACGGAGAACTCGCGCTCGCCGATCAGCTTGGCGAGGCCGTCGGTCGCCGCGACGTTGCCGGCGGTGAGCGAAGCCAGGCTGGTGGTGTCGAACTGATCGATTTCGCCCGCCGCGGCGATCTGCTGGCCGGTCTTGTCGATCAGGAAGATCGCCCGCGCGTTCGCCTCCTGACGGAGCTTCTTCAGCGCCTGATCGAGGCGCTGGAATTCCTCCTGGTACAAGACGAGCTCAACGGACGGCATCGGATCGGTTCTCCCGGGCTTCAAGGGGGACCGGCACTCCCTGGTAGACCCTTGCTGAGTGCTCCATCATACGACACGCGGGGGTGCCACCCAAGCGAGCTGGCGCCGCAGCCAGCCGGGGCGGTCGGTGAACAGCCCGGCGACGCCCCGCGCCAGCAGCTCGCCGGCCACCCGCGGATCGTTCACCGTGTAGACGAGGACCGGCCAGGGCAGAGCGCGCAGCGCGCCGGCCTCCGGAGCCTCGCCCAGGTGCAGGCTCCAGGCGCCCAGACGGGCGGCGAGCTCGCCGACCGCGGCGTCGAGCCGTGCGGCGAGCGGCGCCAACGGCAGCACGGGCGCCTGCCGCCGCAGCTCCTCGAGCAGCGGTTCGTCGAAGCTCGAGACGAGCACGTTGAGCCGCCCCGCCAGGGCCCCGACCAGCGCGCGAGCGAACTTCCCGGGATCGGCCGCGAAGCGCTTCGCCTCGAGGTTCACCGGAAAGCCGGCGGGCAGGCTCGCGAAGAGCTCCTCCAGGAAGGGAATCCGGTCCGGCAGCGCGCGGCGCGCGGTATCGCGCAGCGCGACCCGGCGCAGCGCCGCCTCGGGCAGCTCTTCGATCCGCCGCGGGTCGGCGCCGGCGAGCCGTTCGAGGGTCGCGTCGTGGAAGAGGACCAGGCGGCCGTCGCGGGTGAGCTGGACGTCGACTTCGACCAGGTCGGCGCCGTCGGCGACGGCGCGGCGGTAGCTCGCCAGGGTGTTCTCGAGCTCGGGCTCGCTGCCGCGGTGGCCGGCGATCCAGGGCGGGGAGGGGAGTCGCATGCGGCGCGCGCCGGGACGCTGCGCCCGGTCAGCGGAAGTAGCGCCAGCCGCCCAGGATGTCGTTCTCGGCGAGCACGACCTGCGCGCCGCTGGCGCGGAAGGGGAGCGGCATCGGCCCGCAACCGCTGCGTCCCAGGTTCACCTCCGAGAGCTTGATCGCGGTGTCGCACTTGTTGTTGACCATCCAGGCACCGTCGTGGCGGAAGCCCCGCTTGCGCTTGAAGTCGTTCTCCGAGGCGTTGAAGGCGACCACGATCTGGCCGGACTCGTCGCGGCCGACGAAGAAGAGCACTTCCTGGTTCCCCGCGTTGAGGAACCGGAAATAGCGCACCTCGAGCGGTTGGAGATCTGCCACGTCGATGGTCACCCGGCCGTCGCGATCGGGGCCGACGCGCGCGAAGTCGATCCGGCCGGAGCCGGAGAGGAAATAGTCGGCGCCGATGACCGTCGCGCTCAGGGCGAGCACCAGGAGAATGCCGTGGATGGGGCGGAATCGTCGCATGGCGGGGATTGTGCTCGGACCTGGACGCTTTCGCAAGCGGCTGTGCGGGCGGAGGGTAGGATCGCGCCAGTGGCCTCCGTCGCGTCGTGCCCGGCTCGCCCGTCCCGTCGCCGGCTCTGCCTCACCGGCTGCGCCGTGGCGCTGCTGCTCCGGGCGAGCGGGGCGGCGGGAGCCGCGCCCGTTCCCGAGTTCGGCGAGCGCGCCGCCGCGCAGCTCGCGCGGCTCGCCGAGTGGAAGCAGGGCCGGTCGCCGGAAGAGCGCAAGATCGCCTCCGTTCTCCTCTTCGCGCTCGATCTCCGGGCCGGTCGCCTGCCGGGCGAGCTCGCCGCGATCTCCGCCCTGCCGCTCCCGGACAGTGGACGGTGGTCGGTCGATGTCGAGCTCGCCGAGGGCGCCGATCCGGCGGCGGTCGCCGGCGCGCTCGCGGCGCTCGGCGGGCGCCTCGTGGCGCCCGCGCGAGGGCGACGGGAGCTGCGCGCGGAGATGCCGGCCGAGCGGCTGCGCGAGCTGGCGCGCCACGCCGCGGTGGCGCGCATCGTCCCGGCGCGCGAGGCGTTCACCCACCGGATCGTCTCGGAGGGGGACCGGACGCTCGAAGCCGATCGTGCGCGGGAGCTCTACGGCCTCGACGGGACGGGGCACAAGGTCTGCGTGCTGTCCGACGGCGTCGCCTCGCTCGCCCTGTCGCAGGAGGCAGGCGAGCTGCCGGCGGTCGACGTCCTGCCGGGTCAGGCGGGATCGGGCGACGAGGGAACGGCGATGCTCGAGATCGTCCACGACCTCGCCCCCGGGGCCGAGCTCGGCTTCGCTACCGCCTTCGGCGGAGTGGAGGACTTCGCCGACAACATCCGGGCGCTCGCCGCTGCCGGGTGCACGCTGATCGTCGACGACGTGATCTACCTGGTCGAGTCGCCCTTCCAGGACCTCGCGATCGCGGCGGCGGTCGACGAGGTCGCGGCGCAGGGCGTGCTCTACCTCTCCTCGGCGGGCAACGAGGGGAATCTCGACGACGGCACCGCGGGAACCTGGGAAGGGGACTTTGCCGCCAACGGCTCGCTGCCGCCGATTCCCGGCCTCGTGCTGCACGACTTCGGCGACGGCGGCGTGTCGGACCTGGTGGTCGACGGCGCGCCGGCCGTGACCCTGCACTGGACCGACCCATTCGGCGCCTCGGCCAACGACTACGACCTGTTCGTGCTCGACGGCACGCTCTCGGGAGTCGTGCGCTTCTCGAACGACACCCAGGACGGCGACGACGATCCGCTCGAGATCGTGAGCTTCTTCGGCACCGGCGCCGATTCTGGGGAGCGGCTGGTGGTCGGCAGGAGCACCGGCGCCGACCGGCTGTTCAACCTGGTCGCGTTTCGCGGCGAGCTCGAGCGGGCGACTGCCGGCGCGATGCGCGGCCACGCCGCCGCCGTGGGCGCGGTCGCCGTGGCGGCGGTGCCCGCCGCGCAGCCGATCGCGCCGGGGGAGCCGTCTGGCCCCTACCCCGAACCCTACGACGCCAGTCAGCAGAGCGAACGTTTCACCGCCGACGGGCCGCGACGCATCTTCTTCGCACCCGACGGCACCCTGCTGCCGGGAGCCCCGCCGGGGAATTTCTCTTCGTCGGGCGGCGTGGTGCGTGCCAAGCCGGACCTCGCCGCGGCCGACGGCGTCGCCACCTCCGTCGACGGCTTCACCCGCTTCTTCGGCACCTCGGCGGCGGCACCCCACGCTGCGGCGCTCGCGGCGCTGCTGTGGAGCGCGCTCCCCACCTGGAGCGGCGAGGAGGTGCGCGCGGCGCTCGGCGCGAGTGCCCTCGACGTCGAGGTTCCCGGTCCGGACCGCACCACCGGGGCCGGCGTTGCGCAGCTCGTGACGGCGCTCGCCGCGGCCGGCGTGCCGCTGGTGGCCAACCTGGAGCTGGTGGCGGTCGGCTTCGAGCCGGCGGTAGGAAACGGCGACGCGGCGCCCGACCCGGGGGAGAGCTGGCGGGTGCGGATCCGCCTGCGCAATGTCGGCGGCGCCACGGCGAGCGCGCTCCGCGCCACCCTCGCGACCATGGAGGGCGACGCAGCGGTGTTGCAGGCGACGGCGCTGCTCGCCGATCTCGCTCCCGGCGGCGAGGCGGAGGCGGACGACTTCCTCGTCGCGCTCGCCCCGCAGGTCGCCTGCGGCGCCATCCTGCGCTTCTCGCTCACCGTCGACTACGGCAGCGGGATCGCGCCGGAAGAGTTCGCCGTCGCGCTGACCGTGGGCGCCCCGGGACCGACGCTGCACTTCCCTTACCTCGGCGCGCCGGTCGCCATTCCCGATGCGCCTTCGCGTGGCGTTCCCGGACCGCCGGCGCTCGCCACGATCGAACTGCCGGCGCTCGGCGGGCGCCTGGTCGATCTCGACTTCAGTCTCGACGGCGAGCTCTGCACGACCGATCCCGGGGCCACCACGGTCGGCGTGCAGCACGGCTTCGTCGCCAACCTTCGCCTGGTGCTGATTGCGCCGTCGGGGCGCGCGCTGACCCTGGTCCGCAACACCGATGGCTTCGGCAACAACTTCTGCCAGACCTGGCTCGACGACGAGAGCTCCGGTCGTTCGATTCAGCGCGTCGAGACGCCGGACAACCCGTTCAGCGGCAGCTTCACCCCCGCGGGACCGCTCGCCTCGTTCGACGGCGAGGAGCCGGCTGGAGCCTGGACCCTCGAAGTGACCGATTGGCTGCCGCTCGACGTCGGAAGCGTGCGCGCCTTCGCGCTGCACCCGACGCCGGCGGTCTGCCAGCCGTTCCTGGTGACGGTCGAAATCCCGACCCTCTCGCGCCAGGGCGCCGCCGCGCTGGCGCTGCTCGTTGCGTCGGCGGCCCTCGCCGCGCTCGTCCGGGCGCGACGGCGCTAAGATCCACCGCGATGTCCCCGCTGGCCGGTCTTCCCCCGCTGCGGCGCGAGCTCGCGCTGCCCGGCTTCTCCCTCGGGCACGGCAGCGACCGGCGGGGGATGACCGGCGTCACGGTCGTTCTCTGCCCCGACGGCGCGACCGCCGCCGCGGAGGCCCGCGGCACGGCGAGCGGCAGCCGCCAGCTCGATTCGCTGGTATCGCCGCTGCACCTCGCGACCCGGGCGCACGCGTTGGTCTTCGCCGGCGGCAGCGGCTTCGGCCTCTCCGCCGCCGACCCGGTGGTCGAATGGCTGCGCGCACGCGGCAAGGGCTTCGCGACCGGTCTGGTCCCCGTGCCGCTGGTGCCGACGGCGATCCTCTTCGACCTCGGCTTCGGCGATTCCGGGGCGCGCCCCGACCGCGCGCTGGTCGAGGCGGCGCTCGCCGTGGCGGGCGACGGCGAGATCGCGGTGGGCAGCGTCGGTGCCGGGACCGGAGCGACAGTGGGCAAGGCGCTCGGACTCGAGCAGGGGATGAAAGGGGGCTTCGGGTTCGCCAGCTCGACCCTCGATTCGGGACTCGAGGTCGCCGCCGCGGTGGCGGTCAACGCGTTCGGCGACATCGTCGACGGCGACAGCGGCGAGCGGCTCGCCGGCTGCCGCGCGACGCCCGACGGGCTCGAGCTCGCCACCGCCGAGCGGGCGCTCGCCGCGCTCGTCGGTCCGGCGCACCCCTGGGAGGGCAACACCACCCTGGTCGCGGTGCTGACCAACGCGACGCTCGCCAAGAGCGAGGCGCTCAAGGTCTGCCAGATGGCCTTCGGCGGCATCTACCGCACCCACCGCCCGGCGCTCTCGCTCTACGACGGCGATCTCGTCGTGACGTTGGCCTCGGGCAGCGTGGCGGCGCCGCTCAATCAGGTCGGATGGCTCGCCGAGCGGACGGTCGCGGCGGCGATCGCCACCGGCATCCGGGCGGCGGACGGCTTCGGCCGGCTGCCGGCGCATCGCGATCTCGTGCGATGAGCGAAGCGCGACGCCGCCTCTGGTTGGGGCTCGCGCCAACGGTCCTCGCCGTGCTCGGTCTGGCGCTCGCCAGCGCCAGTCCCAGGCTCGCGCCGCGCGGTCTGCTGCCCGAGCCCTGGGTGGCGCTGCTGCTGCTCCTGCTCGCCTTCCTCGGTGCGCTGCATCGCCCCCTCGGCGGCACGGCGCTCGGTCTCGGCGCGCTGGTCGTCCTGCCGGGATTCGCGCGCCTCGGTGTCGCCCCGGTCGCCTGGCTCGTGCCGCTGGCGCTGCTCGGTGCCGAGCTGGCGATTCGCGCGGTCGAGGCGCGGCGCGAGGAGCCGCTGCCCGAGCGCCGACAAGCCGGCCGCATCGCCGGCGCGGCGGCGGTCGCCGCGCTCGCGACGCTCGCTGCCGGGTCGGTCTGGCAGGCGCTGCAGCCTGCGGCAGCCGGGGCAGCGCTCGGCGCGACCGCCGCCTGGCTCGTACCGCCGGTCGCCGAAGAGGTCGTCGCCCGATGGCGGACCCGACGCGAGTCGTGGCGTACGTTGTTGCGCGCCCTGGCGCCCCTCGCGCTCGACCTCGCCGGGCTGGCGCTCGGAGCCTTGGCACTCGGACTGATCGCCGCCGCCGGGTGGCAGCTCGCGACCGTGGTGCTGGCGGTCTTCGCTCTGCTCGCCGGCGAAGCGGCCCGCAACGGACTCGCCGCCGCGGGACGGGCGCGACGCCTCGAAGAGGCTCAGCGCCTGCGGCGCGCCGGCGCAGCGCTGGCCGCCGGCGGTTCGGGATTGCTCGCGGTCGCCGAGCAGATCCGCGCCGAGTGCGCGTCGCTGGTGCCCTACTCCTGGTTGCAGCTCGAGCTCGTCCTGCCGGAGCAGGGCCGGATGAGCTGGTTCGCCGAGGCGGGGACCCGCCTGCTCGCCGGCGAGCCGGCGCCGCCGCCGGCGCCGCCGCCGCTCGCGGGAATCCACCGGCGCTCGACCTGGCAGCTGGTGGAGCGCGCCCTCGAGGTCGAAGGGTCTCCCCCCGGCCGGCTCCGCCTGTGGTGCGATCCGCGCCGCCTCGAGCCGCGCGCTCTCGAGCTCTTCGACGGGCTGGTGCCGCAGATGGCGGCATCGCTGCGCACCGCCTTCGCCGACCGCGCGGCCAAAGTGGACCGGCTGACCGGAGCCGCCACCCGGCGGGTGCTCGACGAGCGGCTGGAGGCGGCCTTCGCGCGCAGCCGCGAGGAGGGCAGCGCGCTCGCGCTGGTGATCTGCGACCTCGACCACTTCAAGCGGATCAACGACACCTGGGGGCACGCGACCGGCGACGCGGCGCTGCGCGCAGTGGCGGAGATCCTCCTCGCGCCGTCGCGCGGCGACGATCTCTGCGCCCGCTTCGGCGGCGAGGAGTTCGTCCTGCTCTTCGAGGAGATGAGCGGCGAGACGGCGCTGGAGATCGCCGAGCGGCTGCGGCGCCGCGTCGAAGGGCTCGCCTTCACCGCGGCCCACGGGGAGCCGATCCCGCTCACCATGAGCGCCGGCGTCGCGGCGGTGCCCGAGCTCGCGGTGCGCGCGGCAGCCGAGCTCCTGCAGCTCGCCGACCAGGCGCTCTACACCGCCAAGCACCTGGGGCGGAACCTCTGCCTGCTCGACATCGGCCAGGGAAGGCTGCGCACGCCGAAAGGCGACGTCGTGGAGCTGGCCGAGGGGCCGCGGGAGACCCCGCCGCCGGTTTTCTTCGCCTAGAATCCTTTCTTCTTCCGACGGGAGGTACCGGTGAGCGAGAGAGAGTCCCGCTGGGCATTGATCCTGGGCGCATCGAGCGGTTTCGGCGAGGCGGCGGCGCGCGAGTTCGCGGCAGCCGGTTACGACGTCTTCGGCGTGCACTTCGATCGCCGCCAGGCGATGCCCCATGTCGAGGAGATCGTGGCCGCGATTCGCGCCCACGGGCGTCAGGCGCATTTCTTCAACGCCAACGCCGCCGATGCCGACAAGCGGCGCGAAGCGATCGCCGAGATGCTCCGCCTGGCGGAGGGCCGCGCGGTGGGCGTGCTCCTGCACTCGCTCGCCTTCGGCACCCTCAGACCGTTCATCGCCGAAGAGGAGAAGGACGCGATCGCCCAGGCGCAGGTCGAGATGACCCTCGACGTCATGGCCCACTCGCTCGTCTACTGGGCGCAGGACCTGGTGCGCGCCGGGCTGCTCCGATCCGGCGGGCGGATCTACGCCATGACCTCGGCCGGCGACCGCGTGGTCTGGAAGGCCTACGGCGCGGTCTCGGCGGCCAAGGCCGCGCTCGAGTCGCACATCCGGCAGCTCGCCGTCGAGCTCGCGCCGCTCGGCATCACGGCGAACTCGATCAAGGCCGGGGTCACCGACACGCCGGCGCTGCGCAAGATCCCGGGCAACGAGCAGATCATCGAGAGCGCTCGAGCGCGCAACCCCGCAGGCCGCTTGACCACGCCGGAGGACGTCGCGCGCTGTCTGGTGGCGCTCTCCGTGCCGGCGACCGGCTGGCTCACCGGCTCCGTGTTGCAGGTCGACGGCGGCGAAGACATCGCCGGTTGAGCGGCGCCGAAGGCCTCCGCAGGCCGCGCCGCGCGTTGACACCCCCCGGGGGGTCCCGTAGACTGCCGCGCCGGACGGGGCGTAGCGCAGCCTGGTAGCGCACCTGCCTTGGGCGCAGGGGGTCCCCAGTTCAAATCTGGGCGCCCCGACCATAGCCCGGCGGATGTCCTCCGACGACGCGAGCCCTTGGGAGTTGCTGCCTGTAGCTCAGCTGGATAGAGCAGCGGCCTTCTAAGCCGCGGGTCGGGGGTTCGAGTCCCTCCAGGCAGGCCAATATGTGTGTGGCGACACGGTGAGTGTAGCTCAATGGTAGAGCACCGGACTGTGGCTCCGGTCGTTGTGGGTTCGAGTCCCATCACTCACCCCAGTTCAACCGCGCCCGTAGCTCAGCTGGATAGAGCGTGAGCCTCCGGAGCTCAAGGTCACAGGTTCGAATCCTGTCGGGCGCACCAGTCGATCCCACCCGTCTCGGAGTCCTCCTCGCGCTGCTCGCCGCGGCGCTGCTCGTCGCCATTCCGCTGCGCGTGCTCGCCGCGGGTTGGCTGCCGCGCGACGACGTGCGTCGCCACGCCGCGAAGGCGGTGTCGGGCAAGGAGTGGTCCGAGGTCCTGGTGCTGCGTGCCGAAGCCAGCGAGGACGAGCACCCGGGCTGGCACGCGATGCTCGGCGCGCTGCATCGCGCCACCGGCGCGACGCCGCGCACGCTCGCCAGCTTTTCGGTGGCGAGCCTCGCCGCGCTCTTTCTCGTAGTGCCCCTCTTCCTCGTCGCGCGGCCCGAAGCCTGGCCGATCGCCCTCGTCGCGCTCGCGCTCTTCGATCCCGCGTTCTTCCCGCGCCTGCTCTCCGGGCGGCCGCTGGTACTCTCGATGACGATCCTGGCGATCCTCGCCGCAAGCTGGCAGCGCTTCGCGGCGGAGCGCGCCCCGCGTGCGGCGCTCGCCGCGCTCACGGCGCTCTTCGCCCTGGGGGTCTGGGTGCACGGCACCTGGTACCTCTGGCTGCTGCCGATCGCCGCCCTGCTGGCGGCGCGGCAGGTGCGGGCCGCGGGCCGGATCGCCCTCTGCTTCGCCGCCGGGACGCTCCTCGGTGCGCTCGCGACCGGCGCTCCCCTGGCCTTTCTCGCGCAGTCGCTCGAGCATCTGATCTGGTCCTTCGGGACCCACGACCTGACGCGCATGCTCGCCACCGAGTTCCAGCCGGGGCAGGGGAGCCCGGCGATGGTGCTGCTGGTCGGCGGGCTCCTCCTCTGGCGTCGCGCGGGTTTGCCCCGTCCGCCGCTCGCCGATCCGGTCTTCCTCCTCGCCGTCGCCGGCTGGGTGCTGGGCCTCGCGGTGTCGCGCTTCTGGTCCGACTGGGGGCTGCCGGCGCTCGCGGTCTGGATCGCCCAGCTCGCCGCCGGGGCGCTCGCCGGGCGCGAGCTCCGGCCGGCGGGCCGGCTGGCGGCGACCGCGCTCGCCGCCGGCGTGGTGCTGCTCGCGGTGAGCGGCAACCGGGGTGATCGCTGGTCGAGCGAGGAAGGGGAGCGCCACCTGCGCCGCAGCGATCCCGTTCAGGCTGCCTGGCTGCCGGCGCCGGGCGGGATCCTCTACAGCAACAGCATGGGCCTGTTCTACGACACCTTCTTCGAGAATCCCGACGCCCCGTGGCGCTATCTGGTCGGCTTCGAGCCGGGAATGATGCCGCCGGCGGAGCTCGCGACCTTCCGCGCCATTCAGCGTTCGCCCGGTGACGACCGCGCCTTCGCGACTTGGGTGCGTCAGCTCCGCGCTGAGGACCGGCTGGTGATCGCGCGCAGCGGCGGCGAGCGCCCGCGGATCCCGGAGCTCGAGTGGTACTCGCCGTTCGGTGGTCTCTGGATGGGACGGCTGCGGACCGGGGGCTGAGCCGGGCGCGGTTGTGAAGCCCTGCACTTGGGTCCGAGCGGCGATCGGTGCTATGCTTCTTCGGCAAAGCTCACCAGGAGGAACGCCATGACGTCGCGTTCTCGGATTCTCGTCCTCGCATCGGCCGCCCTGCTCGTCGCCCTGCCGGCCTTCTCGGCCATCTACACGGTGACGCTGAAGAACGGCACCACCTTCGACACCCGCTATCAGCCGGAGCGGGCGAGTTGGGATCCCGCCAAGCTCCTCTTCCTGACCGAGTGGGGCAACGAGATCTCGCTGGCGATCGACGACGTGGCCTCGATCACTACTGACACCGAGAGCCGCGGCTTCGGCCACCAACTGAACGCCACGACGATCGCCCTGGGCTGGGCGCCCAACGATCAGCTCGTTCCGGGCTCCGAGGAGTATCAAGCGGCGGAGACGGCGGCGCGCCAGGATGCGGCGCTGCAGGCGCTCGCGTCACCGGTCTACGACACCAAGCAGTTCGTCGAGCCCAATCAGTCCGGAGGCGGCATCCCGGTCTGGATGACCGGTTACAATTCGGTGCCGCAGGTGTCGCCGCAGCCGGTGCAGCCGGCGCAGCCACCGCAGTAATCGGCACTCGACCGCAGCGGTCCCGCGCGGTGCGGGATCGGTCTTTGACAACTTCGACGGTGCGGTGACTCCGCGAGCCCGCGGAGTCTTCGAAAGGGAAGCCGGTGCACCAAGCCGGCGCGGCCCCCGCCACTGTAGCCGGGAACGAAACCGGGAGAACCACTGCGTGCCGCAGATCGCCGACGATCGCGGTCGGGCGCGCGGGAAGGCTCGGGAGTAGATCGATCCGGAAGCCAGGAGACCTGCCGCCACCGTCCGATGCCTTCGTCCCCCGGGGTGTGGGGAGCGACCGCGGCCGGGCCGCTCCTCCGCCCCCTGCGCCCCGCTCTCCCGACCCGGGAGGCGGGGCGTCGCCATTTCGAGCGAAAGGAGGGTGGCCATGCGCCTCACCTTCGTGCTGTTCGCCGCGCTTCTCGGGGGAGCGAGCGCGGTGCTGGCCCAGGGCCCGACGTTTGAGGGCTCGATCACCGTCACCGCCACCACGGTCCCGGAACCGGTCGCGGAGGTGCCGACCGCCGCCGACGTCTTCGATGCGGCGTCGATCGCCGAGCGCAAGGCGGGGCAGGCGATCGACCTGCTGCGCACCGTGCCCGGCCTGGAGCTGGCGCGCGGCGGCTCGCCCGGCAAGGCGACCTCGCTGTTCACCCGCGGCACCAATTCGAGCCACACCCTGGTGTTGTGGAACGGCGTGGAGCTCAACGACCCCTACCTCGGCGGCTTCGACTGGTCGACCCTCGCGACCGAAGACATCGCCCGCCTCGAGGTGGTGCGCGGTCCCTACTCCGCGCTCTATGGATCGAGCGCCCTGGGGGGCGTCGTCCAACTGATCAGCCGGCGGCAGGAGAGCGGCGGGCGGCTGCGGGCGGAAGGGGGAGAGAACGACTTCGCGCGGCTCGGCGCGAGCGGCGGCTTCGCGCTCGGCAAGGTGCAGGTCGATCTCGCCGGGCACCTGCGGCAGGGGGACGGGGAGATCGACAACGACTTCTACGACGGCCACGAGGTCGACCTCGGCCTCGACGGGAGCCTGGGAGATTCGGTGCGCCTGGGCCTGCAGGTGCGGCGGGGCGCGAACGAGATCGGGGTGCCTTACGACTTCTCCGGGCTGCCGTCGCCCGAGCGGCGGCAGCGCTTCGCGACGACCGCGGTTGCCGTGCCCTTCTCGTACACCACGGCGCGCGGGTCGATCGAGGCGCAGGCGGCGACGAGCGACAGCGATCTCGAGTTCCGCGACGCCGCCGATCCCTTCGCGGCGAGCGACACCGCGGCGCGGCGCGATCAAGGGCGACTCGTCGTGCGTCGCCAGCTCGGCGACGATCTCGAGCTGGTCGCGGGCGGGGACTGGAATCACGAGCGCGCGAGCTCGCAGAGCGCGTTCGGCGAAGGCCTGAGCGACGACTCGGCCGAGGCCTGGGCGGCCTTCGGGCAGCTCTCGTACACGCGCGGGCGCCTGCGGCTCGACGCCGGAGCGCGGCGCGACGACGACCGGCAGTTCGGCGGCGCGACCAGCCTGCGCGGCGCGCTCGCCTGGACCGTGGCGGGCGCGACGCGGTTGCGCGCCGCCTACGGCGAAGCGTTTCGCGCCCCCTCGCTGGCCGATCTCTACTATCCCGGGTTCGGCAACCCGGAGCTCGAGCCGGAGGAGAGCCGCAGCATCGAGCTGGGGGTCGATTCCACGGTCGGACCGCTGCGCCTCGCGGCGACGCTGTTCGAGAACGAGCTCACCAACCTGATCGAGTTCGACTACCTCACCTTCCTGCCGCGCAACCTTGGTGCGGCGCGCATTCGCGGCCTCGAGGCGGGAGCCGCGGCGCAGCTGGGGCGCCTCGAGGCGCGCCTCGCGGCGACCTGGCTCGACGCCGAGAACCTCTCGACCGGCGGTGCACTGCTGCGCCGCGCGGACTTCAGCGGCAGCTTGACGCTCTTCTGGCGCCAGGCCGACTGGACGGCGGGCGCCGTGGCGCGCTACGTCGGCGAGCGGGTCGATTTCGGGGACCTGGCGCTCCCCAGCTACGCGACGCTCGACCTGACGCTCGCCCGTCGGTTCGCCGAGCGCTGGGAGCCGTTCGTGCGGTTGGAGAACGCGCTCGACGCGGACTACGCTGAGATCGCCGGCTATCCGGCGCCCGGGCGCACCTTCTCGGCCGGGGTCGAGTGGAGCTTCTGACGCCGTGAGGCGGCCGTCGACGCTCGGCGCGCTCACCGCGACTGCGGTTCTGGCTCTGGCCGGCGTCGCCTGCGCGCGGCGTCCGGCGCCGCCGCCGACGGCGACGGACGGCACGGCGAAGCGCATCGCGGTTATGGCGCCCGCGGCTGCCGAGACGCTGGCGCTGCTCGGCGAGACCGCGCGCATCGTGGCGGTCGGCGATTTCGTCGACCAGCCGAGGGAAGTGCGGAGCCTGCCCCGGCTCGGCGCCTACGACGCGCCGAGCCCCGAGCGCCTGATCGAGCTCGGAGTCGACCTGCTGCTCACCACCGCGGGCACGGCGGGCGCCAGCGAGCGCTCGACGCTCGGCGGACTCGGCATCCGGGTGGTCGCGCTCGACACGGCGACCTTCGCCGGTACACTGGCGGCGATCACGGAGATCGGCCGGCTGGTCGATCGGGAGCGCGCTGCGGCCGGGCTGATCGACGGCATCGAACGCCAGGTGGAGGCCGTGCGGTCGCAGGCCGCCGAGTTGCCCCGCCGGCGGGTGCTGGTGGTCGTCGGGCGGGATCCCCTCTTCGTCGCCGGACCGGGCTCCTACCTCGACGAGCTGATCGCCATCGCGGGCGGAGAGAATCTGGCGGGCGACGCGCTCGCGCCCTTTGCCATGGCTTCGCTCGAGGCGATGCTCGAGCGGCGTCCGGAAGTCATTCTGGACAGCGCCGACAATCGGCTCGGCGGACCTTTCGGGGCGATCGCCGGCGACTGGCAGCGCTGGGATTTCCTTCCAGCGGTCGCCGAGGGGCGCGTCTTCCGCCTCGAGCCTTCGCGATTGCTCATCCCTGGGCCGCGACTGGGGGAGATGGCCGAACGCATGGCGCGCCTGATCCATCCCGAGCGCTTCGGTTCGCCGCGCCCGGAGGACTTCGCGCCGCCGCCGGCGGCCCACGAGGAGGCGCGGTGAGCCGCCAGTCGCCGCTCGCTCGCCGGGTCGCCGGGTGGGTGCTGGCGCTCGGCTTGCTGCTCGCCGCGACGATGCTCGCCGCGCTCGCCCTGGGGGCGGCGAGCATCGACTTCGGGCGCCTTTGGGCGGGCACCCTCTCGCCCGGCGAGCGCGCGATCCTGGTCGACCTGCGGCTGCCGCGCGTGCTCGCCGCGGCGGCGCTCGGCGGCCTCCTCTCGGTGGCCGGAGTCGGTTTCCAGGCGATCCTGCGCAACCCGCTGGCCGATCCCTATGTCCTGGGAGTCGCCGGCGGCGCCAGCCTCGGCGGCGTCGCGGCGCTGGTCGCCGGCGCGTCGGGCGCGGTCGTGCCGCTCGCCGCGTTCGCCGGGGCGCTCGCCGCGCTCGCCGCGATCGAGCGCCTGGCGGCGGTCGACGGGCGGCTCTCGGTCTATACCCTGCTGCTCACTGGCGCGATCTTCAACGCCTTCTCGGGCGCCCTGATCTACTTCCTGCAGACCGTGGCGTCGCGCGAGCAGCTGCAGTCGATCGTCTTCTACCTGATGGGCCGGGTGCCGGCCGCCGACGGCGCGACGCTGGCGCTGCTCGCCGCGGCGGGACTCCTCGTGGCGGTCGGCTTCTTCGCCCAGGGGCGCTCCTTCAACGCGCTCTCGCTGGGCGAGGAGGGAGCCGCGCAGCTCGGCGTCGACGTCGAGCGGCTCAAGCGGACCACGTTCGTGCTCGGCTCGCTCGCCACCGCGCTCGCCGTCTCCGCGGCCGGCATGATCGGCTTCGTCGGCCTGGTCGTGCCGCATCTGCTGCGCCTCGCTCTGGGGCCCGATCATCGCCTGCTGGTGCCGACCGCTTTCCTGGGCGGCGGCGCGTTCCTGGTGCTGGCCGATCTCGGCGCCCGCTCGCTGGTCGCGCCGAGCGAGCTGCCGGTGGGTGTGGTCACGGCGCTGGTCGGCGGTCCGTTCTTCCTCCTTCTGCTGCGGCGCAGCGGAGCCCGGCGTGAGCGCTGAGTCGGGCGCGCCGCCGGCCCTCGCCTGCGCGGCGCTCGGCTTCGCCTACGGCGAGCGTCGAGTGCTCGACGCGGTGAGCCTCACGGTCGCGCCGGGCGAGATCGTCGGCCTACTGGGACCGAACGGGGCCGGCAAGAGCACCCTGGTGCGCGTCGTCTCCGGAGTCCTCGGTGGCTATACCGGGCGGGTGCTCCTGGGGGGTAGCGAGCTCGCCGCGTTGTCGCGTCGCGAGGTGGCGCGGCGGGTGGCAGTGGTCCCGCAGGAGCCGCGCTTCGACTTCCCCTTCACGGTGCTCGAGATCGTCCTCATGGGGCGCCATCCCCATCTCAGCGGGCTCGCCTTCGAGGCGGCGGAGGACCTCGCGCTGGCGCGCGCCGCGCTCGCGCGCGCCGGAGCGGCGGAGCTCGCCGATCGGCCGATCGAGCGGCTCTCGGCGGGCGAACGGCAGCGCGTCGTCTTCGCGCGGGCGCTCGCCCAGGCAGCGCCGTTGCTGCTGCTCGACGAGCCGGTGAGCTTCCTCGACCTGCGCTACCAGGTGGAGCTCTTCGACCGGGTGCGCGAGCTCGCGGCCGAGGGGCGCGCCGTGCTCGCCGTGCTGCACGACCTCAACCTGGCCGCCGAGTACTGCAACCGCGTGGTGCTGCTCAAGCAGGGACGGGTGATCGCCCAGGGACCGACCGCCGAGGCGCTCTCCTACCTCCACCTCAAGGCGGCTTACGAGACCGAGGTCTACGTCGACGTCAACGACCTCACCGGCGGCCTGGTGGTGACCCCGCTCTCCGGCCGGGCGCAGGCGCGGCTCGCTGCGGCGCGCGCCGGACAGCCCGGCCGAAAGCCGTAGAATCCCGGCGTGCTCCTCTGTCGCTTCGGCCCCGAAGGGTTCCATGCCGCCGGCGAGTCGCTCGCCGAGCTCGCGGTGCTGCACTCCGATCCGTTCACCACGCCGCCCGCCGAGTGGGAGCTCGGCCGCCGCGTGAACCTCGCCGGCGGCGAGGCGCTGCGTTCGCCGCTCGATCCCGGAAAGGTCGTCTGCGTGGGACGCAACTACCGCGAGCACGCCGCGGAGCTCGGTAACCCGGTGCCGAGCGAGCCGCTGATCTTCCTCAAGTCGCCCTCGTCGGTGATCGGACCGCGCACGCCGATCGTGCTGCCGCCGGAGAGCGCACGGGTCGACTACGAAGGGGAGATCGCACTGGTTCTGCGCGCGCGGCTGCGCCGCGCGACGCCCGACGAGGCGGTCGGCGCGATCCTCGGCGTGACCTGCGCGGTCGACGTCTCGGCGCGCGATCTGCAGAAGAAGGACGGATCCTTCTCGGGCGCCAAGTCGTTCGACACCTTCTGCCCGCTGGGGCCGGCGATCCTGCTCGCGCCCGACCTCGACGCGCTCGAGGTCGTGACGCGGGTCAACGGGGAGGAGCGTCAGCGCGGGCGCACCCGCCAGATGATCTTCGCCATCCCGGAGCTCCTCGCCTACGCCTCGAAGCGGATGACCCTCGAACCGGGCGACGTCTTCCTCACCGGCACGCCGGCGGGCGTCGCGCCGCTCCAGGACGGCGACCGGCTGGAGGTCGAGATTCCGGGGGTGGGCGTGCTGGAGAATCCGGTCGAAGGGTGGCGGCAGTAGTGCCGTTCGATCTGCGGCAGGCCGTGCTGGGAGCGGTGGCCGGGCTCGCGGCCCTCGCGGCGCTCCACTTCCTGCGCGGCTTCCCCTGGTCGCTCGCCGCGATCGCCGGGCTCGCCGT
Organism: uncultured Thermoanaerobaculia bacterium; assembly: GCA_964591165.1. Classification (GTDB taxonomy): domain Bacteria; phylum Acidobacteriota; class Thermoanaerobaculia; order Multivoradales; family JAGPDF01; genus JAGPDF01. Next base: position 481 of record CAZPZW010000039.1, on the reverse strand, counting down.
CGGGGTCTTCGTGGTCTACGCGCTGCGCGTCGCCGCGCGGCTCCGCGCGCTCTACCGGCGCGACGACTAGCCGGTCAGCGCTTGCCCGGCACCAGCAGGAGCCCGGCGCCGACGGCGATCGCCACGATCCCCGCCCACTTGGGAACCTCGACCCGCTCCTTCTTGGCGACCGAGAGCTCGAGCGGACCCAACTTCGCCGTTTCCTTCTTGCGACCGAACGAGAAGCCGCCGTAGACCAGGGCGAGAACGCCGGCGGCGAGGAAGAGCACGGCGACGAGCTTGCGGAGATTCATCGGGGGGGCTCCTTTGGCTCCGTGCCCGCGGCGCGAATCCGCCAAGGCAGGATCGCGAGCGCGGCGACTGGCAGAAGGTGGATCATCCCGCCGGCGGTCCGGCCGAGCAGGAAGAGATAGAGCCAAGCGCCCACGAGCGCCGCGCCGGCGAGCAGGCGTAGGTTCTGGCCCATCGCCACATTCTAGCC
>CAZPZW010000038.1:0-22207 GCA_964591165.1 uncultured Thermoanaerobaculia bacterium | reverse complement strand
CGTTGTGCCTTCACGGGTACCGTGGGTTCGAATCCCACCCTCTCCGCCAGATTCTCTTTTTCGGGCCGCTTTGACGGGGGAGCCGGTCGTCCCCTAGAATGAACGGCTCGCCCGATCCGGGACCGTTGCGCGATCCGGCGCGACGGGCGTGCCCGGCCCCAGTCACGAGAAAGGCAGAGCACCGTGAAGCGCACATTCCAGCCCAACAATCGTCGCCGCAAGAAAACCCACGGCTTCCGCGAGCGGATGAGCACCAAGAACGGCCGCAAAGTCCTCTCGCGCCGCCGCCGCAAGGGTCGCAAGCGGCTGTCGGTCTAAGAGCCGCGGTGCTGCCGTCCGCCCCGCGCGACCAGCGCCTGCGGCGGAGCGACCGGCTCCGCAAGACGGCGGCGTATCAACGCTGCTACCGGCTGGGGCGTCGGCGCAGCGGGCGTTTCCTGATTCTCTACACACTCCCCGGAACCTCCCCGACGCTGTTCGGTCAGACCGCCAGCCGCAAGGTCGGGGGCGCGGTGGTCCGCCACCGCCTCAAGCGGTGGGGGCGGGAGGTCTTCCGCCGCTTCGCCGGACGTGACCGGCTGCCGGGTGGCGACCTCGTGGTGCACTTCCGGCCCGAGGCGGCCCAGGCCGAGTACGCCGATTTCGCGCGCGATCTCGAGCAGCAGCTGCGGCAGCTCCTGCCGCGCGAGGCGAAATGAAGCGCCTCGCGGTCGCGCTGCTCACAGCTTACAAACGCTGGCTCTCGCCGATGCTACCCCCGGCCTGCCGGTTCTCGCCGACCTGCTCGGAATACGCCCGTCTCGTCGTGTTGCGCGACGGGTTGATCGTCGGCGGGGCACGCGCCCTCTGGCGGCTGCTGCGCTGTCAGCCGCTGGGCGCGGGCGGCATCGATCTGCCTTAGCGGCGTCACCCCCAACCCGAGCAAGGAGCCGTAACCTTTGGACAATCGCCGTCTTCTGATCGCTGCCGCGCTTTCGATGGCGGTGCTTCTAGCCTGGCAGTATCTCTTCCCGGCCCCCGAACCGCCGGCGCCTCGTCCCGCGGCCGAGGCCGCGGCGCGTCCCGCCAGGCCGACCGCGGAAACGACGGCGGAGACGCCGCGCCCCGAGCCCGCAGCGCCCGCGGAGACCATGGCGCCCGCGGCAGAGCTGCCTCCGGTCGCCGGCGAGCAAGAGCGCCGCGAAGTGCTCGAGAACGGCGAGCTCCGCGCCGAGTTCACGAACCGCGGCGGTCTGCTCGTCTCGCTCCAGGTGCGCGGCAGGACCGCCGAGGTCGGCGGCCCGCTCGAGCTCGTGGCGCCGCGCGAGACGACGCCCCTTCCGCTCGCCCTGCTCGCCGCCGACGGTACGCCGCTGCCGGTCAACCGGGCCCTCTTCGCGGTGGCGCGCGAGGCGACGCCGAAAGGCGACAGCTTGGTCTTCACCTATCGCGGCGAGCTGGGGCGGGCCGCGAAGCGCTTCACCCTGCTCGCCGATGGGCGGCTCGACTTCGAGATCGAGGCGCCCGGGACCAGCGAAGTCGGGCTGGTGCTGGGTCCTGGCCTGCGCGCCCGTACGGCGGCGGATCTCGCCAGCCGTTACGAACGGCGCCTGGCGGTGTGGAGCGTCGGCGGCTCGCTCGAGACGCTCGCCCCGGAAAAGCAGCTCGAGACGGAGGAGATCGCGGGCCAGGGCCTCGACTGGATCGGTCTCGAAGACACCTATTTCCTCACCGTCGTCGTGCCGAGCGAGCCGCTCGGCCGCGCCCGGGTGCGCCCCGTGCTGCTCGACCCCACGGCGGAAGACCACCGTTTCGAGGCGCGCCCGTTGCCCGCCGACGGCGAGCTCTCGGCGACCGACAAGAAGCTGCCGCGGGAGTTCGTGATCGAGCTCCACGCCCGCGGCGAACGACTCGACGGGACCTCGTTCTGGGGCGCGAAGCAGTGGGACCGGCTGGCTGCCCTGCCCTATGGATTGGAGAGCACGGTGCGCTGGGGCATGTTCGGATTCCTCGCGCGTCCGTTGCTCTGGGGTCTGCAGTGGCTGCACGCCAACGTCGTCGCCAACTATGGCTGGGCGATCGTCCTGCTCACCGCGGCGCTCAAGATCGTGCTCCTGCCGCTCTCGCTCGCGGCCTTCAAGTCGATGCGCAAGATGCAGGCGCTCAATCCGAAGATGCAGGCGGTCCGCGAACGCTGGCGCGGCAAGCTGCGCGACAAGAACGGCCGCTTCAACTCCGACGCACAGCGCCAGATGAACGAAGAGGTGATGGCGCTCTACCGCAGCGAGGGCGTGAACCCGGCCGGCGGCTGTCTGCCGATGCTCGTCCAGCTGCCGATCTTCTTCGCCTTCTACAACCTGCTGGCGACGGCGGTCGAGCTCTGGCGCTCGCCCTGGCTCGGCTGGGTCACCGATCTGACCGCCCCGGACGCCTATTACGTCCTGCCGATCGTCATGGGGATCTCGCAGGTGATCCAGCAGCGCATGACGCCGCCGCCGCCCGATCCGATGCAGAAGCGATTGATGCAGATGCTGCCGATCGTCTTCACCGTCTTCTCGCTCGGCTTCGCGAGCGGCCTGGTGCTCTACTGGCTGACCAACAACATCCTCACCATTGGCCAGCAGCTGCTCTACAATTCGATCAAGGACCACGCCGCGGAGCCCGCCGCGGTTCCGGTCAAGGGGGGAAAGAAGGCGAAATGAGCGCGCGGTCACGGCGCTTTTTCTGGGGCAACTCCCTGCCCCAGGCCCTGATGTCGGCGGCCCGCTACCACCGGCTGCCGCCGGAGCAGCTCGCCTACCGTCGACGCGAGAAACGACACGGCTTCCTCCGCCATCCGCGCCGGGTCGTCATCGAAGTCGATCCGCAGCACCCGATGCGGGCCGCTGGAGCTCCTGCGGCCCCGGCGCCGGCCCCCATCGCAGAAAAATCTACGCCCCGTTTACGCCACCCTGAACCGCCAAATCGTCGGCGCGCCGTGGCGGCGTCTCCTCCGCCTGGCGAGGGAGGGATCACCGCGGAACCGCTCCTGCCGCCGGACGAGGAATCAGAGCTCGCCGCGAGCGAAGGGCTCCGCCGCCTGCTCGCCCTGGCCGGGCTCGATCTCGAGGTGGCCATCGAACGCGAGAGCGAGCGGCTGCAGATCCGCCTTCGGGGACCCGACGAGCCCGCCTTGCGGCGCCTCGGCAGCGGCTTCCTCGACGAGCTGGAGCACCTGCTGCCACGCACCATCAAGGGGCTCTCGGGCCGTCTGGTGCGCTGCCGGATCGATGGCGCCGGTCTGCGCGAGGGCCGGGAGGACGAACTGCGCAAGTTGGCGCGCGAGACCGCCGGCGAGGTGCTGCGCTCGGGAGAAGATGCCGTGCTGGGCCCCCTCTCCCCCGCCGACCGCCGCATCATCCACCTTGCGCTCGCCGAAGACGCGCGACTGCGCACCGAGAGCTTCGGCTCCCGCCCGGACAAGAAGTTGCGCATTTCGCTCGCCACCCCATAAGAGGGCCGCCCGTCGCGCGCCGGGGTTTCACGTGAAACACCCTTCGAGCCCCTCTGGTTTCACGTGGAACCTCGCCCTCGGCCGCCGGCTCCGAGGAGGCCGCGCGCAATGACCCACCCGATCGACGCGCTCGATCGACCGTCGTTCGCCGACGCGCTGGCGCGGGCCCTTGGGGAGCCGCTGGAACTTCGAGTGACGGCGGCCCTCCACCAGCATTACCTCGAGCTCCTGCGCTGGGCGCCGAAGGTGGATCTCGTCGGCCCGGCCGTCTTCGACGAGCTCTTCGAGCGCCACTACGGCGAGAGCTTGGCGGGACGACCCCTGCTCCCCGAGAGCGGGAACCTGGTGGATCTCGGCTCGGGTGCCGGGTTTCCCGGCTTCGTCCTCGCGGCCGCGCGGCCCGATCTCGAGGTCTACCTGGTGGAGCCGCGGGTTCGTCGCGCCGCATTCCTCGCGGCGGCGGTGCGCCGGGCCGGATTGGCCTGCCACTGCCTCGATGCTAGAGTCGATCCGAGCCTCTCGCTGGAGCTTCCTGGGCGGATCGATGTGCTCACCGTCCGGGCGTTGCGTTTGCCGGCGAGAGTGTGGGCGGCGCTCGCGGGGCGACTTTCGGAGCGCGGGCGCGCGCTGGTCTGGGCCGGGCCCACGAGCGATCGCTTGCCCGCGCCCTGGGTCGCCGGGCGGCGGATCAAGCTGCGGTGGGGGCACCGGGAGATCGTGGAGTACCGAGTGTCGGAGAAGCCATGACCACGACGTTGGCGCTCGCCAACCAGAAGGGCGGGGTGGGCAAGACCACCACGGCGATCAACCTCGCCGCGGCGCTCGCCGCGCTCGAACGGCGGGTCCTGCTGATCGACTGCGATCCGCAGGGCAACGCCACCCGCGGTCTCGGGTGCGACGCGAGTCCGCCCCACCTCTACCATCTCCTGGTCGGGCAGGCGGAGGCGGAGGTCGCGGTCGTCCCCTCCGGCTTCCCCTTCCTCGACCTCATCCCGGCGGATCGTGATCTGGTCGGAGTGGAGGTCGAGTTCGTCGGACTCGACGGGTGGCAATTCCGCCTCCGCGAGCGCCTGGCACCGCTCATCGGTCGCTACGACTTCGTGCTGCTCGACTGCCCGCCCTCGCTCGGCCACCTGACGGTGCTCGCGCTGGTTGCGGCCGACGGCGTCGTGGTGCCGCTGCAGTGCGAGTACTTCGCGCTCGAGGGGGTGAGCGAACTCTTGACCACGGTGCGGCGGGTGACCGCGGCGTGGAATCCCGCGCTGACACTCTCCGGCATCGTGCTCACCATGTACGATGAGCGGATGAACCTGACCCGCGACGTCGAGCGCGAGGTTCGCGACCATTTCCCGGATGGGACCTTCGCAACGGTGATTCCACGCAACGTACGACTCGCCGAGGCGCCGAGCCACGGGGTTCCGATTCTCAGGTACGACATCAAGAGCCGCGGTGCCGAGGCCTATCTGGCGCTGGCCCGCGAGCTCGTGAGGCGGCAGGGATGAACGACAAACGGAGAGGCTTGGGGCGCGGACTTTCCGCCTTGCTTACGACCAACGAGGAGGTCAGGGCGCTGCCGGTCGCACAGCTGCAGCCGAGCCGCTACCAGCCCCGAGCCGCCTTCGACGATGCTGGTCTCGAGGAGCTGGCGGCCTCGATCAGGGCGCAGGGCCTGATCCAGCCTTTGATCGTAAGTCCAACAGGTAAAGGGATTTACACGATTATCGCAGGAGAGCGTCGATGGCGCGCGGCGCAGCGCGCCGGCCTCGCCGTCGTGCCGGTCGTGGTGCGTCAGGTGCGGGACGACCGGGAGCTTCTCGAGCTCGCGCTGGTCGAGAACCTGCAGCGTGCCGACCTCAACCCGATCGAAGAGGCCGAGGCCTACCGGACGCTGCAGGAGGATTTCGGCCTGGTGCAAGAGGAGATCGCGACCCGGGTCGGCAAGACCCGCCCAGCGGTGTCCAATACGCTGCGCCTGCTCAAGTTGCCGCCGCGGGTGCAGGATCTCCTGCGGTCCGGACGGTTGACCGCCGGGCAGGCGCGACCGCTGCTCGCGCTCGAGGACGCTGGCGAGATCGAGCGCTTGGCGGAGCGCGCAGCCGACGAAGGAATCAACGCCCGGACGCTCGAAGCCCTCTCGACCACCGGCGCCGGCACCCGGCGTGGAGCGCGCAAGCGGCGCGCCACGGAACCCAATGCGGCGGCGGCGGCGGAGCGACTGACACAGCATCTGCAGACCAAAGTGGAAATCGATCGCCGCCGCAAGGGCGGCGTGATTCGAATTCACTTTCATTCGGAGGAGGAGCTGATCCGCCTCTTCGACCTCATCTTCCAACGAGGGGGAAGGCCATGAACTTCCGCGGCAGATCGGCGTCCGGGGACCTCTCCGGCTTCCTCGACGTCGGATCGCATTTCGAAGGCGAGCTGCGCTTCGACCAGTCGTTCCGCATCGATGGCAAGGTGGTCGGCAGGGTGATCTCGGAGGGCGATCTCGTCGTCGGCGAGAAGGGGGAGGTCGAAGGTGAGATCCGCGTCGGGCGCCTCTTCGTCTCGGGGCGGGTCCACGGCGAAGTGCAGGTCGCCAAGCGGTTGTCGATCCATCCCCATGGGCGCGTCGAGGGCGAGATCCGTGCCACGGCTCTGGTGATCGAAGAGGGCGGAGTGCTCGAAGGGCACTGTGCGATGACGGCCGACGAGAAGCTCGCGGCCGAGGCGCCACTCGTCGAGGCGACGCACGACGGCGCGCCGGCGGCGATCGGCGCGAAGGTGGTCGGCCGGATCGCCGCGAAGCCGGAGCGCTAGTCGCCGAACAGGCCCTGATAGGTCGGCAGGAAGGCGAGCGGCTCGCGCTGCAGCAGCGCCGGCTCGAAGGCCTCGGTCAACACCCGGCCGTCGAAGTCTCGCGCGATCGGCAGACCGGAGAGGTAGAGCAGGGTCGGAAGCAGGTCGACGATCCGCCCCGGAGGCATCGCCTCTCCCTTCCTGATCCCATCCCCGCGCATCAGCAGGGCGCCGTCGGGCGCGCCGGCGAGCGAGCCGGCAGTGCGCCGGAAGCGCAACAACTCGCCCAGGACCTTGCGCATCCCCTGCGGCGGCGCGACGCCGTAGACCGAGGCGACGACGACGACGCGCGGCGGCGGCAACCGCTCCCAGAGCGCCGCCAGAGCGGCATCGAGCTCGGCGTAGTGAGCGGTTAACGCGGCGGCCGCGCCCCGCTGCTCGCGCCCCCGCGAGCCCGCGAACTCCGCCGCCTCGAACCCGCCGACGGTGGCGAGCGAGAGCCCCTCGAGGCCGGGCAGCAACAGGAAACAGGAGGCGGGCGGGTCGCCGCCCGTGAGGCGCGCAGTGGCCGCAGCGAGCCGCGGACGGTCCAATCGCTGCGCCACGACGAGCGTCTCGGCGAACGGCTCGGTCGGGGCCGCCGCGGCTTCCGGCTCGGGGGCGAGCCCGAGCGGGGCCGCGGCGAGCGCGGGCGGGAATCCGATCGTTGCGGCCGACGGCCGGAGCTTGCCGAGGATCTCCCAGACGGTGAGCGCCGAGCGCGGCGGCTCGCCGGCGGGGAGCGCAGGGCCGAACAGGACGCGGCCGAGGCGCGGCCCCAGGCCGAGCGGCAGGAGCTTCAGCTCGCCCGCGGGGGCGAGCCAACGCGGAGCGGCATGGGCCTCGCCCAGCAAGCCGTGGCGGTGAGGCATCTTGCCGGTCGCTGCGCTCGCCCAGAGGGCGAGCGGACGAACGGGCGAGAGCGTGGCCAGCCGTGCGTAGCTTCCCTGCTCGAGCAGGCCGGCGAAGAACGGCAGCCTGCCCTGGCGGGCGAGTGGCAGGAGAACATCGAGGCTGGCACCGTCGAGCCCGACGAAGAGGAGGCGCGGAGCCGGCCCGGGGACGGGACGAGCGGCGGCGGGCGTGGGCGGCGGCGGCGGATGGTAGCTCACCCGGCGATCGACCAGGGCAAAGAGCGAGCCGACGACCACCAGGGTGAGCAGCCAGCGGCTTCGCGCGCCGTAGGCACGGTGGTGCACGGTGTGCAGCAGCGCGGTGTAGAAGGCGAGCACCGCGCCCAGCGAGAGCCAGAGCGCCCCCTTGAGCAGCTGCGCATTGATTCCCGGCGGCAGATAGAAGGCATGGTGCGAGGCGTTGACCCAGTCGCCGAGCGCGGCGGCGGCGAGCACCACGGTCAGCGCCCACGGCAGCAGCCGGCTGGCGCGCACGTTGCGCCGCCACGAGCCGAGTGCGAAGGCGGCGAGCGCCACGGGCGAAAGCAGCAATCCGAAGCGCCACGTCGCGGCGACGAGACCGCCGACGCGCAGCGGCAGGTCGGGATTGAGAAAGACCAGCAGCAACGCGAACTGGGCGCCCGCGACCAGCGCCGCGACGAGCGCCAGCGCCGCCGTGACGAGCGGCGCGGGCCACGGGCGTTCGACGAGGCGCGCCCAGGCTGCGGTGCGCGGTTCGCCCGCGATGCGTTTGCTAGAGTTCTCGCTGTTCATGCAACCCGTCGACGCCCGCGTCACCGTCCTCGAGATCGTCGAGCAACCACTGCCCTATTACACCATCGCCTTCGACGGTCCACCGGCCTGGACGGAGGTCCGCGCGGGGCAGTTCGTGATGGTCGAGACCGGCGACGGGCTCGAACCCTACCTGCGGCGCGCCTTCTCGGTGCACGACGTGAGTAGAACAGATCGCGGATCGCGGATCGAGCTGCTGGTGAAGATCGTCGGGCCGGGGACGCGCGCCCTCGCGGCGCGCCGGCCGGGCGAGACGATGTCGGTGCTCGGACCGCTCGGCCGCGCCTTCCTGCCCGTCGAGCGCGGGCCGGTCGCGCTGGTCGCGGGCGGCGTCGGCTCGGCCCCGCTGCTGCTGCTCGGGCGCGCGCTCACGGCGCGCGGCGTGACTTTCGACTTCTTCTACGGCGGGCGGTCACAAGTCGACCTCGCGCTCGTCGCGCGCTTCGGCGCCCTGGCGACCGCGAGCGGCGGCGCGCTGGTCGCGACGACGGAAGACGGCTCGTTCGGACGGCGCGGGCTGGTGACCGAGCCGCTCGCCGAGCGGCTCGCCGAGGGCGCCTACCGGGCGCTCTATGCCTGCGGCCCGATGGGTTTGCTGGCGCGTCTGGCCGGGCTCGCCACGGCGCACGGCGTCACCGGCGAGGCCGCGCTCGAGACGCCGATGGGCTGCGGCTTCGGCGCCTGCCTCGGGTGCGCCGTGCCGCTCGCCAGCGGCCGCTACGGACTCTGCTGCAAAGACGGGCCGGTCTTTCCCTTCGACGCGGTGCGCTGGTGAGCGGCCCGGATCTCTCCGTCCGGCTCGGCCGCCTGGAGCTTCCGAACCCGATTCTCACCGCCAGCGGAACTTTCGGCTACGGGCTCGAGTTCGCCCACTTGGCCGATCTCGAGCGCCTCGGCGGCATCGTCACCAAGGGGCTCTCGCTCGAACCGCTTCCCGGCAACCCGCCGCCGCGCATCGCCGAGCCGCGGGGCGGGATGCTCAACTCGATCGGCCTGCAGAACATCGGCATCGAGCGCTTCCTCGCTGAGGTCCTCCCCGGGCTCGCGCGCTATCCCGCGCAGGTGATCGTCAATCTCTTCGGCTACGAGTTCGACGACTACGCGCGGCTGGCGGATCGGGTCGAACCCCACCCCGGCGTCGCGGCGATCGAGCTCAACGTCTCCTGCCCCAACGTCAAGCGGGGGGGGATGCACTTCGGCCACGATCCCGAGCTTCTGGAGCGTCTGGTGCGCAGTGTCCGCGAGGCGAGCTCGAAGCCGATCGCGGTGAAGCTCTCGCCGAACGTCACCTCGCCGGTGGAGATCGGCGAGGCCGCCAAGGCCGGGGGCGCCGATCTGCTCTCCGCGATCAACACCGTGCTCGGCATGGCGATCGATCCCTGGACCCGTCGCCCCCGGCTGCACACCGGACGGGGCGGACTCTCGGGTCCGGCGATCAAGCCGATCGCGGTACGCATCGTCTACGACGTGGCACGGAAGGTCGGACTGCCGGTGATCGGCATCGGCGGTATCGAGACGGTCGACGACGTGGTGGAGTTCCTGCTCGCCGGCGCGAGCGCGGTGCAGGTGGGGACGGCGCTGTTTCGCCAGCCGCGCACCGCCGAGCGGCTGGTCACCGGCCTGAGCGAACGGCTCGTCGAGCTCGGTCTCGGGCGGGTGGGCGATCTGGTGGGCGCGGTACGGCCCTGGGAGGATGGATGAATTCCCTCGCGCGAGTGGCGGTGGCGCTGGACACCTCGGATCGCGCGACCTTCGAGCGCTGGTGCGCCTTCTTCGGTCCGCGCGTCGGCGTCCTGAAGATCGGCCTCGAGGCGTTCGTCCGTTTCGGACCGCCGGCGGTCGCCGAGGCGCGGCGACACGCCCGCGGCCTCTTTCTCGACCTCAAGTTGCACGACATTCCCAACACCGTCGCCGGAGCGGTCGCGGCGGCACGCGATCTCGGGGCCGACTACCTCACCCTGCACGCCAGCGGCGGCCCGGCGATGATCGGCGCGGCAGCGCGCGCCGCCGGCGACGGCGTCAAGCTGCTCGCCGTCACGCTGCTCACCCATCTCGACTCTCCGGCGCTCGCCGCGCTCGATCTGCCCGGCGCGGCCGCCGGGCGCGTGCTCGCCTGGGCGCAGCTCGCCGCGGAGTCGGGCGCCGCGGGCGTCGTCGCCTCTCCCCTGGAGCTCGAGACCTTGCGCCGCGAGCTGCCCGCGCCGTTCCTGATCGTCACGCCGGGGATCCGCCCGGCCGGCGCATCGCTCGACGACCAACGCCGTACGGCGAGCGCCCGAGTGGCGCTCGCGGCGGGAGCGGACCTCCTGGTCATCGGCCGCCCGCTCACCCAGGCAGCCGACCCCGAAGCGGCCCTCGCCGCCCTCGCCGAGGAGCTCGACTCGGCCTGACGGCGCAACGCGCCTACCAGATGTAGATCGGCCGGTCGACCTGCAGGTCGAAGTCCCAGTTGTAGACGTAGCCCGGGAACTCGAGCGGTACGGTGAAGCGGGCGCGCATGCGGATCCGATCGCCGATGCGCTCCGCTGTGACCTGCTTGGACTCGACCGGGAGGTTGAGCTCGACGGCCTTGGCGAGGATGCGCTTCTGCACTAGCTCTGGATTGGTGCCCGCGGCCCACTTCGCCTGCTCGACCATGAAGTCGTAGAGCTCGGAGCTCGCGATCTTCACCGGGATCGCCTTCCAGGCCACCATCACCGCCACCGCCAGCACCGCGGTCCAGAGAATGCAGCCCAGCTTGCCGTCGCCCGCCTGTCTTCGCGCGTTGCGCATGCCGTCCTCCAAGTGCTCGATGCCGAACGCGAAGTCTAGCGCACCGCGCTGAGGGCGCGGCGGGAGTCGCTCGCGGCGCGCGACCAGAGGATCGCGAAGACCCGTCCCCGCACCGCCGATGTCGCGACCGGCCCGAAGCTGCGCGAGTCGAACGAGCTCTCACGGTTGTCGCCGGACAGGAAGAGCTCTCCCGGCGCAACCCGGCTCCCGCTGGCGATCTCGCCGCCCGCCGCGACGCAGCGCTTGACCAGGAGTCGATGCGGCGGAAGGGGCGAGCGGAAGAGCACGATGTCGCCGCCGCGGACGGGGCGTACCGGCAGGGCGCGCCAGCGCGCCGGGTCGGCGAAGATCCAGCGATCGACCAGCACCTGGTCGCCCGCGACGAGCGTCGGCGACATCGAATCGCTCGGGATCGAGACCACCTCGATCAGGAAGGCGCGCGCGAAGAGAGCGAAGAGGACCGCCACCAGCCCGGCGTCGACCAGAGCGCGGACGAGCGAGCGGCGGCTCAGCGCGGCAGGTGGAAAGTGCGTGTCCACCGGGTCTTGGTCGGGAACCCGATGATGGTGTTGGCGATCTCCTTGAGCTTCGCGGGCAAGCCGCGCCAGGTGCCGTCGGAGGTGCCGCCGCCGAAGGACCAGTAGATGACGAAGGCGCGTCCTTTCAGATAGTGCGCGGGCACCGTCCCCCAGAAGCGGGAGTCGTAGGAGTAGTCACGGTTGTCTCCCATGCAGAAGTACTGCCCCTCGGGCACCGTGACCGGCCCGAAGTTGTCGCGCAGCCGCATCTGCTCGGACATGTAGGGCCGATTGAGGAAGGTGCGCGGATCCTTGTGCTCGACGTAGCCGCCGTCGGCGACCTTCTGGCCGTTGACGTAGAGCTGCTTGCTGATGATCTGCAGCGTGTCGCCCGGCAGGCCGATCAGCCGCTTCACCAGGTCGACCGTCGGGCGCTCGGGCGAGCGGAAGATGACGATGTCACCGCGCCGCGGGGAGCGCAGCGGGAGCAGCGAGCGCTCGACGTCGCTCGCCGCCGGCCCGAAGATGAACCGGTTGACGAACAGGTGGTCGCCCACCAACAAGGTGTTCTCCATCGACCCGCTGGGGATGAAGAAAGTCTTGATGACGAAAGTGTTGGTGAACAGCAGGAAGAGCGCCGCGATCAGCAGGGCCTCGGCATACTCGCGCGCGGTCGAGCGGGGCGTCGCCTCGGTCATGGCTCGCGGAGCCTATCCGATCGGCGCAAGCGATTGCGCTGCCGTCCAGATTCCTTGACACCGGCCGTGGGCCCAGCGCGGACCGGCACCGCGCCGCGTCGCCCGGCCCGGAGCGACCTCGTCGCCGCCTGATCGCTTGTCCCGCCGCCTCCCCCCAGCGTCCCGGATCGTTTGGTCAAGTCGTTTATTTGCAGACACTTGAACTTCCGCTCGGAAGTGGCAACGGACTTGATCTAGAGCCTCGCGCAGGTCAACCCAGCGGAGAAAGGAGGGGCGCCGAGAGAGAACGACAGACCGAGCCGTGCAGGCCATTTCGGAACGCAGTACCAATCGTCGAACGGATTCGAAAACTCAGTCGAGACAACCCACGCGGCGCACCGCGCCGCCAGTCCCAGGGAAAGGAGCTTCACCATGTCGCAGAGCCATCGTTTCGTCGCCGCCGCCCTCGCCCTCGTCCTTGCCCTCGCTGCCCTGCCGGCCTTCGCCGCGTCCGGCGGGACGGTGAACGTCAACACGGCCACCGTCGACCAGCTCCAGCTGCTGCCGCGCATCGGACCGGCGGTCGCGCAGCGCATCGTCGAGCACCGCGAGAAGAACGGCGCCTTCAAGAGCCTCGAGGACCTGATGTTGGTGCGTGGCATCGGCGAGTCGACCTTCGAGCAGATCAAGCCCTACGTGGCGCTCTCCGGCGCGACGACGCTCGCCGAGAAGGTCCAACTGCCGCGGCAGGCGAAGTCGGCCCCGGCGGCGAAGAGCTGAGCTTGGAACCCAGGGTGGAGGCGACGACCATGCGTGCGAAAGAACGCGGTGCGAGCCTGCTCGAGATGGTGCTGGGCCTGGCGCTGTCGGGGCTCCTCGTGACCCTCGGTGTGCCCGTGCTGCTCGATCTCGCCAGCCAGCTCCGCGTCGAGCTCGCCGCCGCGGAAGTCGCCTCCACTCTGCGCCTTGCGCGCGCCTTCGCGATCCGCCATAGCGCCTACGTGGGGCTCAAGTTCCGGGTCGCAGACGACGGCTCGGTGACCTGGGCGCTCTACCGCGATGGGGATGGCGACGGCGTGCTCAGCGCCGACATCGAGTCCGGGGTCGACCCCGAGGTGGCTCCCGTCCAACGACTCGCCCACTTCGGGCGGCAGACCCGCTTCGGCTTTCCTCCGGGAGAGGCCCCGCGCGATCCCGCCGACCCCCGCCGCCGGCTCGACCGGCTCGACGACCCGATTCGCTTCAACCGCTCCGACATCGCCTCTTTCAGCGACTTCGGCGGTTCGACCCCGGGCTCGGTGTACGTGACGGACGGCAAACGCCACCTCGCCGCGGTGCGGGTCTTCGGCCGCACCGGGAAGGTCGGACGACTCACCTACGACGCCGCGAGCGAGCGCTGGCTGGCGCGCTGATCCGGTCGAGGGCCCAATGCTCCCGCCGGATGCCGCGCTGCGGTTTGACTTGACTCGCCGGATGGGAGTAGCTTCCCCGCCCGTGGCAGGACTCGTCGTCGTAACCACCGTCGGCACCGAAGAACAGGCCAACCTCATCGCCTCCGAGCTGATCGCCCGGCGGCACGCGGCCTGCGTCAACATCGTCTCGGGACTGCGTTCGGTCTACCGCTGGCAGGGCAAGATCTGCCGCGACACCGAGTTCATGCTCCTGGCGAAGACGCTCGAGAGCGAGTACCCCGCGATCGAAGCGACGATCAAGGAGCTGCACAGCTACGAGCTGCCCGAGATCCTCTGCTTCAAGGTCTGCAAGGGCGAGCCCGCCTTCCTCGACTGGCTCGCCGGCTCGCTCGACAAGAACGCCCCCTTCTCGGACGAAGAAGAGCCCGAGATGCTCGACGAAACCAACTACTAGAGCGCAGCGAGCGCGCGGTCGACGTCGGTCAGCAGGTCCTCGAGATCCTCGAGGCCGACCGAGATGCGCACCAGGCCGTCGGTGATCCCGAGCTCGGCCCGCTTGTCGGCGGGCACCGAGGCGTGGGTCATCGAGGCGGGATGCGAGGTGAGCGTCTCGACTCCGCCGAGGCTCTCGGCGAGCGACATCACCTCGACCCGGTTGAGGAAGGTCTCCGCAGCGGCAAAGCTCCCCAGGTCGAAGGTGATGAGCGCCCCGAAGCCGGTTGCCTGGCGCTGTTGCACGACGTGCCCGGGGTGATCGGGGAGGCCGGGATAGAACACGGCGCGGACCTTGGGGTGGCGCGCCAGGTGCTCGGCCAGCGCGCGACCGCTCGCCTCGTGGCGCTCCATGCGAACGCCGAGCGTCTTGATGCCGCGCAGCACCAGGAAGGAATCGAACGGCGAGAGGATCGCGCCCTCGGACTTCTGGACGAAGTAGAACCACTCCCCCTCACGCGCCGCCTTGGCGACCAGCAGGCCGCCGATCGAGTCGGAGTGCCCGTTGAGGAACTTGGTGGTCGAGTGGACGACGACATCGGCGCCGAGCTCCAGCGGACGCTGAAAGTAGGGCGACATGAAGGTGTTGTCGACGGCGAGCAGGCAGCCGTGGGCGTGCGCGAGCTCGGCTGCGCCGGCGAGGTCGGTCACCTCCATCATCGGATTGGTCGGCGTCTCGACGTAGATCATCCGGGTCTGCGGCCGCAGGGCCGCCCGGACGTTGGCGAGATCGGTCGAGTCGACCCAGCTCGAGAGCACGCCGTAGCGGTCGAGCACCTGGGTCATGAAGCGGTAGGTGCCGCCGTAGACGTTGCGCGAGCAGACCACGTGCTCGCCGGTGCGCACCAGGGTCATCAGCGCGGCGATCGCCGACATGCCGGAGGCGAAGGCGTGACCCGAGGTGCCCCCCTCGAGCGCCGCGACGTTCGCCTCCAGCGCGAAGCGGGTGGGGTTCTGCACGCGGGCGTACTCGAAGCCCTTGTGCTCGCCCAGCCTGTCGTGCACGTAGGTCGAGGTGGCGTAGATCGGCACCGCCACCGCGCCGGTCGCCGGGTCGGGGTGCTGGCCGGCGTGGATCGCGCGGGTCGCAAAGCCTCGGTCCTTCCAGTCGCCTTTCACGTCGGAGCCTCCCTCGGGGCGCGGCCGCGGTGCGCTCGCGAGAGCGGCTCGGGGCGCGAGGGGCGAATCCTAGCAGCCGGCGTTCTAGGATGGGTCGCGTCATGCGTCCGTCCGCCGAGTTCTCGCCCCTGCGCTGGAGCGCCCACGGCTTCGAGCTGCTCGATCAGACCCGCTTGCCCGGCGAAGAACTCTGGCTCCGGCCCCGCCACGTCGAGGAGGTGGCCGACGCGATTCGCCGCCTGGCGGTGCGCGGCGCGCCGGCGATCGGCGTCGCCGCCGCCTACGGGTTGGTCGTGGCGCTCGCCGATCCGGAGGATCCCGAGGGCGACCTCGTGCGCCGCTTCTCGCGGGCGAGTGCGCTGCTGCTCGCGACCCGACCGACCGCGGTCAATCTCCGCTGGGCGCTGGAGGAGGGAGCCAAGGTCTGGCAGGCGCTCGCCGGGCTGCCGCGCGAGAGGGCGCTCGCCGGGCTGCTCGACTGGGCGCGCGGCCTGCACGACGACGACATCGCGCGCAACCGGCGGATGGCCGAGCATGGCGCGGCGCTCTTCGCGCCCGGCGATCGCGCACTCACCCACTGCAACGCCGGCGCGCTCGCCACCGGGGGCATCGGCACCGCCGTGGGGGTGCTCGCCGCCGCTTTCCGTGCCGGCCGGCTAGCCCATGTCTGGGTCGACGAGACGCGTCCCCTGCTGCAGGGCGCGCGCCTGACCGCTTGGGAGCTGGCGCGCCTCGGCGTGCCGCACCGCGTGGTGACCGACTCGATGGTCGGCGCGCTGATGAGCCGCGGGGTGGTCGACCGGGTGATCGTCGGCTCCGACCGGATCGCAGCCAACGGCGACGTCGCCAACAAGATCGGCACCTACACCGTGGCGGTGCTCGCCCGGCGCCACGGCGTCCCGTTCTACGTCGCCGCGCCGCTCTCGACCGTCGATCCGCGGACCGCGAGCGGCGCCGACATCCCGATCGAGGAACGCTCCGGCGAGGAGATCACCCGCATCGCCGGCGTGCCCACGGCACCCGCGGGTTCGCAGGGGTTCAATCTCGCCTTCGACGTGACGCCGGCCGACCTGGTCACGGCCATCGTCACCGAAGTCGGGATTCTCCGGCCGCCCTACGGGCCGGCGATCGCCACGGCGCTCGCCGGGACTTGACGCGACGCCTGCCGGCGCAGGGTCGCCACCGGCCGGTCGAGCGCCGCCGGACGCGTCGTGCCGACGTAGGATGCCCATGTGAACGCGGTCGAGATTCGTGGGCTGACCAAGCGATTCGGTGAGCTGCAAGCGCTCGCGGGGGTCGACCTCCACCTCGTGCCGGGCGAAGTGCTCGGTCTGCTGGGGCCGAACGGCGCCGGCAAGTCGACCCTGGTGCGCGCCCTCGTCGGGCGGGTGCGCCCGGACCAAGGTGAGATCGAGTTGCTTGGCCGGCCCGCCGACGATCCGGGCGTGCGCGCGGCGCTGGGTTACGTTCCACAGGAGATCGCCCTCTATGGCGTGCTCACCGCGCAGCAGAACCTCCTCTTCTTCGGCCGTCTGCTGGGTCTCCTCGGCGCGCCGCTGCGCAGCGCGGTCGCCGCGGCGCTCGCCTTCTCCAATCTCGAAGATCGCGCCGGCGATCCGGTGGAGACCTTCTCGGGCGGGATGAAGCGCAGGCTCAACCTCGCGGTCGGCATCCTCGCCGAGCCGCGCGTGCTGCTGCTCGACGAGCCGACCGTCGGCGTCGACCCGCAGTCGCGCGAGCGCATCTACGAGATGATCGTCGAGCTCGCCGGACGCGACGTCGCGATCCTCTTCACCACGCACTACATGGAGGAGGCGGAGCGGCTCTGCGACCGCGTGGCGGTGATCGACCATGGGCGGGTGATCGCCACCGGCAGCAAGGAGGAGTTGGTGCGCGCGACCGTCGGTTCGAGCCGGCGGGTGGTGGTGCACGGCGAGCGCGAGATCCCGCCGAGCCTCGGCGTCGAGTTTCCCGCAGCGCGGCTCGACGGTCGGGAGCTCCACCTGACGACCGACGAGCCCGCGGTCGCCATCCCGCGCCTGCTCGCCGCCTTCGAGCGCTCGAGCGTCGGGGTCGCCGACCTCGAGTTGCTCAGCCCCGGGCTCGAGAGCGTCTTCCTGCATCTGACCGGAAGGGAGCTGCGCGAATGATCGGCACGCTGGTCGCGGCGGGGTGGCAACAACTGCGGCGCGATCGCGCCGCATTGGCGCTCTCCTTCGCCGTGCCGATCGTCTTCTTCACCATTTTCGCGCTGATCTTCGGCGGACAGCGCGATGCGGCGACCCGCAAGCTCCGTCTTCTCCTGGTCGACGAGGATCGCAGCGCCCGTTCGGCGCGCCTCGTCGCCGCGCTCGCCGCCGAGGAGACGATCGACCTGCGGCCCGCCCCGCCGGCCGAGCCCGGCGCGCCGCCGCCCGCGCCTTACGACAGGACGACGGCCGAGGCGGCGGTGCGCTCCGGCGAGGCCGCCGTCGCCTTGGTGATTCCTCCCGGCTTCGGCGCCAGGAGCTTCGGCTTCGGCCCGGTGGAGGGAAGGAAGCCCGAGGTCGAGCTGCTCGCCGACAGCTCCGACCCTATCGCCTCACGGATGGCGGGCGGCCTGCTCCAGAAGGTGATCTTCACTGGCCTGCCCGACCTCTTCCTCGCAGGCGGCATCGACTCGCTCGATCGCCTCGCCGGCTTCTCGGCCGAGCAGCGGAGCCGCTTCGCGGATCTCCTGGAGCACCTGCGCGCGGCAGAGACGGCGGCTCCGGCAGCCACTCCGGCGGGTGGCGACGACGCGCTGCCGGTCACGATCAGGACGCGCGACCTGCTGGGCGAGGGGAAGAAGAACCCGTTGGTCGCCTTCTATGCGGCGGGACTGGGTGTCATGTTCCTGCTCTTCACCGCCGCCGGCGCCGGAGGAGCGCTGATCGAGGAGCGCGAGAGCGGCACGCTCGACCGCCTGCTCTCGACCCGCGTCACGATGGGGCAGCTCCTGGCCGGCAAGCTCCTCTACCTCGCCTCGCTCGGCGTGGCGCAGCTCGTCCTCATGTTCGTCTGGGGCTGGGCGCTGTTCGATCTCGAGCTGCCGAGGCATCTGGTCGGCTTCGCGCTGATGGCCGTGCCGACCGCGCTCGTCTCCTCGGCCTTCGGGCTCCTGCTCGCGGCGGTCTGCCGGACGCGTAAGCAGCTGGTCGCGATGTCCAACCTGGTGATCCTCTCGATGTCCGCTTTGGGGGGCTCGATGTTCCCCCGCTTCCTGATGCCCGAAGGATTGCAGAAGGCGAGCCTCGTCACCTTCAATGCCTGGGCGCTCGAGGGTTTCCTGGACGTCTTCTGGCGCGAGAGCGGATGGAGCGCGATCCTCCCCGAGATCGGCGTCCTGCTCGCCTGGACGGCGGTCCTCTTCTGGCTCGCCCGCCGCGTCGCCCGGAAGTGGGAGATCGTCTGAGCGTCCGCGCGCTCAGCTGGGCAGGTTGATCCCGGAGCCCAGGAGCTCCCCGGCGGCGCCCGCATCGAGGGGCCGCGCGAACCAGTAGCCCTGGCCGTGCGGGCAGCCCAGCTGACGCAGGCGAGCCAGCTGCTCTTCGGTCTCCACGCCTTCGGCCACGACGCCGATGCCCAAGTGGCTGGCCAACGAGAGGATCGTCTCGACGATCACCCGCGAGTCCTCGAGCGCCAGGTCGCGCACGAACGAGCGGTCGATCTTCAGCGAATCGTAGCGGAAGCGCTGCAGGTAGGAGAGCGAGGAGTAGCCGGTCCCGAAGTCGTCGATCGACAGCTGCACGCCGAAGCTGCGCAGCAGGCGGAGGCGGCTCATCACCTCCTCGCCGTGGTCGAGCACCACGCTCTCGGTGACCTCGAGGCGCAGGCTCTCGGGCGCGAGCCTCGAACGCTCGAGGATCGCGAGCAACTGCTCCACCGCGCCCTCCTGGGCGAAGAGCTTGCCGGAGACGTTGACGCTCATGTAGAGCGGCGGATCGGTCGCGAAGCGCGCCTGCCACTCGCGCGCCTGCTGGCAGGCCTTGTCGAGCACCAGCCAACCGAGCGGCACGACCAAGCCGGTCTCCTCGGCGAGCGCGATGAACTGCGCCGGAGCGACCAGGCCGCGCTCCGGATGCTTCCAGCGGGTGAGCGCCTCGAAGCCGACGATCCGCCCGCTGGCGAGCGCCACGATGGGCTGATAGTGCATGACGAAATCGTCGGACGCGACGGCGCGGCGCAGCTCGGTCTCGAGCTTGAGCAGAGCTACTGCCGCGCGGTGGAGCTCCAGGTCGAAGACCTCGTAGCGCCCTCGTCCGGCGGCTTTGGCGCGATACATCGCCAGATCGGCGTCGCGCAACAGGCTCTCCGCCGCGACGGTGGCGTCGTCGGGCAGCGCGATGCCGATCGAGGTGGTGACGAAGACCTCCTGGCCGCCGATACGGAACGGGGCGACCAGGGCCTGCTGGATGCGCTCCGCGATGTGCGCCGCCCCGGCGCCATCGCGCACCCCGCCGGCGATCACCGCGAACTCGTCGCCGCCCAGCCGGGCGACGGTGTCGCTCGGCCGCATCTGCCGTTCGAGCCGGCGGGCGATCTCGACCAGCAGGCGGTCGCCCACCGTATGCCCGAGACTGTCGTTGACCGTCTTGAAGCGGTCGAGATCGAGGAAGAGCACCGCGAAGCGGCCTTCGCTGTCGCGCTTGAGGCTGGCGAGCGCGACCCCCAGCCGGTCGAGGAAGAGACTGCGGTTGGCGAGCCCGGTCAGGCCGTCGTGGAAGGCGTCATAGAGCAGCTGCTGCTCGGCGTGCTTGCGCGCCGAGATGTCGGTCATCGAGCCGGCGATCCGCCGCACCCGGCCGTCGGCGGCGCGCACCAGCGCGCCGCGGGTGAGCACCCAGAGGACGTCGCCGTCGTAACGCACCATGCGGTGCTCGAGTTCGAACTGCGCTTCCCCGGCGCTGTCCGCGGCGGCGAGCGCCGAGCGGAGCGTGGCGCGATCCTGCGGCGCCACCCGTTCGAGCCAGACCTCGACCCGCTCGACGCTCTCTTCCTCCGGGCCCCCCAGCATCTGGCGCCAACGCGGCGAGAGGTAGACCGTCTCGGCGTCCAGGTCCCAGTCCCAGAGGCCGTCGTTGGCGCCACGCACGGCGAGCGCATAGCGCTCCTCGCTCTGGCGCAGGGCCTGTTCGGCGCGGTGGCGGGCCATGGCGTAGCGCAGGGCGCGCCCGAGCAGCCGGACGTCGACCTCGCGCTTGACCAGGTAGTCCTGCGCTCCGCGCGCCACGGCCTCGGCGGCGAGCCGGTCGTCGTCGAGGCTGGTGAGGACGATGACCGGCACCTCCGGGTGTCGTGCCGCGAGCGTCTCGAAGGAGTCGAGCCCGCTGCTGTCGGGCAACGAGAAGTCGAGCAGCACGAGGTCGATACCGCCTTGCTCGAGGCGTGTGATGCCGTGCGCGAGCCGTGAGCGGTGCTCGATCCGGGAGCGCGGCTCGGCCTCGCCGACGAGGTGGCAGAAGAGCGCGGCGTCGAGGGGATCGTCCTCGATCATCAGCACCGCGAGTGGGCGCTCGTCACCCATGGTCAGTCCCCTCTCCCCTCGGCCGCGACGGCGTTCGGGCGTTTGGCGAGCGTGAAGTGAAACGTCGAGCCCTCGTCCGGGCGCGACTCGACCCAGATGCGCCCGCCGTGCCGGGCGACGATGCGGCGGCAGATGGCGAGGCCGATGCCACTGCCGGGAATCTCGTCGGCGGTATGCAGACGCTGGAAGATCGCGAAGATCCTTTCGCTGTCCTGCGGGGCGATGCCGATGCCGTTGTCGCTCAAGCGGAAGTGCCAGAGCTCGCCCTCGTCACGGGCGGCGAGATGGATGCGGGGCGGCCGGCTCGCTGTGGGAGCGCGGAACTTGAGCGCATTGTCGAGCAGGTTCTGCAGCAGCATCTCGAGCTGGGCCTCGTCACCCGGGAGGGTGGGCAGCGGATCGTGGCCGATCTCGGCCCCCGCCGCCGTCCGCTCGGGCTCCAGTCGCTCGACGACGCGAGCGAAGAGCGCTGCGAGCTCGACCGGCTGGAAGCTGCGACCGCGGCTCTCGATGCGGGCGCAGCCGAGCACCGCCTCGACCATGCCGTCGAGCCGGCGGTTGCTCTGCTGCGCTTGACCGAGCAGCTCGCGCCCCTCGGCGCCGAGCCGCGATCCAGCCTCCTTGGCGAGCAACTCGAGGGTGCGCGCCACCTGCGTGATCGGTTGCCGCAGGTCGTGCGAGACGGCGTAGGCCATCTCCTGGAGCTCGGCGTTCGAGCGCGCCAGGGCGGCGCTCCGCTCGGCGAGGGCGGACTCCACGGCGACGCTCTCCGCCCGCTCCTCGACCATTCCCTGGAGGCGGAGGACGCCGCCGGGCTCGCCGCCGCTGCGCCAAGCCGAGATGCGGACGGCGATCGTGCCGCCGTCGGCGCGCCGCAGCCGGGCCTCCGTCGTCACGGTTCCCTCCCCCGCCAGCAGGCGGACGCGCCAGGCTTCGCCCTCGGCGCGGGAGGTGAACAGGTTGTCGAGCGAGCGCTGCACGCAGTCGGCGGCGGCCGCGAAACCGAGCAGTCGGGCGAGCGCGGGGTTGGCGTCGAGCAGGGTGCCGTCGTCGCTCGCCACGAAGAGCCCCGCTGGCAGCGCGTCGAGCAGGCGCCGCGCCGGAGCCTCCGCGGCTTCGCTGGCGGCCCGTCGTCGCGCCGCGAGCAGCGCCGCGCGGAGCGCGCGCGGCAAGCCCGCGTAGCCGGTGGCTGACTTCGGCAGCACCGCGTCGGGCGCCAGATGGAGGAGCTCGCTCGCCACCCGCTCGATGGGCGCCGCGGTGAGCACGATCACCGGGCAGTCGGGGCGCAGGTCGTGCAGCAGGCGCAGGACGTCGCGCGAGCGGATCCAGGAGAGCTCGTGCTCCGAGAGCGCCGCGCCGAACGTCCCACCGGAGACGGCGCGCGCCAGCGCCGCGGCGTCGGTCACCTCCTCGATCGCGACTTCGCCGAAGGCGCCGGTGAGGACGAGCCGCACCAACTCGCGATCGTCGGCGCTCTCGTCGAGCAGCAGGATGGGGGGTAGCAGGCTCATCGGGCCGGAGCGGTCCGGAGACGGTCTTCGGCGGACGGCCACCCTGCCGCCCGTCGAGCCGACGGGAAGCCTGCTTCGTTGCTCAGAATGTCACGAGGTTAGCACAAGATGTTGTGCACTTCACAGCCGATGACGCAACTGCTCGTGCCCCACGCCTCGGGCGCGTCTGCCATGGGAAGGCGGT
>CAZPZW010000037.1:0-23265 GCA_964591165.1 uncultured Thermoanaerobaculia bacterium | reverse complement strand
GACCTCGGCGCGCCGGAACATCCCCGGCGTGTAGGCGGTGATGCGGCCGGTGAAGGCGGAGGCGGCGACGGTGAGCGGGCTCGCCAGCCAGAGCTTGCCCGGGCCGCTGCGCCCCTTGTAGTTGCGGTTGATCGCCGAGACGGTCACCTGATCCGGCCGGTCCGAGACCCCGGGGCCGCAGCCGATGCAGGCGCCGCAGCCGGGGCGGATGAGCCGCACCCCGGCACGCTCGAAGGTCGGCATGAAACCGTTCTCGCGGACGAACTGCTCCACCTCGAGCGAGCCGCACTGGATGATGAACGAGACCCCCGGAGGCACCCGAAGCCCGGCCTCGACCGCCTCCTTGCAGACCTGGTGGTAGTAGAGCAGGTCGTCGATCTTGCCCGCCGTGCAGCTCCCGGCATAGGCGATATCGATCGGCACCTCTCCGAGATCGGCGACCCGCAGCCCGTTGGTCGGATCCGAGGGTACCCCCCGGTCCGGATCCCCGGGATGCGCCACCATCGGCTCCAGGGTCGCGAGGTCGATCCGGTGGACGCCGCCCGCGTACTCGGCCCCGGGGTCCGGCTCGACCGCCGCGGCGCGCCAGGCGGCGGCATCCCCGTCCGGACGCCATTGGGCGAGCCAGCGGAAGGTCGTCTCGTCGGCCTCCACGATCCCGCCGCGGGCCGTGCATTCGGTGGCCATGTTGGCGAGCGTCGCCCGTTCGTCCATCGACAGCGACGCCAAGCCGGGACCGGTGAACTCCATCACCCGGTTGAGCGTCGCCTGGGGCTTGGCGAAGCGCTCCAGGATGAAGAGCATCAGGTCCTTGGCGGTGACGTTGGGTGCCAGCTTGCCCACCAGCTCGAAGCGGATCGATTCCGGAACCTCGACCTGGGTGAAGCCCGAGTGGATGAGGGCGGCGTACTCCGTGGCGCCCACGCCCCAGGTGAGCGCGTTGTTCGCCCCACCCATGCAGGTGTGGCTGTCGGTCGCCTGGACGAAGTCCCCCGGCGAGACCATGCGCGTGCGGGCCACCTCGTGGCAGATGCCGGGCGAGACGCCGCCCTGGGCCGAGAAGTCTTGCACCCCGGTGTGGCGTTGAAACTCGCGCTGCATGGCGCGCAGGAGCTCGATCTTGGCGAGGTGAGGGCGCATCGCGGCGACCTCGTCGGCGTAGATCAGGTGGTCCTCGAACACCGCGAAGCGTCGGGGCTCGCGCACCTGGTAGTCGGCGCCGTGCTCCTCGGCCAGGAAGGCGTGCACCTGGGCGGTGGTGAACTCGTGCGAGTAGCCGCCGTCGACCCGCACCACCACGGCGTCGCCCGGACGGACCGGCTGGCCCGGCGCCGCGCCGATCAGGTGGCGAGCCAGGATCTTCTCGGCCATGGTCATCGGCCGCGTCGCAGTCTCCAGGCGCGGCAGCTCGATTTCGCCGGCGGCGAGGGCTTTGGAGAACGGGAAGAGACCTCCCCAGCGCACCACGAGCTGGGTGATCGGGTCGTAGCCCGCCAGGAACTCCTCGATCGGGATCCCCTCTCCCGCCTCGAGACGGCGGAGTACCGTGTGGTCCCCCATCAGGGTGCCGAGGTTGATGTTGTTGCGCGCGTGGATCGGCGCGAAGGAGCCGGCGATGGCGATCCGGATCCCGGCCCAGGCCTCGGCCTGGGCCGCCGTCTCGCGCGACGATCCCACGCCCTTGCGCAGGCCGGAGACGACGACCTCGAAGTTGCCTTTGGCGAGCGCATCGCGCTCGAAGAGCCGCTCCCCGTCCACCACCAGGCCGGCGTAGGCCTCGCGCGCGATGTCCTCCGGCCGGTAGTTGAAACAGACCCAGGCCGGCGTCATGGCGTCGGTGTTGATGTCGTCCAGCAGGTCGGCAACCGCGAGATCGGCCATCCGGAGATCGAGTCCGTCGTGGAGCTGCCGGCGGATCAGCTCCGGATCCTTGGTCAAGAAGAGGACCCGTTTGCCAGGAGTGAGGCGGACGATCGACGGCGGCTTCATGGCGCGGAGTCTAGCTTCGGGGCGGCAGCCGGCGATGCCACCGCCTCCACGAGCAGCTGCCGGATCTCGGCGAAGCCCTTTTCGTCGCAGATCTTGAGCAGCATCTCGGCGTCGCGGCGGGCGTCGGCCCCATTGGCGAGGAGGAGACGCACGTTGTCGACGCGGCCCGAGAAGACCGCGTGGGCGAGCGCCGAGTAGCCGCTCGACGTGCGCGCCGTGACTCTCGCTCCGCCGGCGATGAGCGCAGCCACGCACTCGGTGCAGGCGCCGCCGGCGGCGGTCATGAGCGGCGTCAGGCTCGCCCGGTCGGCGCGCTCGTCGGGATCGGCGCCGGCCGCGAGCAAGCGGACGACCGCTTCCGCGTCCCCGCTCTCCAGGGCCGCCGCGAGCGACTGGGGGCCAGAGGCGGCCTCCGGGGCCGCGTCGCCGGAGGCTTCCTCGCCCTCTGCCGCCGGCTCCTGCGGCGCGGCCACGACGACTGTGCGACGGACGATCGGCGCGCTGAACCAGGCGGTGAACGTGGTCCCCTCGCCGTCGAGGAGGAGGCGCCCTTCCAGCCGCGCATCGCCCCTCCCCTCGCGGACGAAGCGCGCCAGCTCGCGCAGCGCGACGCCTTTCGGAAGCCTGGGATCGTGCAGCTCGACCTCCTCCAGGGCGCCTCGCTCGTCGAACGTGGCCGCCACGGCGCGCGCCGCGTCCTCACGCGACAGTTCCGCCAGGGCCGAGGCGCTGGCGACCGCCTCCTCCGGCAGCTCGCGATCGGCGATCACCAGCCGGAGCCGTCCGCTCGCGCCCTCGCCCGATTCGCCGCGCACGTAGGCGAAGTGGAGTGGCGTGCGCTCTCGCGCCACCTCGAAATAACCCTCGGCGGTGCCGGCGCCCTCGGCCGGCTCCGGCGCAGCGGCCGGCGCCTCGTCCTGGGACCGGCCGGCGCCGGGTGCGAGGAGCGCCAAGGCCAGCGCCAGCGTCGAGGTCCGAGCGATGCGCGGGGCTCGCATGGCCGCCTTACTCCTCGCGCGCGCCGGCGGCGAGCAGCATCGCGGCCACATCCTCCTGGTCGCCGTTGCGCGCCACCTTGAGCGGCGTGTCGCCCGAGGGCGTCCGCGCGTTGACGTCGGCCTCGAGCTCGATCAGCAGACGCACCGTCTCCGGTTTGCCGGCGTAGATCGCCGAGAGCAGCGCCGACTGGCCCGAGTCCTTGAGCGCGTAGTTCACGTTCGCACCCTGGCGGACGAGCAGGCGGATCAGCCCCTCGTCGCCGGCGAAGGCGGCGAACATCAACGGGGTGAGCACCATGCCGTCGACCTCCGCCTTCGCGCCACCGCGCATCAGCAGCTCCACCAACCCGAGGTTGCTCGCCGCGGCGGCGTTGGAGAGCACCGTCTGGCCGTACTTGTTGACCACGTTGGGGTCGGCCTTGGCGGCGAGCAGCAACCGCACGATCTCGAGGTGCCCGTTCGAGCCGGCCTGGTGCAGGGCGGTGGTCGAGTCGCCGTCCCTGGCGTTCACGTCGGCGCCCCGTTCCACGAGCAGCCGGGCGATCTCGGTCGCACCGTCCCAGGCCGCCTTGGCGAGCGGCGTCTGCGAGCTCTCGCCGTACTCGATCGGCGTGTCGACCGCAAGCCCCGAGTCGAGCAGCGCCTTGACCTTGTCGAGATCGTCGTCTTCGATCGCCACCGCGAACTTCGCGCCCGGTGAGAGCTCCGACTCCGGGATCACGTCGATCTGCGCCCCAGCGACGCCGCTCAGCGCGAGGCTTCCTGCCAGCACGATACCCGCCACTCCCTGTCGTCTCATCCGATCCCTCCGTGGCCGCGCAGCCTAGCGCAAGGCGCGGCGCCGCGTCGCGGGCTCAGAGGCCCCCGGCGACCGCCGACCAGCGCCCGGCGCTGCCCTCCTCGAAGCCGTCGGCGAAGAGGAAGGAGCGCTCGACGGCCCCCACGTCGGGAGGATCGCCGATCGGCGAGTCGTTGAAGCCGGGCAGCGGCAGCGCCGCGTCCACCAGCGGGCTGCCGGCGAGCGGCGTGAAGTCGCCGGAGCCCGGCGCGACGAGGAGCGGGGGCGCCGACAGGCCGTGCATCTCCTGGCCGGTGCCGCTCTGCAGCGCGGCGAGATCGGAGTACGAGCTCCCCTCCCAGTAGGCCAGCCGGCCGGCGGTGCCGCGGAAGAGCAGGTCGTAGTCCCAATCGAGCACCACGGGATTCACCTTGTAGATCGCCTCGTCGGTGCCGGCCATGACGTTGTTGCGCGCGACGACGTAGGTGCTCTCCCCCGGGTCGAGCAGAGTCATCGCAGAAGTGTCCGGCGCCGTGCTCAGGAAGGTGTTGTGGACGAGGAAGAGCGGTCCGACCGGCTCCGGGTAGCCGCTGTTGATCTTGAGCGCGCTCGCCAGGTAGCCGTCGAGCTGGGAGGTGCGCGTGGCGCCGAAGTCGTAGGCCACGTTGCGCACGATCCAGGTCGGGCCGGGAGCCGCCGGCGCGACGGCGAAGGCCATGTGCACGGCCTCGACGTGGTTGCCCCACATCCGCACGTTGGCGCACCAGCCCTCCGGTTCCAGCGCGTCGTCGTTGTGATCGAGGAAGAGATTCTCGTAGACGTCGGTCTCGTTGGTGAAACCGCCGTCTGGTGGCTGGCTCGCGCCGCACGGCCCGACGCCGTTGAAGGTGCCCGAGAAGGTGTTACGCCGGACGACGTGACCCCGCCCGATGGCGTCGGTGAAGACGACGCCGTTGTTCTCGGCGCTCGAGCCCTTGGTCCAGTTCCAGTCCCAACCCGGGATCGAAGTGTCGCTCACCTCGTTGCCCTCGACGAGGTGACGATCGCCGCCCTTCACCCAGATCCCGGCCGATCCGTTCTCGTGGAGGAAGCAGGAGCGCACCGCGCAGTCGGCGGCGTAGCGCAGGTAAACCCCCTTGCCGTAGTCGCCGGCGCCGTAGTGGCGGAGCTCGAGCCGCTCGATCCGCACCTGCGCGACGCCGTCGAGGTAGAAGCCGTCCTCGAAGCGCGCCACGTGCATGGCGTGCGCCTCCGGCGAGCTGCCGTCGGTGAACTTCACCCGCAGGGCGCCGCTCGCATCCTCGTACCAGAACCCGCCAGGAGGGCCCGCGGCGAGGGCGCGGAGCTCGGCGAGGTCGGCGTAGCGGAAGAGCCGCCCGAGCTCGCTGACCAGGTGGCCGGTCGGAAACCCGATTTGCCGGCGGTAGACCCCCTGCGTCTCGGCGATCCAGGCGACCCCCGCCGCGATCTCTCCGTCGGCGCCGTCGAGCACCGCGCCCGGAGCGGCGCCCCGGAAGACGATCGGCTGCGCCGCGGTACCCGAGGCGGTCACCGTCACGCTCTCGCGGTAGACGCCCGGCGCGATCGAGATCAGATCTCCGGCTTGGGCACGGTTCGCGCCCTCCTGCACGGTGCGCAGCGGATGCGCCGGGTCGGTCCCCGGATTGCCGTCGTCGCCGTCGGGAGCGACGTACAGTGTGCGCAGCGTCGGCTCGGCCAAGAGCGGGGAGCGGGTCGAGAAGCCGGCCGTCTGGGTCGGCGTGCCCGACACGCCATCCGGGTCTGCCAACGTGACGCGGGCCTGCCAGCTGCCGCCGGGAGTCAGCCCGAACAAGCTGCCGACGAAGCGGGTCGGGCCGATCCGTACCAGCGGATGAGCGAGCTGGAAAGCGGGCTCGCCGGTGCGCCGCCACTCGAGCGTCGCCGAGCTGTCGCCGTCGATGTCACCGGCGATCGTCGCCACCACCCCCGCGGCGTGAAAGTTCCCGTACGGAGCGACACCGACCAGCGTGGCCGAGGTCTGGGCCAGGATTTCGGTCGCGGTCAGGAGAAGACCGGCTAGAGAAGTTGCGCAAAGCCTGCAGCCAGATGGCTCGCGAGTCGCGCGCACGGAGTCAACCTAGCGACAGGACCTCGCCCCTGGTATGGCCCTCTGCACAATGGAGCTCGCTCGGGCGTTCGAGCCGAAAGCGACGAAGCCCCCGGTCCTTCACGGATCCGGGGGCTCCGAGCGGCTCTCCGCGCGGCCGCGGCCTCAGGCGGCGCGCTTGCGGCGCCAGACCAGCAGCGCGGTGCCGGCGACGAGCAAGGCGCCGGCCAGGGCGAAGAGGCCACTGCGCGACGCGGTGGGGATCGCCGGCGCCGGAGTCGCGCCACCGCAAACCGCACAGAACTGCTCGGCCTCCGCCACGCAGATGTTGTCCCAATCGACCTCGCAGCACCAGGAATCGATCGAGCAGATGAAGGCTTCGCACACCGGGTCGTCGCAGCCGGTCGTCTGGTGCGGCTCACAGCAGGTCGAGCCGTCGCCCTCCGGGAAGTTGAGCGCCTCGTTGTAGGGCGCCCGCCCCTCGGCGGTTTGCGGCGGCGGCGACGGGATCTCGATGGCGCCGGCACCGACTGCGGCCAGCAGAGTGACGAAGCAACAAACGACCGAAATGCGAATTCTCATGTGCCCCCTCCAGGTAAAATTCGAGCCAGGATAGTCCCCTCCGCGCGGCGCCGTCAAACCGCACCCCGGGCCTCCCACTTGCCGCTGCCACTCGTTCCCTCTAGGCTCGGAGCCATCCATGTGCGGCCGGTACTTTCTGACCACCCCCGGCGAAGTCCTGGCGCAGCTCTTCGAGCTGCCGACGGCACCGGCGCTCGCGCCGCGCTACAACATCGCGCCGACCCAGACGGTCCCGATCGTCCGCGCTGCAGAGGCCGGGACGCGCGAGCTCGCGCTGGTCCACTGGGGCCTGATCCCGCATTGGGCGAAGGAGCGCGAGATCGGCAACCGGATGATCAACGCCCGGGCCGAGACCCTCGCCGAGAAGCCGGCCTTCCGCGATTCTTTCCGCAAGCGGCGCTGCCTGATCCCGGCGAGCGGCTTCTTCGAGTGGAAGCAGGAGGGCAAGGCGAAGCAGCCCTACCTGCTGCGTCTGCGCGACGGCGCGCCCTTCGCCTTCGCCGGCCTCTGGTCGCGCTGGCGCGAGCCGGGCCAGGGAGAGGAGGGCGCCGTCGACTCCTGCGCGATCGTCACCACCTCGCCCAACGAGCTCGCCGCGACGGTGCACGACCGGATGCCGGCGATGCTCCGCGCCGGGGACTACTCGCCCTGGCTCGACCCCACGACCGGAGTCGAGCGCCTGGCCGCGCTGCTCGCGCCGTTCGCCGCCGCGGCGATGGAGGCCTTCCCGGTTTCGACCTGGGTCAATAGCCCGGCGCACGACGACGCCGGCTGCCTCCAGCCGCTCGCCCACTGAACCGCCGCTCAGGCGCGGCGCAGGGTCTGCGAGATCTCGATCGCTTCGCCCAGATTCTCGAGGGTGATCATGCCGAGCAGGCCGTTCTCGGCGGCGACCAGCAGCGGTTGCATCGGGCGGGCCTGGAGCAGTCGGAGCACTTCCTCGAGCGGCAGGTCGGGGTCGACGAGCTGCGGCTCGCGATCCATCACTTCGAGCACCGCGAGCTCGCGACCGCCCGACGCCAACCCGGCGAGCAGGGCGCCCCGGTGCAGCAGGCCGGCGATGCGCCCCCAGGCGTCGAGCACCGGGAAGTCCTGCTGGTGAGTGGCGACCAGAAGGTCGGCCGCCCGGCCGAGCGGATCCTGCGGCGCCAGCGACTCGAAGTGGGTGATCATGGCGTTGCGCGCCAGGAGCCCGCGCACCGCCGACCGATTGCGCTCGTAAGCCGCCTCCTGGCCGGCGCCCATGAAGATGAAGAAGGCGATGAGCAGCAGGAACGGCTTGAGCGGCGGGAGGAAGGCGTAGATCGCCAGGAGCACGGCCATCCCCTGCCCCACCGCCGCGGCGATCCGGGTCGCCTTCGCCTGGCCCATGGCCATGGCGAGCGTCGCGCGCAGCACCCGGCCGCCGTCCATCGGGAAAGCAGGTATGAGATTGAACAGCACCAGCATCACGTTGGTCCACAGCAGCTGCCAGACGATGGGGGCCCGACCGACCAGGTCCTCGGGCGTCACCGGCGCCTGGGAGCGGCTCACCAGGAGAACGATGCCGAGCGCTCCCGCCAGCACGACGTTGACCGCCGGGCCGGCAAGCGCGATCAGCAGCTCCGCCTTCCCCGAGGGGATCCGCTCCAATCTGGCGACGCCGCCGATCGGGTAGAGCACGATCTCGCGCGTCTCGACGCCGAAGCGCCGCGCCATCGCGGCGTGACCGAGCTCGTGCAGCACCACGCAGCCGAAGAGCAGGAGCAGAAAGACCACGCCGCCGAGGAACCCCTCGCCCCGCCCGGCCGAGAGGGTGCCGAACCAGACCAGCAGCAGGAGGAAGGTGAAGTGGATCCGGATCGGGATGCCCAGGGCGGTGCCGATCCGGAGCGAACCGGAGCTCGCCGCGCTGGGCGCGGAACGGGGGGTTTCCTTCTGGCTCATTCGCGTCGCCTACGCTACCAGCCGCAGACCTGTCCTCGATTCTGCTCGTCGAGCCAGCTCTTGAGGGGGGCGAAATAGTCGACGATCGCGGTGGCGTCCATCGAGCGCTCCCCGGTCAGCGCGGCGAGCGCCTCCGGCCAGGGCTTCGAGGCGCCCATCAACATCATCTTCTCCAGGCGCTCGCCCGCGGCTCGGGATCCGTAGATCGAGGCGCGGTTGAGCGGTCCCTGCTCGCCCGCTGCGGCGGCAAGCGCGCGGTGGAACTGGAACTGCAGGATGTGGGCCAGGAAGTAGCGCATGTAGGGCGTGTTGCCCGGCACGTGGTATTTGGCACCGGGATCGAAGTCGGCCTCGCTGCGCTGCGCCGGCGGCACCACGCCCTGGTACTTGAGCTTCAGGTCCCACCACGCCTGGTTGTACCGCCCCGGCGGGATCTCGCCTGAGAAGACGCCCCAGCGCCACTGATCGATGATCAGGCCGAAGGGGAGGAAAGCCACCTTGTCGAGCGCCAGGCGCAGCTGCAGGGCGATGTCGGCGGAAGCCGGAGGCTCCTGCTCGATCAAGCCGATCGTCTTCAGGTACTTGGGCGTCACCGAGAGCGCGATGGTGTCGCCCAGCGCCTCGTGGAAGCCGTCGTTGGCGCCGTCGCGGAAGAGCGCTGCCTGCGTGTTGTGCGCCCGCTGATAGAAGTTGTGGCCGAGCTCGTGATGGATCACGTCGAAGTCCTCGGCGTCGACCTCGATGCACATCTTGATGCGCAGATCGTCCGGCTGCTCGACGGTCCAGGCGCTGGCGTGACAGACCACGTCGCGATCACGCGGCTTGGTGAACAGCGAGCGGGTCCAGAAGGTCGCGGGAAGCGGCGCCAGGCCGAGCGAAGTGAAGAAGCGCTCGCCGGTCTCGACCATCTGGCGGGCATCGTAGCCCTTGGCCTGCAGACGGTCGGTCACCGAGTAGCCCGGATCGACGGCATTCGCCGGCTTGACCAGATCGTAGATGCCGCCCCACTGCTGCGCCCAGAGGTTGCCCAGCAGGTGGGCGGGGATCGGCTTGCCCGGCGGCACGACCTCGGCGCCGTAGACCTCGGTCAAGCGGGAGCGCACGTAGCAGTGCAGCGCGTCGTAGAGCGGCTTGACCTGCAGCCAGAGGCGGTCCAGCTCGGCAGCGAACGCCTCGGGCGGCATGTCGTACTTGGCGCGCCACAGCTCGCCGAGGTCGGCGAAGCCGAGCTCGCGCGCGCCGGCGTTGCCCAGCTCGACGAAGCGCTGGTACTTGGCCCGCATCGGCGGCGCGATCCCGTGCCAGCCGGCCCACAGCGCCGCCAGCTCCTGCGGATCCCGCGACGTGGTCAGCAGGTTCGAGATCTGATCGACGTCGAGGCAGTCGCCTCCCTGGGGCGGACAGTACTTGCCGCGGCCGTACATCCCCTCGAGCTCGGCGGCGAGCTGGGTCAGCTCCGAGCGCTGAGCGGGGTCCGACGGCGCCGGGAGCACCAGCGCGGTCTTGAGCAGCAGCATCTTGCGCGCCAGCTCCGGGGGGAGCCCCAGGCCGTCGAATCGGGTCGCCTCGCGCGCCAGTTGCATGTTCGCCGCGATCACCGCCTCGTTGGCCGTCGCGGCGAGCTTTTCGGTGTCCTCGGTGATGAAGTTCGACTGCACCCACATGGCGCGGTCGCGCGCCACCCAGAGCTCGAGCAGGCGCGCTTCCGCCGCGTCCATGAACAGCTGCGCCTCGGCCGGTGTGGGCACCGAGGGATTCGCCAGCGCGGGAGTGGCGGCGGCGAGGGCCAGGGCCAGAACGACTCGCCAGGCCGCGCGCGGCGCAAGGCGGGAGAGCTGCATCGCGGATTGCATCGTGTCCTCCTTGACGTGGAACGGATTCGGGAATGCGGCCGGCACGCTCAGAGCCGCTGCAGGAACTCGGCCAGCCGGGAAAGTCCCTCTCTCAACTTCTCGCGCGAGCAAGCGAAAGAGATGCGGATGTGCGCGTCGCCGCCGAAGGCGGAGCCGGAGACCACGGCGACGCGAGCCTCCTCGAGCAGCCGTTCGGCGAAGGCATCGGCGTCGGGGATCGCCTTGCCGAACCAGCCCGAGACGTCGGGAAACGCGAACAGAGCCCCCTTGGGGGGAAGACAGTGGATCCTCGGCAGGGCGTTCAGGATGGGAATCACCAGGTCGCGCCTCTCCTGGTACTCCGCGACCATCGCTTCGACGTCGGCCTGCGCTCCCTCGAGCGCAGCGAGCGCGCCGACCATGGCGAAGGAGGTCGCGTTCGAGGTGGCATGCCCCTGGATGGCCGCGGCCGCGTCGACGATCGGGCGAGGGCCCAACAGGTACCCGAGCCGCCAGCCGGTCATCGCGAAAGTCTTGGAAAAGGACCCGACCACCACCACGCTGTTCGGGAAGCGCGCGGCGAGATCGGCCGCCGAGGCGTGCGGCCGCCCGTCGTAGACGAATCCGTCGTAGGTCTCGTCGGAGATCACCAGCACGCCGTGCTCGGCGCACCCTTCGACGATGGTCGCGAACGCCTCCGGCTCGATCAGCCCGCCGGTCGGATTGCACGGCGAGTTGAGGATCACCGCACGGGTGCGCGGCCCGATCGCCGCGAGGATCGCGCCCGGGTGGACGGCGAAACCCTCGCCGCCGCGAGTCGGGACCTCCACCACCCGGGCGCCGGCGAAGCGGATCTGCTCCGGGATGCTGACCCAGGCGGGAGTGTGGACGACGACCTCGTCCCCCTCCTCGAAGAGGGCGAGGGAGAGCTCGAAGAGGGCTCCCTTGCCCCCCACCGTGATCAGGGTCTGCTCGGCGGTCCAAGGCGCGCCGTGCCGCTCCGCATAGCGCCTGGCGAGCGCCTCCCGAAGCGCCGGAATGCCGTTGTTCTGGGTGTACTTGGTGAACCCTTCGGCGAGCGCCCGCCGCGCCGCCTCGACGGCCACCGGCGGGGAAGGAAAGTCGGGCTCGCCGGCCGCGAAATCGATCACGTCGATTCCCTGCGCCTTCATCTGCAGCACCCGGCGAGTGGCCTTCAGCGTCGCCGACTCCGCGATGCCTCGCACTCGGGCCGTCAGGTGCATGGTTTGCATGGTATCATCGCGATCGCGCCCAAATGGCCGGTCTCGGGGTCGCGGAATCCATGAAAACTGCGTTCGTCGCTCTGCTCTCAGTGCTTCTCTACCTCGCCGGACCGCGCCCGGTGCAGGCCGCCGCCGTCTGGTTGGACCAGCCCGACACGGCCTTCGCCGAAGCCAAGCGGAGCGGCAAGGTGGTCCTCGTCGACCTCTACGCCGACTGGTGCGGCTGGTGCAAGGTAATGGAGCGCGACGTCTTCTCGACGCCCGAGTTCCAGAGCTACGCCGAGCGGTTCGTGCTCCTGCGGGTCGACGTCGAGGACGGCGGCGCCGGCAGCGAGATTCAGCGCCGCTTCCAGGCCAATTCCCTGCCGACCCTCCTGCTGCTCGACGCCAACCGCGCCCTGGTCGGCGAAGTGGAGGGCTTCCTGCCCACCGCCCGTCTGCTGGCGCGGCTCGACGGGGCGCTGCGCACGCACCGGGCGGCGATCGCCGCGTTCGACCGGGCGCTCGCCGGCAACGATCCGGCGGCCTGGCAGGCTCAGGCCCGCGCCGCGCACCAACGGGGAGACGGCGAGCGGGCGGCCCAGCTCTTCGAGAAGCTGATCACCCAAGGCGGGCTCGCCGGAGACGATCTCGCCTGGGCACGTCTCCAGCTCGCCGACAGCTATCGCTTCGCCGGTCGATTCACCGACGCCGACCGGGCGCTCGGCGAGCTGGTCGCGAACCTCGCCGCGGCTGCCAATCCGAAGATCCGCGAGCGTGCCGATCTGCTGAAGCTCTACCTGGCACGCGAGCGGCGCGACTGCGCCGCGGCGGCCGGCGCGCTCGCGGAGTTCGAGAAGGGACACCCCAACAGCCCCCTGCTCGCCGACGCCCGCCGCACCTACCGCGCCCTGCAGTCCGACTCGACCGCGCAGTGCTCTTGACGCGCGTCCTGGCGTTCTGTCGTCCGTGGGCCGGCGGGGCCGCGCTCTGGGCCCTCGCGGCCACGCCGCTGGCCGCCCAGTTCAGTCCGACCGAGGAGCGCTCGCCGGCCCAGAAGGCGTCGTTCGAGCTCGCCGCCGATCGCACGGCTTACCGCCCCGGCGAAACGGCGCGGCTGGTCGCCCGCGTCGAGGTCGAGGACGGTTGGCACGTGCAGGCGAACGTCCCGACCTACGACTACCTCATCCCCACGGTCCTCACCCTGGAGGCGCCGGCAGGCTGGACGGTCGGCGAGGTCGCCTATCCGGCGCCCCGGCTCTGGAAGTTCGCTTTCGCCGAGGACGAGCTCGCGGTCTTCGAGCACCGCTTTCGGCTGTTCGCCGAAATCGGGATCCCCGCCGACGCGCCGGCGGGCGCTCACCAGGTCGCGGCGCGGCTGCGCTACCAGGCCTGCAACGACCGTCTCTGTCTCGCCCCCGTGGAGACCCGCGCGACGCTCGAGCTCCGCGTCGGGGAGGGTGGCGAGGCGGTCGACGCGGAGCTCTTCACCGCCGACGAGCCGCCACAGCCGCAGTCTTCGGCCCCCCCTGCGCTCGACCGCTCGCTCGGCCTGATGTTGATCCTGGGGCTGCTCGGTGGGTTGATCCTCAACGGGATGCCCTGCGTCCTGCCGATTCTCTCGCTCAAGATCTTCGGTCTGGCCAAGGCGACAGGGCAATCGCGCGCCACAGTGCGCGCCGGTGCTCTCGCGACCGCGGCGGGCATTCTGGTCTCCTTCTGGGCGCTCGCTGGCGCGGCGATCCTCGCGCAGGAGGCCGGCGCCGCGGTGGGCTGGGGCGTGCAGTTCCAGCAGCCGGGCTTCGTCGCGTTCCTCGCCCTCGTCGTCCTGCTCTTCTCGCTCAATCTGTGGGGGCTGTTCGAGATCCCGTTGCCCGGCCGGCTCGCCCGCTGGGGCGACAGCGCGGGCCAGGAAGGCCTCGGCGGTCACTTCGCGTCGGGGCTCTTCGCGACCCTCATGGCGACCCCCTGTTCGGCGCCCTTCCTCGGCACCGCGCTGACCTTCGCGTTGGGACAGCGGGGCGCGACGATCTTCGCCGTGTTCACCGCGGTCGGTCTCGGCCTCGCCCTGCCCTACCTGCTGCTCGCCGCCGGCCCGGGTGCCGTGCGCTGGCTTCCCAAACCGGGCGACTGGATGGAGACGCTGCGCGGCACGATGGGCTTCCTGCTCGCCGGCGCCGTCGTCTGGCTGCTCTTCGTCCTCGCCGGCCAGATCGACGCCGTCGCGCTGGCGCTCTTCGAGGTCGGTCTGCTCGCGCTGACCCTCGTCCTCTGGTTGCGCCATCGGCGGGAGCGCGCCGGGCGGCCGACCGCGCTCTGGTGGGTGCTCGCCCTGGCCGGCGCCGTGGCGCTCGTCGCCTGGGCCGATCGCGCGCCGCGCCGCGAGCGCGAGCTCGCCGCCGCCCAACCCGGCTCGGGGATCGTCTGGCAACCGTTCGATCGCGCCGAGGCGGAGCGCCTGGCCGCGGCGGGACGGCTGGTCTTCCTCGACATCACCGCCGACTGGTGCGTGACCTGCAAGGTGAACGAGAAGCTCATCCTCGACACCCCCGAGGTGATCGCCGCCTTCGCCCGCCACGAGGTGCTCGCCATGAAGGCCGACTGGACCAACCGCGACGACGGAATCGCCCGCTTCCTCGCCGAGCACGGGCGCTACGGCATCCCCTTCTACATGCTCTACCGCCCCGGCCAGCCGCCGCACGTCTTCGGCGAGCTGATCTCGAAGGAAGGGGTGGCCGAAGTCCTCGCCGCCTCCGCAGGGCGCTGATTCGTCCGCGTCGCGAGGGGGCCTCGCCGCGACGCCACGCTCCTCCGGCCCGGCCTCGGCCCGTCCCAGTTGCGCCGCGGCCCCAACCGCGCTAGCTTCTCACTGCTTCCCAATGGTCGAATCTCCCACCCCCGAGGTGGGCCGAGAGGTGAGGTATGTCCAGCCGCACTCCGCTTTCGGTCGCGAGCACCCTGCTCGTCGCCGCCCTGCTCGTTCCCGCGGTCGCCAGCGCGACTCCGCAGCCTCTGCAGATCCAGGGTCTGCAGGCCCCAAGCGAAGCGAAGGGGGCGCTCCCCGCGCGACCGGAAGCCGATCGCCCCTACCCGCCGGGGCTCCGCTTCCCCGCGGCGCCGCTCGGCCAGGGCTACGTCGCCGAGGTCGAGCCCAACAACACTTTCGCGACGGCGACTCCGCTCGGCGGCACGAACGTCGTCGCGCGAGGCAACATCTACCCGAACGCCGATGTCGATTGGTACTCCTTCACCGGCGCGATCGGCGACCGGGTCTACGCCGCGACCATGACCTCCTTCTCGGCCAGCGCCTCGACCGACAGCCAGCTGCGCATCTTCCAACCCGACGGAACGACGCTGATCGAGTTCGACGACGACGACGGCTCGCTCGGCGGCCTCTCGTCGAGCATCGCCGGGGCGACTTTGACCGCGGCGGGCACGCACTTCATCGAGGTGCGCCACTTCAGCGCCACCAACCAGCTGCGCCCCTACGACCTCCACTTCCGGCTGCAGAGCGGGAGTCCGACGGCCGAAGTCGAACCGAACGGCACACCGGCGACCGCGACCCCCCTCCCGGCGAGCGGCTGGATCGTCGGCGCCGTGACGCCGGCGGCCGACGCCGACTTCTTCAGTCTCACGCTCGCGGCCGGAGACACCGTCTTCGCCTCGCTCGACATGAATCCCGAGCGCGACGGAACCACCTGGAACGGCCGGTTGGGGGTGGCGCTCTTCGGCACCGCCCTGAACCAGATCCTCGTCGTCAACGACGGCAGCGTCACCTCGCCCAATTCCGAGGCCATCTTCATGACCGTGAAGAACCCCGGAACCTACTTCATCTACGTCGACGAGCCCGCCGCCGGAGGCAGCGCGACCTTCACCTACAACCTGAGCGTGAGCGTGCATCCGGCCGCCAACGAAGGGATCAACTGCACGACCTACACCAGCACCGACGTGCCGCAGGCGATTCCGACCGGACCGGGCTCGGTCACCTCCACGCTCACCATCCCCGGCTCGCCCCGGATCGCCGATCTGGACGTCTCGCTGGACTTGACGCACGCCAACATGCCGGACCTCGACATCCATCTGATCTCGCCGGCGGGCAACGACAACGGGCTGCTCTCCGACGTCGGGGCCGCCGCGCAGTCGGCGATGAGTCTGACGCTCGACGACGAAGCGGGGATCCCGGTCGGCCTGTTCACGATCGTGAGCCCGATCGTCTTCACTCCGGAGCTCTCCTATCGACTCAGCTGGTTCGACGGCGAGAACGCCGGCGGGACCTGGACGCTGCAGATCCGGGACGACACGGCGGCGAATGGCGGCACGCTCACCGGCTGGAGCCTGCGGGTCTGCGAGCCGGCTCCGCCCGCTGCCTGCGCGCCTGGCTTCCTGCCCACCACGGTCTTCTCGACCGATTTCGAGGCGGGAGCGGCCGGGTTCACCCACAGCGGCACCGCCGACGAGTGGGAGCTCGGGCTCCCGGCGACCGCCGCGACCTCTACCTCGCCCCCGGTGGCCGCTTTCACCACCTGCAACAGCGGCGTCAACTGCTGGAAGACCGACCTCGACAATACCTATAACAACGCGGCGAGCGGCAGCGTGACGCAGAATCTCCTCTCGCCGAACATCAATCTCGCCGGTCTCTCCGCTCCTGTCGTCGTCACCTGGGCGCACCGCCACCAGGTCGAGAACGCCACTTTCGATCACTACTACGTCGATTACCAGCAGGCTGGCGGCGCGACGCCGGTGCGACTCTTCGAGTGGCTCGACGCGACGCCGACCGACTCCGTGGGGAATCCGACCGTGAACATCGGCGAGAGCTCGGGATGGGGGGTCTTCTCCCGCCGGGCGGACGCACTCGCGGGACTCAACACCGAGCTCCTGTTCCACATGGACCAGGACAACTCCATCGCGCTCGGAGGGGTCGCCGTCGACGACGTCTCGGTGACCGCCTGCCGGCCGCTCTCGTCGAACCTCGCGATCAACAAGACGGATGGCGCCACGACCGAGATCCCCGGCACGCCGGTGACCTACACCATCGTCGCTTCGAACGCCGGACCCGACCCGGTGGTGGGTG
Organism: uncultured Thermoanaerobaculia bacterium; assembly: GCA_964591165.1. Lineage (GTDB taxonomy): Bacteria > Acidobacteriota > Thermoanaerobaculia > Multivoradales > JAGPDF01 > JAGPDF01. The sequence goes on along the minus strand of CAZPZW010000037.1, from coordinate 6,777 downwards.
GCACGGTGGCCGACACCTTCCCGGCGATCCTCTCCGGCTGCTCCTGGACCTGCGTCGGGACGCTCGGCGGCACCTGCACCGCCGGCCCGGTCTCCGGCAACATCAACGACACCGTCAACCTGCCGAACGGCGCCTCGGTCACCTACACCGCGACCTGCAACATCAGTGCGGCGGCGACTGGATCGCTGTCCAACACCGCGACCGTGTCGAGCGCCAACCCCGATCCCGACCCGGCCAACAACTCCTGGACCGACGTCGACACCTTGACGCCCCAGGGCGACCTCGCGATCACCAAGACCGACGGGGCCGCCACCGAGATCCCGGGGACGCCGGTCACCTACACCATCGTGGCGTCGAACTCCGGGCCGTCCAACGCACCGGGCTCCAACGTCGTGGACACCTTCCCGGCGATCCTCTCGGGCTGCACCTGGACCTGCGTCGGGGCGGTGGGCGGCACCTGCACGGCGAACGGCGCCGGCAACATCAACGACACCGTGAACCTCCCCGCCGGAGGGTCGGTCACCTACACCGCGACCTGCAACATCAGCCCCGCCGCGACCGGCACGCTGACGAACATCGCGACCGTGGGCACCGGCACCGGGGTCTCCGATCCGGCCCCGGCCAACAACTCGGCGACCGACTCCGACACGCTGACCCCGCAGGGAGACTTGGCGATCACCAAGACCGACGGGCTGACCAACGCGACGCCGGGACAAGCCACGACCTACACCCTCGTCGCCACCAACTCCGGTCCGTCCAACGTGCCCACGGCCACCGTCGCCGACACCTTCCCGGCGGCCTACACCGGCGTCGCCTGGACCTGCGTGGGCGGGGGTGGAGCGACCTGCCCGGCGAACGGCGCCGGCAACATCAACGCCGCGGTGAACCTGCCGGTCGGTGGGACGGTGACCTTCACGGTCAACGGCACGATCTCCGGCGCCTTCACCGGCACCCTGAGCAACACCGCGACGGTCACCGCCGGTGGCGGCGCGTCCGACCCGAACGGCGCGAACAACAGCGCCACCGACACGACCGAAGTGGGCTCACCCGCCTCCGTGTCGGGCACCAAGAGCGTCGCGGGGACCTTCCTGGTCGGCGAGACGATCACCTACACGGTGGATCTCTACAACGCCGGCCCGGGCGCTCAGCTCGACAATCCGGGCGACGAGTTCAGCGACACGCTGCCGCCGCAGCTCACCCTGGTGAGCGCCGTAGCGACGAGCGGCACGGTCGGCACGGCGGGCAATACCGTGACCTGGAACGGGTCGATCCCCGCCCTCGGTTCGGTGACTCTGACCATCGAGGCGACGATCAACCCGGGCACCGGCGGCCAGCTGATCTCCAACCAGGGCACGATCTGGTACGACGCCGACGGCGACGGCACCAACGAAGCGACGGCGCTGACCGACGATCCGAACCCGCCGGGGACCGAAGATCCGACCGACTTCATCGTCAGCGAGATCGCGCTCGAGATTCCCACGCTCTCGACCCTCGGCTTCGCGCTCCTCGCCCTGGCTCTCGCCGGCTTGGGCCTGGCACTGCTCCGGCGGCGCAGCGCGTAGCGCAACGCCGGCGCACGAGCTCTCGAGCCCCGGTCCCCGCAGGGGGGCCGGGGCTCTTTCCATTCCGACGAACCACTACTTGTGACGCCGCGCACTAGCGCCTAAGATGTAAACATCGAGTGTCCATTCATCGCGCCCGGACCCGCTGGCCGGTCCCAACTGGAGGAGAGCCCATGAACCGTCGATTCCGCCTTCCGCTCCTGGCCTTGGCCGTTCTGTGCCTGGCCCCCCTGCTGATCGCCGGCGCCGCCCAGGGCGTCGCCACCAGTGAGATCGGCGGCTCTCCCGCTCCGGCCGGCCCGCCGTCTCCGCCTCCGACTCTGGGCGGCGACTTCGTCTTGACCCCGGTGGCCGGCGAATCCCATCTCGCGCCCGAAGCCATCGTCTGGAGCGACAACTTCGACAGCTACGCCACCGGCAGCCAGCTGCACGGGCAGGGAGGCTGGAAGGGCTGGGACAACTCCCCCGCCGCCGGCGCCCTGGCGAGCGGCGCGCAGTTCGCCTCCGCGCCGAACTCCGCCGAGATCCTCGGCGCCTCCGACCTCGTCCACACGTACAGCGGCGCCAACAGCGGTCCGTTCGCCTACATCGCCTGGAGCTTCGTGCCGGTCGGCATGACCGGGACGTCCTACTTCATCCTGCTCAACACCTACAACGATGGCGGACCCTACAACTGGTCCGTCCAGGTCGAGCTCAACGGCGCGTCGAACCAGGTGGTCAACACCGGCGTCAGCGGCGGCACGCTGCCGCTCGTCCGCGGCCAGTGGGTGCAGCTGCGGGTCGAGATAGATCTCACGGCCGACACTCAGAGCTTCTTCTACAACAACGCGTTGCTCTATCAGGGCAGCTGGTCGGGCGAAGTCTCCGGCGGCGGCGCGCTCAACATCGCCGCGGTCGACCTGTTCGCCAACGGTGCCTCGGCGGTCTACTACGACAACATGGTTCTGGCGAGCGGCCAGGCGGAGATCACGCTCACCAAGACCGTGGGCACGGTGCCGGCCACCTGCGCCCCGACGAGCGCCATCACGGTCCCGGCGGGAACCCCGGTGACCTACTGCTACGTCGCGACCAATGTCGGGAGCGTCACGCTGAACCTGCACGACATCGTCGACAGCCAGCTCGGGACGCTGGCCACCGGCCTAGGCTTTCCGCTCGCCCCGGGCAGCAGCGCGTTCGGCACCGTGAGCGACGTCGTCATCGACGTCACGACCACCAACGTCGCCACCTGGACGGCCTACAACGTCGGCGGCGCCTCCGCACAGGCCAGCGCCACTGCCACGGTCACCGTCGAGGAGACCGGAAGCGTCCTCGAGATCCCGACCCTCTCGACCCTCGGCTTCGCCCTCCTCGCCTTGGCGCTGGCAGGTCTCGCGATCGCGCTGCTGCGGCGGCGCGCCGCCTGACCGAAGGCCGGCGACACAGTCCTCGACAGTCTGCGGGCGGCTCTCACGAGCCGCCCGTTTTCCTTCTTGGTGAGCTGTCGATCGGGCGGCCCTCGCCGGAGGCCCCGCACCCGATCTCAGGCCTCGCCGGGCCGCTGCAAGGGAACGACGATCCAGAGCAGGACGTAGACCAGAATCCCCGGGAAGGCGGCCGAGAGGATCGAGCCGACGACGTAGACGACGCGCAGCACCGTGGGGTCGAGGCCGAAGAACTCGGCGAGGCCGCCGATGACGCCGGCGATCATCCGGTGCTGCGACGAACGGCGGAGCGAGCGCGACATGGTGGGTCTCCTCCTGCGTCAATCCCTACTACGCAGCACGCCGCGGCCTGTTTCGCCCCGGGTCTGCGGAGGCTCTCCTTGCGCGTCGCGCTCCGGCTCGCGGCGCTCCTCGACCAACAGCTCCACCTTGCGCTCCGGCTCGAGCTGGCGTTGCAGCTCGAGCAGCCCGGCGCGGGCCAGCGCGGTCCCGGTGCCGCTGCCGCGACCGTAGCGCCGGCGCTGGCGGCGCCCCTCGGCGAGGACGACGACCACCAGAGCGACGACCGCCAGGAGCCACCAACCCGCCGGGGTCATGGCCGGGAGAGGAACTCGGCGAGCAGGCGGTTCACCGCCTCGGGCCGTTCCAGGTTCGGCAGATGGCCGGCACCCTCGACCACCGCGAGGCGGGCCTGCGGCAGGCCCTCGGCCGCCGCCCGCGCGATGCCCTGGAAGTCGTCGATGTCGAGCTCGCCGACGATCACCAGGCTCGGCACCGTCACCTCCGGCAGGCGCTCCACGAGCGGCGGCTTGAGCGAGCGCCCCGGATCGCGGTGCGTCCAGTGCCACCCCGAGTAGTCGGCGACCATTTCGCGCAGGCGCGGCGCCGCCGCCGGATTGGCGAGCGCCGGCGCGAAGAACGGCGAGGCGAGCCAACGCCGGCGCGCGGCGTCGAGGTCCTGATCCGCCGCCAGGGCGCAGATCTCGACGTGCTCGCCGCGGAACGCCTCGCTGTACGGGTAACCGGGGAGGAGCGAATCGAGCAGCGCCAGCCGCTCGACGCGCCGCGGGGCTAGGAGCGTCGCGCCGAGGGCCACGGCGCCGCCGAGCGACAGGCCGACCAAAGCGACGCTCGCGAAGCCGAGGTGGTCGAGCAGGGCGAGCAGGTCCTCGCTGTGGTTGTAGGGCGTCGCGGCCGGCGTCGAACGGCCGAAGCCGCGCAGGTCGTAGCGCACCACGGTGCGCGTCGCGGCAAGGGACGCGAGCTGTGGTTCCCAGAGCCGCACATCGAGGCTGAAGCCGTGCCCGAAAACGACCGGCGGACCCGAGCCGTCGATCTCGAAGCGCAGCTCGCCGCCCACGACCGGCGCCATTTCAGACACTCGCTGACTCATCGCTTCCCTCCCCCGTCTCCCGAATCCTCCCGGGCTCGCCGCGCCGCCAGCCGTCTCCGGGCCATCTCCTCCAGCCGCTCGCCGAGACGCTGTTCGAAACCGGCGCTCGAGGGGCGATAGAACGTCGTCCCGCGCAGCGAGTCGGGCAGGCACTCCAGACCGCCCACTCCCTCGCGGGTGTCGGGTGCGTAGACGTAGCCCGCGCCGTAGCCGACCTCCTCCATCAGCCGGGTCGGCGCGTTGCGGATCGCCAGCGGAACCGGGTCGGCCGGGCGGTCGGCGACCGTCCGGCGCACCTCGCTCCAGGCGCGATAGAGCGCCACGCTCTTCGGCGCCAACGCGAGATAGAGGGCGACCTGGGCGAGCGCCAGATCCCCCTCCGGGCTGCCCAGCCGTTCGTAGCTCTGCCAGCCGGCGAGCGCCTGTTCGACCGCTCGCGGATCGGCGAGACCGACGTCCTCGACCGCGAAGCGCACCATCCGCCGCGCCACGTAGTCGGCGTCCTCGCCCGCTTCGAGCATCCGCCCGAGCCAGTAGAGCGCGGCGTCGGGATCGCTCTCGCGCAGCGACTTGTGGAGCGCCGAGATGAGGTTGAAGTGCTCCTCGCCCGCCTTGTCGTAGAGCAGCACCTTGCGCTGGGCGAGGCGGCGGACCTCGGGCTCGGAGGCGCTGCTCCGCCCCGCCGCCAGAGCATCGGCGACCACCCCCTCGAGCAGGGTGAGCGCCCGCCGCGCGTCCCCCGAGGCGAGCTGCGCGATCGCCGCGAGCGCCGCCTCGTCGAGCTCGACCGCGCTCGCGCCCAGGCCCCGTTCCCGGTCGGCGAGCGCGCGGCGGACCAGGCGAACGATCGCCTCCGGAGCGAGCGGCTGCAGCACCACGACGCGGCAGCGCGAGAGCAGCGCGGCGTTGAGCTCGAACGACGGGTTCTCGGTGGTCGCTCCCACCAGCACGATGTCGCCACGCTCCACGTAGGGCAGAAAGGCGTCCTGCTGGGCCCGGTTGAAGCGGTGGATCTCGTCGACGAACAGAAGGGTGTGCTGTCCGGCCGCGGCGCGCAGGCGCTCCGCGCCGGCCATCACCTCCTTGATCTCCTTGATGCCCGAGGTGACCGCCGAGAAGGGGACGAAGCGGCTGCGCGTCGAATCGGCGATCAGGCGGGCGAGCGTCGTCTTGCCGCAGCCAGGGGGACCCCAGAAGACCAGCGACGGAACGCGGTCCTCGGCGATCGCCCGGCGCAGGAAGCCGTCGGTGCCGACCACCGAGTCCTGGCCGGCGACCTCGTCCAGGGTCCGCGGACGCATCCGGTCGGCGAGCGGCGCGGGCGGGCCCGCCGGCCGGGCCTGCCGCTGCGCCGGGCCGGCGGCGTCGTCGAACAGGGTGGGCGCCACGGGCCGATTCTCTCACCCCCTGACCCACCCCGCCGGATGTCCTCCGCCACCCTCCGGGACGGCGCTCCCCTTCACCGCCAACACTAGTGTTTCCAACAGAAAGGCCGAGGTCCGTAGCAGGAGGGGGAGGATGCCGGCGGGACTGGATCGGGAAACGCTGGAGCTCACGCTGGAGGCGATCCGCGACTTCGCAAGCGGGCAGCTGCCGGACGAGAAACTTCTCGAGCTCGACGCCCGGGACGAGTTCCCGGTGGACGTCGTACGTGCCATGTGCGGCGGCGATCTCGGCGTGCAGCTCCTGTTCATTCCCGAGCCCTACGGCGGCATGGGGGGCGGAGCCTTCGACGTCTACCGGGTCTGCGAGGCGCTCGCCGAGATCGACCTCGGCGTCGCGACCGGCGTCCTCGCCACCTTCCTGGGCAGCGATCCGATCCACTTCGGCGGCACCGAGGAGCAGAAGCGCCGCTTCCTGGGCGCCATCGCGGAGCGCGGGCTGCTCATGGCCTACGGCGCGACGGAGCCCGAAGCGGGAAGCGACCTCGGCGCGCTGCGCACCGTGGCGGAACCGGTCGCCGGCCCCGGCGGCGCGATCACCGGCTACCGCATCACCGGCAACAAGCAGTGGATCTCGAACGGCGGCTTCGCCGACCTCTACTCCATCCTCGCGCAGACGCCCGGCGGGCCCTCCTGGTTCGTGGTCGACGCCGGGACGCCGGGCCTCGCGCACGGCAAGCCCGAGGACAAGCACGGCATCCGCGCCAGCAACACCGCCGCCGTCCATCTCGACGCCGTCGAGGTCCCGGTCGACCGGCTCATCGGCGGCGTGGAAGGGCAGGGATTGCTGCAGGCCCAGGTCGTCTTCGGCTATACGCGGCTGATGGTCGCCGCGTTCGGTCTGGGCGCCGGCTGGGCGGCCCTCGACCGCGCGATCCCCTACTCGCGCGAGCGCATCCAGGCCGGCGGCCCGCTCTCCGAGAAGCAGGGCTACACCCACAAGCTGATCGTGCCGCACG
>CAZPZW010000036.1:0-23622 GCA_964591165.1 uncultured Thermoanaerobaculia bacterium | reverse complement strand
TCACGGGCAACCTCAAGACCATGGAGCTCGCCGAGCTCCTCCAGTGGCTCTCCGGATCCACCAAGACCGGTACGCTCGTGGTCGAGAACGGCAAGGTCCAGAAACAGATCTTCTTCCGCGACGGCATGATCATCTCGTCCGCCTCGACCGATCCGCGCGAGCACCTCGGCGCCTTTCTTGTCAGCCACGGATTCATCACCGACCGCGAGCTCACCCAGGCGATGCTCATGCAGGAAAGCAACAAGATGCTGCTCGGCAAGATCCTGGTGACCATCGGAGCGATCTCCGAGCCCGAGCTGTACCGCATGCTGCGCCTCAAGGCCGAAGAGAGCATCTACGACGTCTTCAACTGGCCGGAGGGCGCCTTCCGCTTCCTCGACCAGCAGCTCCCGGCGACCAACATGGTGCCGATCGCCCTCGACGTCCCCGGCATGGTTCTGGAAGGGATGCAGCGCCTCGACGAATGGCGGCGGATCCGCGAGCTCATTCCGGACACCGGCTCGATCCCGGTGGTGGTCGGCGCCTTCGACGAGTCGCTGATGACCGAGGGGGCGCCCCAGATCCTCGCTCTGATCAACGACGACCGGACGGTCGCCGAGATCTGCAAACTGACCCATTCGAGCGAGTTCCACGTCTGTCGCATCCTCTTCCGCCAGGCGCAGGCCGGACGCTTGAAGATCGTGCGCCAGCGCGCCGCCGCGACTCCGGCCCCGGCGCAAGTCGAGGCGGCCGCCGGCCTGGTGAGCGCCGACGCCCTGCTGCTCGCCGGCCAGCAGCTGTTGCAGAAGGGTGAGCTCGAGGCGGCGCTGCGCCACGTCCGCGCGGCGCGGGCTCTCGACCCGGACAGCAAGAAGCTCTCCACCGAGGCGCAGAAGGTGGAGGACCGGCTGCGCTCCGAGATCGCGCGCTCCGGCCTCGGTCCGGGAGCGGTTCCGGTGCTCGCCCGCACCATGGAGGAGCTCACCAAGCTGAACATCTCGCCGCAGGAGGGATTCCTCCTCACCCGCCTCAACGGCAGCTACGACATCCAGTCGCTGATCAAGATCAGCTCGCTCCATCCGCTCGACGCCGAGATCGCTTTCTGGAAACTGATCAAGGCCGGTCACATCCGACTCGAGAAGCGCTGACCCGCGGGTTCCCTCCCATCCCGGCCCGACTCGACACCTCGCGGCTCCCGCGCACCAGGAAGCGGAGCGGCCAGCCCGCAGCCTCGCCGGCGTAGTCGACGCCGACCCGCCGCGTGCGGAGCACCTCGATGTCCGCCACCGGCTCGCCCGCGGTCAGGCGCAGGTCGCCGCGCCGCAGATCGGCACCGTCGAAGCGCCGTTCGATCGCGAGCGCCTGGCAGAGGCGGGCGGGACCTCCGGCGAGCTCGCGCGCGCGAGGCGCGCGCGCCAGGCCACGGCGCTCCGCCATGACGCCTGCACCCTCGACCGCCTCGCCGGCGCGCAGCAACACGGCATGCGGCTCTCCCGCCGCGGCGCAGACCACGTTCAGGCACCAGTGCATGCCGTAGACGAAGTAGACGTAGGCGTGGCCGCCAGCGAGGTACATCGCCGCGTTGCGTGCCGAGCGGTGGCCGCCCCGCGCGTGGCTCGCGGCGTCGGAAACCCCGAGGTAGGCCTCGGTCTCGACCAGCCGCAGGACGAGGCGCGTGCCGTCGAGCTCGCGCACCAGGTAGCGTCCCAGGAGGTCGCGCGCCACGAGCTCGGCCGAGCGCAGGAAGAATGCGGCGGGAAGCGGCCGGAAGCGCGTCATCGCGAGCACTATAATGCCGCGTCATGGCACGCACCGTCCTGATCACCGGTGGCGCCGGCTTCATCGGCAGCCACATCGCCGACGACGTGCTCGCCCACGGCGAGCGCGCCGTCGTGATCGACGACCTCTCCACCGGCCGGCGGGAGAATGTCCCCGCCGGCGCGGTGTTCTACCAGCGCGACCTGCTCGACCCCGGCCTCGCCGAGCTCCTGGCCGACGAGCGCGTCGACGTCGTCAGCCACCACGCGGCGCAGGTCAACGTCCGGGTCTCGCTCGAGGACCCGGCCGCCGACGCGCGCGCCAACATCCTGGCCACCCTCGAGCTGATTCAGGCCTGCAGGCGTTGCGGCATCCGTCAGCTCCTCTTCGCTTCGTCCGGCGGCACGGTCTACGGCACGCAGCAGGTCTACCCCTGCGACGAGGAGCACCCCAAGCGGCCGACCAGCCCCTACGGCTGCGCCAAGCTCTCGGTCGAGCTCTACCTCGACGCCTTCCGGGAGATGGGCGACCTCGACCCGATCGTCTTCCGTTACGCCAACATCTACGGCCCGCGTCAGGAACCCAAGGGAGAGGCGGGAATCGTCGCCATCCTCGCCGAGAAGCTGCTCGCTGGCGAGACGCCGCGCATCTTCGACGACGGCGAGCAGACTCGCGACTACGTCTTCGTCGGCGACGTGGCGGCGGCCAACCGCGCCGCCATCGAGCGCTGGACGAGCGGGATCTACAACCTCGGAACCGGCCGCGAGACCACGGTCAACGCGCTCTACGGAATGGTCGCCACACGCCTCGGCTCGACGATCCGGCCGGTGCATGCGCCGCCGATCGCCGCCGAGCTCAGGCGCAATGCGCTCGACGCCTCGGCGCTCGAGCGCGCCATGGGCGCCGCGCCGAAGACCCGGCTCGAGCAGGGGCTCGACCAGACGCTGCCCTACTACCGCGCGCGCGCCGCCCGGCCATGAGCGTACTGCCGCAGCTCTTCCGCGAGCTGCCGGTCCCCTTCGCCGCGGCCTGGCAGGCGGAGCGCCCCTGGGCGCTGCTCGAGGAGCCGCTCGAGGAGCTGTTCGCCGCGCTCCCCTCTTCGGCGATCGCCGGCCGGGTCCATCCCGTGGCGCAGCTGCTGGGCGACCGGATCGTGATCGGCAAGGGGAGCCGCGTCGCCCCCGGCGCGGTGCTCGAGGGTCCGCTCTGGATCGGCGAGGAGGTCGAGATCCGGGTCGGCGCCTATCTGCGCGGCGGCTGCTGGCTGGGGGACGGCTGCGTGATCGGCGCCAACGTCGAGATGAAGCGCGCCATCCTCTTCCCCGGCGCGCACGCCGCGCATCTGAACTACGTCGGCGATTCGATCCTCGGCCACGAGGTCAATCTCGGCGCCGGCGTCATCCTCTCCAACTTCCGCCACGACGGACGGGAGATCGCGATCCCCAGCGCCGCAGGCCCACTGCCGACCGGCCGGCGCAAGCTCGGCGCGATCCTCGGCGACGGCGTCGCGGTGGGCTGCAACTCGGTGCTCAATCCGGGAACGGTCGTCGGGGCGCGGACCCAGGTCTACACCGGCGTCCAACTCCGCTCCGGCGTCTACCCCGCCGACTCGCTGATCAAGCTCCGCCAGGAGCTCGACGTCGTGCCGCTCGGCCGGCGCTAGCCCTTCGCCGGCGCGGGAGGGTTGGTGAGCACCAGGACGGTGCGGTCGTCCTGCGGCTCGGCGCCGCCGCGGTAGGCCTCGACCGCCGCCATCAGCGCCTCGCCGATCTCGCGTGCCGACTTGCCCTGATGGGCGCGCGTCACCTCGACCAGCCGGTCGATGCCGAACTCGGGCCCCCCTTCGGTGTCGGGGGGCGTCGCCTCGATCATGCCGTCGGTGTAGAGCACCATGGTGTCGCCCGGCTGCAGGCGGACGAAGCCGCGCTCGTAGGAGGCGTCGAAGACGGGACCGAGCACCGCGCCGCCCTCTTCGAGGGAGGTCACCGCGCCGGCAGCGCTCAACAGGAACGGCGGCGGGTGCCCGGCGTTGACGTAGATGAACAGGCCGTTGAGCTCGAGCTCGCCGTAGAACATCGACACGAACCGGCTGGTCAGCGTCGACTTGTGGATGATGGCGTTCATCCGCTCGACGGTGCGCACGATCTTCAGGTCGCGCGCGATCCCCATGCGCAGGCCCATGTAGATGTCGCGCACCTGCAGCGCCGCCGGCAGGCCGTGCCCCGAGACGTCCGCGATCGCCAGCCCGAGCAGCTTGTCGGTGATCGGGATGTAGTCGAAGTAGTCGCCGCCCACCGAGTCCATCGTCTTCGTGCTGCCCCACAGCTGGTAGTTGCCGTAGACCGGCACCCGGCGCGGCAGGATCGAGGCCTGGATCTTGCGCGCCTCGTTGAACACCTCCTGCATCCGCTCTTGGCGCAGCTTCTGGTTGATCGCGTGGCGCAGCACCGAGAGCGAGAAGAGCACGTCGTCGCGGTGGTGCCCCTCCGCGACGTCGAAGGAGAGGATGTACTCCTCGTCGCCGACCTCGATCGCCGCGAAGCTCTTGACGCCCAGCTGACCCTCGATCCGCGGATCGGTCCGCGGGTCGTCGCTCCCCATGTACACCGCCCCCTCGTTGAACAGCGCCTGGATCGCGCCGTAGGTGGGCGGCAGCCGGACGCCGTCCTCGACCGGCTTGGCGTCGGGAAAGGTGGCGGTCAGCACGTAGCCCTCGCCGTCCCAGTGGTAGAGGCGGCCGCCATAGAAGCCCAGCGCGTCACGGAAATGCTGGATGATCGCGTCGGCGAGGGAGTGCACCGTGGCCTCCGACTCCTCGGAGGCCTGGATGTCGCGCACCAGTTGTTCGACGCGCTTCATCAGCTGACGGTAATCCGTGGGACGGGTCTCCATCGCGTTCATGGGCTCCTTTCGGGCGGACTCGACGACCAGCGGCTCAGCCGCGGTCGATCAGGGCACTGACGATGCGGTCCTGCGCCGCCTGCGCGGCGGCGTTGCTGCGCACCTGGTTGCAGAGGATCGAGAAGGCGTAGACCTTCCCCGAAACCGCCCGCGCGTAGCCCGACAGGGTCGAGACACCGCGGATCGTTCCGGTCTTGGCGAAGACGTTGCCGGCGTAGGGCGCGCGCGCCAAGCGGCGCTCCCAGCGCAGGCCCGGCTCGCCGCTGAACGGCAGCGAGCGCAGGAAATCGCGGCCCAGGGCGTGAAAGTACATGCGCTCGAGCAGGGTGGTCATGGCGCGCGGCGACGCCAAGTTGCCGCGTGACAGCCCCGAGCCGTCGGCGAGCTGGAACTCGGCCGGCGCCAGCCCGAGACCGGTGAGGAAGTCGCTGACCACCGCAATCCCCCCGGCCCAGCTACCGTCGCCGCGCTGCTGCCAGCCGAGGAACTTGGCGAGCGTCTCGGCGTAGAAGTTCTGGCTCCGCTTGTTGGTCACCTCGAGCGTCTGCGCGAGATCGCTCTCCCACACCGTGACCAACTCCCACTCCGACTCCGGGAGTCCGTGCTCCTGGCGCAGTCCGCCGCCGATCCCGATGCCCTCCTCGGCGAGCGCCGCGCGGAGCGCCGCGCCGAAATAGGCCGCCGGATCGTGCACCGCCACCCACTCTTCGGACGGAGCCGAGCCGCGGTAGATCGCCCCGCTCACCACCAGCGTGTCGCTGTCGCCGAGCCGGCCGACGATCAGTCGGTTCTCCTGGCGCGAGCCGCTGGTGCGCGCGCTGTTCTGGACCGCGAAGTAGGCGAGCTTGGGCACCGTCTCGACGCGCGCCGGGGCACCTACCTGTGGGGCGGGCGAGGTCCTCACCAGCACGCAGTTGTCGTTGAAGGAGAGGGCGTCGACCGGCGCCTCGTACCAGGTCGTGAGCTGGTCGCGCGGCCAGTCGGGATGGATGCGCGGTGGGGCGAAGAGGCCGTTGACCAGCACCAGGTCCCCGCTCACCCGGCCGACGCCGCGCGCCTTGAGCGCCGCTGCCCACTGGCGGAAGACGGCGTAGGAGTCGCCGTCGTGGAAGCGCCCCGAGATGTTGGGATCGCCGCCGCCGAAGACCGCGAGATCCCCCGTCAGCACGCCGTCCGCCACCGTCCCGCGCAGCGCGACCCGGGTCCTGAACCGGTGCTCCGAGCCGAGCGTCCCCAGGGCGGCGGCGGTGGTGAGCAGCTTGGTGTTCGAGGCGAGGATCCGCGGCTCATCGGCGGCGAACGCGAACGCCGTCTGACGCGACGACAGATCGACGATGTTGACCCCGACCTGGCGAGCGGCGCGACGCGCCCCCTCGACCTCGCGGGTCAGCGCTTCGGAGAGCGTCGCGGGCCTGGTGGCCGCCGTCGACCGGGCTGCCGCCGCGACAACGGCCGTCGCGCCCGTCCCTACGAGCAGGACGAGCGTCGAGAGCACGCGCCAGAAACGGCGCGGCGGCGGGGACGGACTCGAAGTCACCTTCAGATTGACCCTTCCGGGTTCCATCATAGCGGTTCGGCGCCGTCGCCGACAGACTCGCGGTCCGGCGCCGCGCTCTGCGCGATCCGCGCCGGCCGCTTTCGCGTATCGTTCGCCGGTGCCGAGTTCCTCTGCCATCCGCCGTCTGGCGCTGCTCGCCGCGCTGTCCACCGCCGGCTGCGTTTCGATCCGTTCCTACGGCGAGGCGGTCGCCGGGCTTCCGCCCGGTCGCCTGCTCGAGGTCGGCGGACAGCGGGTCTCGGTCGAACAGGCGGGCGAGGGGCGACCGCTGGTCCTGCTGCACGGCTTCGGCGGATCGACGCTCAGCTGGTCCGCGGTCCTCCCCGAGCTGGCGCGCCAGCGGCGCGTGGTGGCGATCGACCTCAACGGCTTCGGCTTCACCGAGCGCCCGCGGGACCCCGGGCGCTACACCCTGCGCGGCCAGGGGGAGCTCGTCCTGGCGGTGCTCGATTCTCTCGGGATCGCGAACGCGACGTTCGCGGGACATTCCTACGGCGGCGCGATCTCCCTCCACCTCGCATCCACCCATCCCGAGCGGGTCGACGCGCTGCTGCTGGTCGACAATGCGATGCCGCGCTACGCCGCCGCGCGACGCAGCCGCCTCTTCCACTGGCGCCCGCTGGCCGACCTCTTCGTGCGATCGCTGGCGCTCGGCAATCGCAACATCGCCCGCGGCCTCCGCGAAGCCTACTTCGACGACGCCAAGGTGACGCCCGCATTGGTGCGCGCTTATGCCGAGCGGCTGCGCATCGAAGGGGTGAAGGATGCTTTCTACGGGCTCACCGCGCCGAGCAAGGAGCCGCCCGTGGATCTCGACCTCGCCACGATCGCGCAGCCGGCGCTGGTCGTCTGGGGGAAGGAAGACGAGCTGATCGACGTCGCCGGCGCCGAGGAGCACGTCCGTGACATGCCACGCGCCCGCTTCGTCGCGCTGCCCGGCTGCGGGCACTCGCCGATGGAGGAGTGTCCCGCCGACTTCCTCGCCGCGGTGCGCGAGTTCCTGAGCGAAAACTAGAGCAGCGCTAGAGCAGGAAACCGGCGATCGTCGCGGTCTGGAAACAGGCGAGCGAGCCGGCCACCATGGCACGCAGTCCGAGGCGGGCGAGGTCCGCCTTGCGCTCGGGAGCCATGCCGCCGATGCCGCCGATCTGGATGGCGATCGACGAGAAGTTGGAGAAGCCGCACAGGGCGTAGGTGGCGATCACCTCGGCGCGCTGCGAAAGTTGACCCGCCGCCACCATCTTCTCCATCTCGACGTAGCCCACGAATTCGTTGACCGCGGTCTTGATGCCGATCAGGGTGCCCACCTGAGAGGACTCGGCCCAGGGCACGCCCATCAGCCAGGCGAGCGGCCGGCAGACCTCCCCGAGGATCCAGCGCAGCGACATCTGTTCGACGCCGATCGCCTTGCCGAGCGCGACGATCGGCCAGTCGAGCAGCGCGATCAGGCCGACGAAGGCGATCAACATGGCGCCCACGTTGAGCGCCAGCTTGAGGCCGTCCGCGGCGCCCGAAGCCGCGGCGTCGATCACGTTGGCCCAGGGCCTCTCCACTTCGATCTCCACCTTGCCGGCGGTGGCGCTGTGCTCGGTCTCGGGGAACATCAGCTTGGCCATCACCAGCGCCGCCGGGGCCGACATCACGGAGGCCGCGAGCAGGTGCTTTGCCGAGACCCCCATGCCGACGTATGCCGCCATCACGCCGCCGGCGACGGTGGCGAAGCCGCCGGTCATCACCGCCATCAGCTCCGACTGGGTCATCGACGGCACGTAGGGCCGGATGAGCAACGGCGCCTCGGTCTGGCCGACGAAGATGTTGGCCGAGGCGGAGAGCGACTCCGCGCCGGCGGTGCCCATCACCTTGACCATCACGCGGGCGAAGAGCCCGACGATCTTCTGCAGGATCTTCAGGTAGTAGAGGATGGTGATGAAGCTCGAGAAGAAGATGATCGTCGGCAGGACCTTGAAGGCGAAGTAGAACTCCTTGAAGCGGTCGCCGAAGACGAACGAGGCGCCGGCGTCGGTGAAGTCGAGGAAGCGGTTGATCACCGCCCCCATGGCGTCGAAGGCCTGCCGCCCGACTTCGGTCTTGAGGATGATCAGCGCGAAAACCACTTGCAGCAGCGTCCCCATCACCACCGGCCGCCAGCGAACGGCCCGCCGGTTGACCGAGAGGAGCCAGGCGATGGCCATCATGGAGAACAGCCCGAGGACCGAAATCAGCTGCAGCATCACGCCTCCCGCAGGGCATTGCGCGGCGGAGAAACCGTCGGGCAGCGTATCCGACGCCCCCCGGGACGGCAAGCCGAGGCACGGGGCGGCATAGACTCTCCGGCCGATGGCTCCGCGCGTCGACGAGACCGCCTCCCGCATCGAGCTCTCGGTCGCCGACCTGCTCGAACCCCAGCTCCTGCGCAGCCTCGGTTTCGCCAACCGGGGTGGCTTCGAGCGCCTCTGGCTCGGCCAGGCGATTCACGGGCGTTATCAGGAGCAGGCTCTCGCCGAGGACCCGACCTATCGCCGCGAAGTGGCGCTGCGCCACGAGCTGGTCCATCGCGGCTGGCAGGTGGTGGTGACCGGCCGCGCCGACGGGTTGCGCAAGGAGGCCGACGGCACGCTGGTGGTCGAGGAGATCAAGTCGGTGCGGCGCGCCGGTCAGCTCGCGCCGGCGGTGCGCCAGATCTACGAGCGGCAGGCCGCGCTCTATGCCTGGATGCTCACCCAGCGGGACGGCGTGCCGGTGCGCGCCGAGCTGGTGCTCATCGCGATCGGCAGCGACCAAGTCGAGCGCCAGCCGCTCGAGATCGACTTCGCGGTCCTCGAGGCCGCGATCCACCGCCGCCTCAATGCTCTGCTGCGCGAGCTCCGCGAGGCGCGCACCGCCGCCGCCGACCGCCATCGGGCCGCCGAAGCGCTGCGCTTCCCCCACACCACCCTGCGTCCCGGTCAGGCGGCGATCGTCGCCGCGGTCGAACGCGCCCTCGAGCAGGGGGAGCATCTCCTGCTCGAGGCCCCCACCGGCCTGGGCAAGACCGCCGCCGCGATCTTCCCGGCGCTGCGCTTCGCGCTGGGGCGCGACAAGCGGCTCTTCCTGCTCACCGCCAAGACCCTGCAGCAGGAGATGGCGGTCAAGGTGCTGCAACAGCTCGAGAGCGGCGGCGCCCTGCACGCCGTGCGTCTGCGCGCCAAGGCGCGGATGTGCGCCAACGGCGAGGTGATCTGCCACGAGGACTACTGCCCGTTCGCGCGCGACTACTACGCCAAGCTGCAGACCTCCGGCGTCGTGCCGCGCCTGCTCGGCGAGGCACCGGTGCTCGAGCCCGACCTGGTCTTCTCGGCCGCGACGCAGCAGGAGATCTGTCCCTTCGAGGTCAGCCTCGACCTCGCGGGCCGCTGCCAGGCGGTGGTCTGCGACTACAACTACGTGTTCGATCCGCACGTCGCGCTGGCGAGCTTCGCTGCCGAGGAGGACCTCTCCGACGTCGTGCTGGTGATCGACGAGGTGCACAACCTCGTCGAACGCGGGCGCGGCTATCTCTCGCCCGAGCTCTCCTCGCTCGACGCCCGGCGGGCCGCGGAGGCCGCCGCGCGCGGCAGCTCCCCGGTGGAGCGGGAGCTCGAACGCCTCAGCCTGGCGCTCGCCGAGCTTGCCGAAACATGGGTGGACGCCGCGCTCGCCGATCAGCCGCCGGGGGATTCGGCGGTCGAAGCGCCGCTGCCCGAGGAGCGTCTCTGGCGGCTCCGCCCGGAGCTCGACGCCGCCTTCGTCGACTACCTCGAGCATCGACGCGAAACCAGGAGCTTCCGCGCCGAGGATCCCTTCGTCGACCTCTACTTCTCCACCCTGCGCTTCCTCGACGGACTGGCGCTCGAGGGGATCGCGGTCGCCCATCTCTGCGAGCGGCGAGGAGAGGATCGCCGGCTGCGCGTTCTCTGCAAGGACCCGAGCCGCTTCCTGGCCCGCGTCCTCTCCCGGGTCCATTCGGCGATCGGGCTCTCAGCGACCCTCTCGCCGCCCGAGTTCTACCGCGACCTGCTCGGCTTCGAAACCGGCCGCACAGCCGCGCTCGTCCTGCCGAGCCCCTTTCCGCCCGAGAACCGGCGGATCGTCATCGACAGCGCGGTCAGTACCCTCTATCGCGAGCGGGCCGCCAACGCCCAGACCCTCGCCGACCGATTGAGCGCCTTCGCCGACGCGGTGCCGGGCAACTGCCTGGCGCTCTTCCCGAGCTACCAGTTCCTCGCCGACGTCGCCGGCAAGATGGCCCCGCACGGCAAGAGGATCTTCATCCAGCAGCGCACCGACAGCGAGCGCGACCGCGAGGCGCTGCTCGCGACGCTGCGCGGATCGCTGCTCGGCGACGTCTTCCTGCTCGCGGTCGCCGGGGGGGTCTTCGCGGAGGGGGTCGACTACCCGGGAGACATCCTGCGCGCCGTGGCGGTGGTCGGCCCCTGTCTACCGGTGCCGACCCTGGAGACCCGCCTCCTGCAGAGCTACTACGAGGAGCGATTCGAGCGCGGCTTCGAGTATGCCTTCGTGGTGCCGGGCATGACCCGGGTGGTGCAGGCCGCGGGCCGGCTCATCCGCTCGGCGGAGGATGCCGGAGTGATCGCGCTCTTCGACCGGCGCTTTCTCGACCGGCCCTATCGCGATCGTCTGCCGGCCGATTGGCTCGCCGAGCAGGAGGCGGAGGGGCTCACCGGCGAGCCGGCGGAGGTCGCCCGCCGTTTCTTCGCGGCTCGCGCCGGCTCTCCCCGTTAGACGGGCTTGGACGCTCCGGCCGCCCTCCCCGTAAGACTGGGTTGAAGAGAACGCCGCACGAGACGATCTCCGACGCTTCACCCCTCCTTCGAGCCCCGCCCGTGGCGGGGCCCTTTTTTTGCTCCGGATCGGGGCCTCAGAGCCAGCGGCGGCGCTTGAACCAGAGCACCATGCCGGTCCCGACCGCCGCCATCACCCCCAGCACCACGAAGTAGCCGTAGCGCGTCGCGAGCTCGGGCATGTGCTCGAAGTTCATCCCATAGACCCCGGCGATGAAGGTGAGCGGCAGCATGACAGCGGAAAAGAGGGTGAGCACCTTCATGATGTCGTTGGTGCGCTGGCTCACCACCGAGAGGTAGGTGTCCTTCACGTTCCCCAGCTGGTCGCGCTGCTGGTCGACCGCGTCGGCCAGACGCATGACGTTCTCCAGAGTGTCACGGAAGCTCAGCGTCGTCGAGGCGTCGAAGATCGGACTGCGCGACCCCGCGAGATGACCGAACACGGCGCGATGCGGCAGCATCGCGCGCCGGACCTCGCTCAGCTTGCGCCGCAGGTCGAGGATCCGCTCCAGGTGCTCCTGGCTGGGCTGCGCGAGCACGCTCGCCTCGAGCTCCTCGATCTCGCCGCCGATCTCGTCGAGCACGGGGAAATAGTGATCGATCATCTCGTCGCAGACCGTGGCGAGGACCTGCACCAGCCCGCTGGTCGGCATGCGGCGCGACTCGAGGATGCGGCGGCGGATCGTGTTGATGCTGCGCGAGGCGGCGCGGTGGACGGTGACCAGTCGCGGACCGCTCAGGAACGCCGCCAGCTTCAGGGTGTGCAGCTCCGCGAGCGGGTCCTTGGCATTGAAATCGATGCCGCGCACGATGACGAAGAGGTGGTTGGCGTATTCCTCGACCCGCGGCTGGTGCTGCAAGGTGAAGGTGTCCTCGATGGCGAGCGGATGGAACTCGAGCTCGCGCAGGAAGCTCTCGGCCACCTCGTGCTCGGCTTCGAGGTCGACCCACAACAGCTCGCCCTCGGCGAGCGGCGCGCGCGCGAGGTCCATACCGCCGGTGCTCAGGCTGCCAGCGGCGTCGAGCTTGAGGGTCTGGATCATGGGCGCGAAATTATCATGCGCCCGCGCGGCTCAAGGCGGCGGCTCGCCTTCCCTGCCGCGCGGCGGTGCCCCGCCGCGTCCGCCGCCGGGCCGGCGCGGCGCGAAGTCGTGTCCCGGACCGACTGCGCCGGCGAACCGCTCGACGAAACGCAGGTAGGCGCGCTCGGCCTCGTCGCCGAGCGCGGCGCGGCTCTCCAGGACGTTGGCCGTGAACGCCCGATCGATCGCCGACTGCTCCGCGGCGATCTCGGTCAGCAGAGCGTCGATCCGCGCGCGGTCGGGCGCCGGGGCGACCAGCTCGTCGCGCAGCTCCTGGCGCAGCGCGTGGATGCGCTGCCGCCCCTCGAGCACGCTGCGGCCGAGCCGGCGCTGCAGGACGAGGAAGCGCTCCCGCTCCTCCCCGGCGAGCTCGAGGCGGCGCGCCATCCGTTCCCCGACGTCGCGCTCGCTCCAGCGCTCGCCCCGGTCCCGCCGCTCGGCGGCGCGATCGCGCAGCAGCTGCATGCCGATCAACCCGAGGTTGATCCCGATCGAGAGCAGCAGCGCAACGCCCAGCCAAGCGCGCTTCATCGCGCCTCCGGAGCGCTCGCCGGGAGAGCCTCGTCCGCTCCCTCGGCGGCGAGGTACTCCTCGGCGAGCGAGGTCTGCTCCCAGGCCAGCGCCTCCTCGGAGCTCGTGCTCGCGCGCCCGGCGAGCAGTCCACCCAGCGCCACTCCGGCGAGCAGCGCTGCGAGAGCCGCGGCGCGCATCCAGGCGCCGGCGAAGAGCGGCGGTGGCGCGGGCGGCAGGTGCAGGCGGGACAGGACCGCAGCCGCGAAACCCGGCGGGACGACGGACGGCGGAGGCAGCTCGAGGCCATCCCAGGTCGCCGCCAACCGGGCGTGCGCCGCCGCGAGCTCCGGCTCGCGCCGCAGACGGACCTCCAGCGCGGCACGCTCCTCGGCCGTCCCCTCGCCGCGCAGGTGGCGCAGCAGTCGAGTCTCCTCGCTGGCTCTCATCGCCGCTCCTCTTCGAATGGAACCCGCATCGCTCTTCCTTCCTGCGCCGCCTGGAGGCGGCGCATGGCGCGCACCAGGCGGCTCTCCACCGCGCCCTGCGTCAGCCCCAGGGTTTCGGCGATCTCACGGTAGGACAGCCCTTCGAACTTCGCCAGGATCAGCACGGCGCGCTGTCCGGCGGGCAACTGGTCGATGGCGGTGCGGGTCCGACGCCAGCGCTCCCTGGAGGCCAGCGCCGCCTCCGGATCGGCCGCTCCGTCCGGCGGGTCGAAGCCCTCCGTCGCGGCCTCGCGCGCAGGGTCCCCGAGACCGGAAAACGACACGAAACGCAGCACTTTGCGCCGCCGCAGGCGATTGAAACAGTGATTCACCGCGATGCGATAGAGCCAGGTCGAGAGCTGCCCCATCGGCCGCGCCGATCCAGCATGCCGGAAAGCCTTGAGGAAGACCTCCTGCGCGGCGTCCCGCGCCTCGTCGCGGTCGCCGAGCAGGCGCTCGCAGAGGCCGACGATCCGGGCCTGGTGTCGCTCGACCAGCGGCGCGAAGGACTCCGACCTCCCGGCGCCCGCCTCGGCCAGGAGCCGCCACTCCTCGGACGCCGCTCCCGGCGCGCTCTCGCTGGTCCCCACCCGTCGCGTGGAACCCCCGGAGTCCGGTTCTCCTGCGCCCGTTCAGGCGGTCAGCCGCTCGAGCTCGCGGACGAGCTCCGAAGCGTCCGCGTAGCGGTCGCCGGGTGCCTTCTCGAGGCAGCGCAGCAGGAGCCGTTCGAGCCCCGCCGGCATCTCCGGCCAGTAGCTGCGCGGCGGCGCCGGGGCCTCCTTCAGGTGCTGCAGGACGATCTCCATGGCGTTCGCGCCGCCGAACGGCAGATGGCCGGTGAAGACCTCGTAGAGCAGGACGCCGCAGGCGTAGATGTCGGCCCGGGTGTCCGGCTCGTGTCCCTCGAGCTGCTCGGGGGCGAGGTAGTGCGGGGTGCCGACGATGAAGCCGGCCTGCGTCTGACCCGGAGTCAGGCGGCGGACCGGCCGGGCGAGCCCGAAGTCCATCAGCTTGGCGTTGCCGAGCGCGTCGAGAATGACGTTCTCCGGCTTGATGTCCCGGTGGATGATCGCCTGGGCGTGCGCTGCCGCGAGCCCCGAAGCGAGCTGACGGGCGAGGCGCAGTCCCGCCGAGTAGGGCAGGCGCCCGGACTGCTCGAGCATCGAGCGCAGAGTGAGGCCGCGCACGTACTCCATCGAGATGAAGGGCACGCCGTCGATCTCGCCGAAGTCGAACGTGCGCAGCACGTTCGGATGGGTGATCTTGCGCGCCAGACGGATCTCGCTCTTCAGGCGCTCGACCAGCGCACGGTCCCCGGCCACGTCGCGCTTCAGCATCTTCAACGCGACCAGGTCGTCGAGCTCGCGGTCGCGCGCCTTGAAGACCACACCCATGCCCCCCGCACCGAGCGTCGCCAGGATCTCGAAGCGCGAGCCCAGGAGCGATCCCGGGCCGATGTCGGCCAGCGTGTCGAAGGCAGCCGGTCCGGCGGCTGCATCCGGCACCACGCGGGTCGGCGCGGCGGAGAGCGCGCGCCCGGCGAGCGTCGCGGCCTGCTCGCCGGAGAGCATGTAGATCGCCTGGGTCGAGAGCAGGCCGCGCTGCGGTGCGAGCTCGAGACCCGCCATCTGGAGGCTGGAAGCGAGCTCGCCGTGCACCGCCGGCGAGAGCAGGATCTCGCCCGGGCTCGCTTCGCGCAGCAGGCCCTCGACCTGCTGCAACGGCAGACCGATCAGGGTGCGCTCGGGCAGGTCGGCGAAATTCACCGCCCCGGTCGTGGCCTCGCCCGAGGCGACTGCGACGGCCGGCGGCTGCGGCTCCTCGAACGCGTTCTCCCGCGTCGAGACGGTGGCGAGGATCTCGGTCGCCGCCGCGAGGGCGCGCTCGGAACGGGTCGGGCCGGCGAAGCTCGCCAGCGCGCGATGCCCGAAGATCGCCTCGAGGTGGCCGCCGTGCGCCTCCACCAGGTTGACCAGCCGCTTCAGGTCGCGCGAGAGGCGCAGCAGCACGACCTCAGGATCGCTGCCGCGCGGGTTGGCGTAGCGCCGCAGGTCGACTCCCACCACCGTGGTCGGCTGCTGCTCGGGCTTCGGCGGCGCTTCGCCGCGCGCCGTGGGCTCCGGCAGGTTGCGCGACAACGCCGAAACGTAGGCCGCCATGTCGCGCCGCTCGCGCAGATCCGCGAGCAACACGTTGAAGGCGCCGGCGAGCTCCGCGACCTCGCCCGGTCCGGAGGTGGGGATCTCGAGCGTGTAGTCCCCCTGGCGCGCCGCGGTGGTCGCCGCGACCAGCTGCTGCACCGGCCGGAAGACGCGCCGCGACAGGAGGTAGGAGATCACCAGCGCCGCCGCCAGGGTGACCAGGCCGAGACCGAGCAACAGATTGCGGATCTCGCGATAACCCTGGAGCTCCTTGTCGAGCGAGGCGAGCGCCACCGTGGCCCCGGCCGCCTGGCCGGTCGCGTCCTTGAGCGGCGCGAGCAGCGCGAGCCAGTGCCGACCGTCGAGCTCGAGCTCCACCTGGTCGACGTTCTCTCCCCGCCGGGTGACGCGCTCGAGCAGATCCCCTTGGATCCTGAGCGTCTCGAGCAGGCGATCCTGCTGCGGCGGCGCGAGGGTCGAGGCCACCACCACGGCGCCCGCCGAAGTCGCCGTCAGGTAGGCCACCTCGGTGCTGGTCACCCGTTTGACTTCGTAGGCGCGCACGTCGTTGATCGCAAATCCGACCGCGAGGAAGGCGAAGACGTTCTGATCGATGGCGAGCGGCACGGCGACCGCCTCGTAGATCCGGTTGCCTTCGTGCCACACCCCGGTCGCCTCGAACTCGGCGAGGACCTGGCGAATGAGCGGCCGCTGCGACAGGTCGATCGGCGCCGCATCGGGCTGGTCGGTGCGCACCAGCAGCCGGCCCTGCGGATCGACCAGGAGCGCGAAGTCGTAGCCCAGGTCGTTCTGGCGCTCGTCGAGCTGGTCGAGCAGCGATAGCGCGTCGCGCTGGTCGATGGCGCTGAGCAGATAGGCCTTGAACTCCGGGTCGGAGACCAGCACCCGGGTGAGCAGCTGCAGCTGTTGGTAACGCTGCTGCTGCGACGCCGTCTGCACCGAGTTGCCGGCCGAGATGCGTTCCGCCGCGGCCTCGCGGCCGATTCGGTTGCCGAGCCAGGAGGTGACTGCGACCGCGATACCGAGCGCCAAGGCGAGCAGCGCCCCGGAGACGAGGAAGATGCGCGTGCCGAGCGACAGGCCGCGGCCGCGCTCAGCCATAGCCCGGTCCGCTGTACGACTTGCCGAACTTGTTCTTGTGCGGCGGGATGCGCGGCAGCGAAACGTCGACCAGGATCTCCAGCGGGGCGGCGGCGGGGAGGTCGACACGGCGCTCCAGCGGAGCGCCCCGCTCGTGCCAGATCACGAGCTTCCCGCCACCCGCCGGCAGGTCGCTCAGGCGAAACTCGCCCGACGGCCGGGCGTGCGTGTAGTGCGGGCTCGCGACGACATAGACGTAGGCGAACATGGCATGGTGCACGTTGCAGAAGACGCGCACGATCCCCGCTTCGTGGAAGGTCGCGGACTTGCCCGGGCCGTTGCCGAGCAGCCCCAGGTCGAAGTGGTTCTGCCCCGAGACCGAAAAGACGTTGTGCAGGATCGGGTCCTGATTCGGGAACCGCACCGTCGAGCCGACCGGCACCACGAGAAGGCGGGGCGAGAACTCCTTGCGCACCGTCGCCATCTCGGCGACCACCGGTTTCGGGCGCGGACCGGCGCGCTCCGGCTCGAAGACGACCACCGAGTTCTCCGGCCGCAACGACCGGTCGTTCGAGGGGCGACCCTTCTCGGCCAGCACGATCCGGCCGGAGAGCTCGAGGGCCGAGAGGGCGCCGGCCGCGAGCAGGCCGGCGATGACCCAGGCCGAGAGAGACCGCGCGCGCGATGTCATGGCGGAGACCGTGGCGCAGCATAGCAGAGCGGCGCCGCCGGACGGTCGCGTGGCAGAATCACCGGGTGATCGAAGAGCGCATCGCCCACTTCATCGCGGCGCCGCAGGACAGCGCCTTCGCGCCGCTCGTTCGCGACGCTTTCGCCTATCAGCTCGAGCGGATCGCTCCCTACCGCGCGCTCTGCGAACGGCGCGGCGTCACCCCGGCGACAGTCGCTTCCTGGCGCGAGATCCCCATGGTACCGGCAGCGGCCTTCGCGACGATTCATCTTGCAACCGATCCGCCCCGCGAGGTCTTCCGCTCGAGCGGCACGCTGGGCGGCGAGCGCAGCGTTCACCGTCAGCCCTTTCCGGAGCTCTACCGCGCCGCGATCGACGCCTCGTTCCCGCGCTTCCTGCTGCCCGCTGGGGAGCGCCCGCCGATGCTGGCGCTGGTTCCGCCGCGCGCTCAGGTCGCGGACTCCAGCCTGGGCTTCATGATCGACCACGTGCTGGCGACCTATGGCGCTCCGGGCTCGACCTACGCCTTCGCCGAGCGCGGCGTCGAGATGGGCAAGGCCCGCTCCTGGCTCGCGGCGCATCAGCGCGCCGGCCGGCCGGTGCGCCTCCTCGCGACCGCCTTCGCGCTCGCCGATCTGCTCGACTTCCTCGCGCGGATGAACTTGCGCTTCCGTCTTCCTCCGGGCAGCGCGATCTTCGAGACCGGCGGGTTCAAGGGACGCAGTCGGACGTTGACACGGGAAACGCTTCTCACCCAGTGCGCCGACTGGCTCGCCGTGCCCGCTTCGCACGTGGTCTCGGAGTACGGCATGACCGAGCTCACCAGTCAGTGCTACACCGCCACTCTCGCGGGCGGCGATCCGACCCGCTTCGTGCCTCCGGCCTGGATGCGCGTGCGGGCACTCGATCCGGAGACACTCGCCGAGCTTCCCGCAGGCACGAGCGGACTGCTCGCCTTCTTCGATCTCGCCAACCTCGGCTCGGCGCTGCACGTTCTCACCGAGGACCTGGGATCGCTCGACGGCGAGGGCTTCCGCCTGGCCGGCCGGGCGCCCGAGGCGGCGCTGCGCGGCTGCTCGCTGCTCGTCGAGGAGCTCGCTTCAGGACGCTAGTCGCTGCCAGAGCCCGAAGCTGTTGCCTTCGGGATCGTGGAAGCGGGCGTGATGGCCGAACTTGCCGATCGCCGTCGGGGCGAGCTCGATCGTGCCGCCGTGCGCGGCGATCCGCTCGAGGGTCTCGGCGAGCGGCTCGCCGTCGATCTCGATCATCACGGTCAGCCGGTCGACCAGCCGCTCTCCCCCGCCCTCCCGCGCCAGGATGCCGGCTCCCGGTCGCCGCGGGTCCTCCGGCGCGAGGAGGCGCAGGTAACGCGGTCCGTCCCACGGCACCACGAACGACTCCCAACCGAACACCGCGCGGAAGAACTCGGCCAATCGATCGGGTGCGTGAGCGGGGATCTCGTAGAGGCTCAGCGTCGCTTTCATCATTGCGCCCTCCGCGCCGTAACATAGCAGCCGTGCTCGCGGACTACGCGGTGCCCGAGGGCCTGGCGCCCGGCCGATCGGCGGTCGAAGCGGGCGGATGGATGCGCGGCAGTTTCACCGCCGCGGAGCTCGCCCGGATCGCGACCCATCTCGCCGCGCGCGGCCCCGCGGCGCTCGCGGCGCTCCCGCTCGCCGGCCGCCTCACGGCCTGGGGCTCGACGGTCGAGACCTTCCTCGACCCCGAGGCCGCGGAGCGACGGCGGCTCTTTCCGCAGCTCCTGACGACCTCGCGTCTCTCGGCGGAAGGGCTCTGCGAAGGACTGGAGGTTCTCCTCGGCGGAGTGCGCGACGCCGCGGCGCGCGAGCTCGCCGCCGGCCTCCCGCCCGGAGCACCGCGGGGCCTCGCGGGCGCGATCCTGGCGGGGAACCTGCCCGGGCTCGCCACGCAGTGCCTCCTCCCCGCACTGCTCGCCGGTCGGCCCCTGTTGCTCAAGTCGGCCTCCGCGGAGCCGCTCTTCGCTCCGGCCTTCCTCGCCGCCCTCGTCGCGCGCGCGCCGACGCTCGCCGACGCGTTCGCGGCAGTGAGCTTCGCGGGCGACGCGGGCGCGCTGGTCGGGGCCGCCTTCGATCCCGTCGAGCGGCTGGTGGTCTATGGCGGCGGCGAGGCTGCCGCCGCGCTGGCGCCGCGCTTCGGTTCGCGCCTGATCTCGCACGGGCCCAAGGCGAGCGTCGCCCTGATCGGGCAGGGCGTCGATCGGCTCGCCGTGGCGCGTGGCTTGGCGCGCGACGTCGCGCTCTTCGACCAGCGGGGCTGCCTGTCGGTCCAGGCGGTCTACGTCGACGGCGACGCCGACGAGCTCGGCGAGATGCTGGCCTGGGCGCTGGCGCTCGAGCACGGCAGGCTCCCGCCGGGGCCGCTCGCTCCCGAGCAGGCCGCGGCGGTGCAGCAGGCGCGCGCCGAAGCGGAGTTGCGCGGCCTCGCGATGCCTCGCCTCGCGCTGGCTCAAGGCACCGTGATCGTCGAGTCGCGAGCGGACTTCCGGCCCTCGCCCGGCTTGCGCACGGTGCGCCTCCATCCGGTCCCGACACTCACCGGCGCGCTCGCGGCGCTCGCCCCCTGGCGCGGCCGCTGGCAGGGCGCCGCGCTGGCCGGCGAGGCTGCATGGGGACTGGAGGGCGAGCTCGCGGCGCTGGGATTCTCGCGCTGCGCGCTCCCCGGCGCGCTCCAGGCGGCCGACGCAACCTGGGTCAACGGCGGCGTCGACCCGCGCGCGCTCTTCGCCTGAGGCGGGCTACATGCGGAAGCGCAGGGTCGACAGCAGCTCGTCGTTCGAGACCTTGCGCCCGTTCGCCAGGGTGATCTCGTGGTCGGCGAACTCGACCGTCAGGTCGACGCCCTGCACGATGCCGAGCCGGATCCCGTAGTCCAGCTTGACCCACTCCCAGCGCACCGAGGGCGCGGGATACCGCGGCGAGCCGCCGACGAACTCGGGCTCGAGATAGGAGTAGCGCACGGCCGGCTGAACGTGGGGGAAGAGCTGACGCCCCCCGACCGCCCAGACGAGCGGCAGCTCGAAGCGCCAAGCCATCTCCCCTTCGTAGCCGGTGCGGTCCATGCCGGCGACTTCCTGCGCGACGTACTGGCCGAACAACGAGAATCCACCCAGGTAGAGCCAGAGGTTGCCGCCGACTTCCTGCTTGTCCTCGCCCGAGATCGGCAGGCTGAAAGCGTCGAATGGGCCGTTCAGCAGATCGAGGTCACCGCCGTAGAAGGTACCGTTCAGGGCGACCGTTTCGGCGAGCGTCCTGCGGTAAGCCCACGCGAGCAGGTTGAGCTCCCGCCCCGAGCCCGGCTCGCCGAAGCGGATGCCCAGTCCCACCCCGCTCTCCAGGTCGCCGTCGACGTCCAGATCCTCGACCTCGGCGTCGTAGAGGATCGGGAACCCGCTGGCCAGTCTCGGCTGCGGATTGGTGTGCAACTGCGGGTCGTTGTCCGGCGTGCCGTTGTCGCCGGCGAGCGCGTTGGGGTCGCGGAAGAAGAGCGGATTGCCCTGGGTGAGCGAGCCGCGCAGGTAGAGGTGCCGGCCGAAGTCGAGAGCGAGCTCGAGACCTTGATCCTCGAAGCGGTTGAACGCGGTCGAGATCAAGCCGTAGCTCTCGAGATGGCGGTCGTTCTGGCGTTCGAAGTGGGCGAACTTCCCCACCTTGAGGGAAGCGCCGAAGCGCTCCGGGAGCACCGCCGGATCGGTGCCGAACCGGATCCACAGCTCGTCGACGTCGAACTCCTTGTCGCTCGAGGTCGGGTTACGGTCGTAGAGATCGATCAGGTCGACCTTGGCGTGGGCCGTGAGGTTGGCGCCCCAGGTGGCGTCGAGCAACAGGGTGAGCACCGAGGCCTCGAGATGCTCGCCCGGATTCACCGTCTCGAGGAATCCCTGCGTCTGGCCAGGGGGGAGAGCCTCGGGCGGAAAGGGGAAAGGACTGGCCAGACGAAGGAGGTCACTGTCGCGGTAATGCACCTTCGCCTCGAATCCGAGCTTCACCGCGAGCTCCGCGACCTCCTCGACCGGCGCGTTCTCGACCTCCGGTGCCCGTTCCTGGGCGGAGAGCGGCAGGGCGGCGGCCAGCAACGCGAGCGAACATCGCCGGACGGCGGCAGAAACTCTCATCGCAGGTCCCCCCTCGGACGTTCGACGGTGAGCAGCTCGGAGCCCTGCGGCGGATTGTAGCTTCAGTTCCCCGGCTGCGGCCCGTTGAGCAACAGATCGAGGGCGATCTCCGGATTGCTCCACTGGGCCGCCGGAATACGCCCGATCTCCTTGCCGCCGACGAACAGGATGGCGGTCGGAACGCCGGTGACCCCGAACTTCGTGGCTTCGGGCTCGCCATTGAAGCGGGGCGGTAGCCCGAAGAAGTCGAACTGGAACTTCCCTCCGCCGAGCCCCTGGCCGACCTTGAGCAACAGCGGAAGGTGCTTCTTGCAGTGGCTGCACCAGGAACCGAAGAAGGTGAGCACCCGGACCGGCTCCTTCTGCGCCTTGAGGCGCTTCATCGCGCCGGCGTCCGGCGCGTAGCGGCTCGCCTTGCGCTGGTACTCCGGGCTGTAGCCGAGCACCTCGTCGAGGCTCTTCGCCCCGATGAGGAACGGCCGCGCCTTGATGCGCACCGTCTTGGACTCGGCGGAGAACGCCAGGTCCTCGCCCTCGAGGCGCACTCGGCCGAGCGGCGAGAGCATGGCGTCGGCGAGCAGGTCCACGCTGCCGTCGGGCTGCTTGGCGACCTTCATCAGGTCGAGCGCCTCGACCGTCTGCGCCCGCAGGTTGATCAGGATGGGAGTCGACAGCTCGGGCCCGATGAGCAGCAGGCTGCCGGCGCGATCCGACTGGTAGATCTCGGCTCTCGGCTGCGCCCTGCCGTCGATCTCCACGACGAAGTCGCCACTCGGTTGAAAATCGCTGAACAGCGCGTCGGAGCCGACGGGCTGGGCGGCAACGGGTCCCGTCTGCGCGCCGGCGGCGAGCAGCGCCAGCAGCGCGAGACGGAAGACGGGCGAAGTCGTCGTTCTCATGGTCTCTCTCTCGTCGGAGTCGTTGGCTCGCCCGGCCGACCTCCGAGCTCCCGGGCGATTCCCGGGGCGGTCCGCAGAACGCGCCCGTCGTCGAGCAGGAAGCTCCTGGGCAAGGTGCGATAGAGCGGGCGCAGCAACGCGTTGGGAACCTCGTGCAAGTCGAATGCCGGCGCGAAGCGCCAGAACAGCGCCAAGCGCTCCTCGGGCTTCAGATCGGCGAGCAGCGCGACGGGTGGTTGAACACCGGAGAGCGCGTAGGCGTTGAGCGCCTGCACGAGAGGTTCGAAGCCGGTGTCGGCCGGGTCGGCCATCACGACCCAGCGCTGCCCGCGGGCGAGCTCCGGGGCCAGATGGGCGAGGCAGATCCGCTCGCCACCGCGCCCGGCGCAGAGCTCGTCGATACGCACTCCGGGTGCCAAGCGCGTCGCGCGGTCGTCGAGCGGCAGGCTCGGCGCCACCCAGGCGAACGCCGCCGCGCCGGCCGCTGCGGCGGTCGCGAGGCCGGCCCGCCAGCGGACGCCGCGTCGCCGGTCCGGTCGTGCGGTCCAGGCAAGCAGAAGGGAGGGCACGAGCAGGACGAGGTCCTGCCAGAAGGCCTCTCCCGGCGAGCGATCCACCAGGTTTCCGAAACAGCCGCAGTTGGCCGAAGCCGGCGTCACGCCGTGCAGCGCCTGCCAGTAGGTCCGTCCGGTGAGGAGGACGAAGAGGAGGACGAGCAGCGACGCCGCGACCAGCACCGGGCGGCTGCGCAGGCCGAGCAGCAGCGCGAGCCCCAGGCCGACTTCGACCGCCACCCCGACGATCGCCCAAGTCGCCGCCGGCAGGACCAGGGCGAGCCCTTCGGCCTCGATCTGCTCGGCGAACGCGGTGGGATCGATCGCCTTGGCGTAGGCAGCCACCAGCAGGATGACCCCGAGCAGGGCGCCACCGGCGTCGGCGAGGACCTTCCGCCACGCCGCAAGCGGCTTCGGGCCATCGATTGCGTTGTGCGGCGCCGCCGGGCTCATGCGGTGGAATCTAGCAGCCGCTTCCGGCTCGGCCAACGGCGGCGGCGCGGCGGCTCAGCGGCGGCGTCCGACGAAGGTGCCGGCGATCAGGTCGTGCAGCCCCTGCTTGCGGCTGGTGAAAGCGACCAGCAGGTAGCCGAGGCCGAAGGTCACGCTGCAGACCAGATGGCCGACGAAGCGGAGCAGCGCCTTGCTCCAGCCGAGGCCCTGGCCGAAGCGCACCGGGTCGGCGTAGACGCGCAGACCGAGCACCTTCTTGCCCGGTGTCCAACCATAGAGCGCCGGCAGGACGAGAACCAGGGCGAGGCCATAGACCAACTGCAGCGCCGAAACTGCGAGCCCGAGCTCTGGGCTGAAGAACATGGCTCCGAAACCCAGCGCCACCAGGAGGACGACGGGCAGCATGTCGAGCAGCGCGGCGCCCACCCGGATCCAGAAGCCCGCCGGCTCGATGGTCGTGGTGACCGCCGCACGGCGCGGCGCCGGCGGCGGCACCGGCGTGCGCTCGATCTCCTGGATCGACGGCAGGAGCTC
>CAZPZW010000035.1:0-23930 GCA_964591165.1 uncultured Thermoanaerobaculia bacterium | reverse complement strand
CGTCCTGCGGGCGGCCGATCAGGAAGGGAGCTTGGCGGCCGATCTCGATCCCCTGCTCGCGCGCCAGCTCCACTTCGCGGCCGTTGTCCAGCCGGCACTCGACGGGAAAGGGTGGCTCTGTGGCCAGCGCGCCGATCGGGAGCAGTCCGAGTGGGGCTGCGACACGCGCGTCGAGGAGCTCCGAGAGCGCGCTGCCGGTCACCCTCTCGGCGAGAAGCCCCCAAAGAAGGTATCCCAGATCGCTGTAGGCCGGAGTCTCGCCGCGCCGTGTCCACAGACCTTCCGTCAGGAGTAGCGACTCCAGGGCGAGGCGGTCGAGCCGGCCGCCGATCCTGACCCAGAGCGGCGTCCAGGGCGCGATGCCCGAGCGATGGCGCAGGAGATCCTCCAGAGTCGCGTCGCAAGCCGCCGTGCACGCGCCGCTCGCGAGTTCTCCGATCCGCATCGCGAGCGGCAGGCTTCCGTCGCGGTCGAGCCGCAGGGCGAGCGTCGCCATCCAGGGTTTGGAGAGCGAAGCGACGTCGAAGCGCGCCCCGCTCGCCGCCACGAGCGGCTCGCCGCCGACGCGGAAGCCGGCGGCGTGACGAAAGAGGATCCGACCGCCGTCGGCGACGATCGCCTCGAGCGCGCTCGCCGCGCCGCCGAGCCCCGCCAGGCCGTCCAGATATCCCTGCAGTTGACCGCTCCCCATCGCGCTCCGTATCTTGACTCGAATGGAGCCTTCTGCGAGCCACCTCCTCTCGGCCGTCGGTCCGCGGGCGGCGGAGGCGGCGCTCGTCGGCGAGCTCGAGCGACTGCTCCCCCACTCCCTCGAAGAGCACGCCCGCCGCCCGGGCCCGCTCCGGGTCGTCGTCCCTTCCGGCTCGCTACGCATCCATCTGCTGGCCGAGCTCGCCCAGCGGCGCAAAGCCTGGCTCGGGCTCGAGGTCCTCACCCTCCGAAGGCTCGCACTCTCGCTCTTCGAACGGGCCGGGGAGCGCCCACCACGCGGCGGCACGCTGCTGCCCGTGCTGGTGCGACGGGCCGCGCTTCGCGAACCGGAGCTCGCCACCCCGCTGGCGCCGCTCGAAGGGGGCTTCGCCCCGCTGGTCGCGACCGTGCGCGACCTGCTCGACGCCGGGCTCGAAGCCGCGCATGGCCGGCCGCTCGCCGAGCTGGTCGCCGACTCGGCGCTGCGTATCGCGCTCGCCGATCGACCGCGCGCCGCAGCCGTGCTGCGCGTCGCGGCCCGGGTCGCGAGGGACCTCGACCGCCAGGGTGCGGGAGCCGGCGCCGCGCTCTACCGCCTGGCCGCGGAGCTCGCCCAGCACCGCCCCGAGCTCCTGCCGGGCGCCGAGCGCTGGTTCGTCCATGGCTTCGCCGACGCCACCGGCAGCGCGCTCGATCTGCTGCAGGCGCTTCTCCGGCTGGCGCCGACGACCCTGGTTTTCGACTCCCCGGAGAGCGCGACCGGTGAGCCCCGTTCCGCCGAGGACCCCTACGGCGCGGCTTTTCGCCTCCGCCTAGTCGAGCCGTTGCGGAGCTCGGCCGTTGCCGCACCCGCGCCGGGGCGCGCGGCGCTCGACGCCTTCTCGGCGCGCGGCGAGGAGGCCGAGGCGCGCGAGGTGGCGCGCCGGATCCGCGCCGCTCTGGCCGCCGATCCGATGCTGCGTCCCGAGTCGATCGGAATCGTGGCGCGCGACCTCGCGCCCTACCTCGGGCCCCTGCGCAGGGCCTGCGAACGCGCCGCGCTCCCCTGCTCGGTCCACGGAGTCGGCGCCGCGAGCCCAGCCGCTCCGGAAGTCGCCGCTCTGATTCACCTCCTCGACCGCCGGGGCGCGGCAGCCATCGATTTGGCCGTCGACCTCGTCGCCCCCGGGTTGGGCGGGACGTTCGCCGCCGCCGAGATCCGGGTCGCTTTCGGACGGCTCGGCGTGGCGACGCTCGCCGACTTGGCGAACCTCGACGACGCCCAGCTCCCCGACCTCAAGCTGCCTCTCCGCCAGGTCGCCTTCGACGCCGAGGGCGAGGCATCGCTGCGTTCGCGACGCCTGCCACGCGGTCAACTCGCCCGCTGGCTGGGGCGCGGGCGGGCCCTGCTCGACGCCGTCGAGCGCCTACCCGATCGGGGCGCGGCGCACCGGCTGTTGAAAGCGCACCTCACCCTCGCCCGCCGCGCGCTGCCGGCCGAAGGGGCAGCGGGGCTCTGGCTGGCCGAAGCCCTCGCGCACCTCGCTGCCGACCTCCCGGAGGAGTTCCCGCTCGGCCGCGACGAGCTCGCGGAGCTGCTGGCTCGCGAGGCCGAGTCACTCACCTCTCCGGCGGCGGAGGGGCGTGGCGGCGGCGTACAGATCCTCTCCGTCACCGCGGCGCGCGGCCGCACTTTCGAGCTCCTCCACCTGATCGGACTGCGGCGCGGCCTCTTTCCGCGTCCGCTCGCCGAAGACCCGCTCTTGCCCGACGGCGTCCGCCGACAGCTCCAAACCCTGCTCCCCGATCTGCCGGTCAAGGCGGATGGGCACGCCGAGGAGCGCTTTCACTTCGATCAGTTGCTCGCCGCGGCTCCGGCGGTGGTCCTCTCCTATCCGGCGCTATCGGACGACGGGGCGGAGCGCATCGTGTCGCCGCTCCTCGACCGCCTCTCCTGGCGGGACGAGGCGACGCGCGCCCTGCGCGACGCGTGGCGCCGCACGCCGGTCGAGCCGGCCGAGCCCGCGGTCGATCTGCCGGCGCCCCCGGGCGAGC
Organism: uncultured Thermoanaerobaculia bacterium; assembly: GCA_964591165.1. GTDB lineage: Bacteria > Acidobacteriota > Thermoanaerobaculia > Multivoradales > JAGPDF01 > JAGPDF01. The sequence goes on along the minus strand of CAZPZW010000035.1, from coordinate 21,206 downwards.
TCGCGCGCCGTGCCGGGCTCGCCCGCGACCGGCCGGCCTGGCTCGCGGCGCTGCCGGCAGCGATCGCCGAGGCTCGCCACGCCGCCACCGTCGCGGCGGCAGATCGCACGCTCGCGGCCTATCGCGGCGCGCTGCTCGACGAGATCGACCTCGATCCGCGCACCCCGCGAGGGCGGCGGCGCTGGAGCGAGCTCGGCCCCTTCTTCGGCCGGGTGGGCGGGCTCGCCGCGGAGCGCCTCTTCGTCACCCGGGTCGAGCGCCTGGTGGCCTGTGCCTGGCTCGACTTCCTCACCCGGCGTTTGGGGATCGAGCCGCTCCCCGACCCGGGCGACGCGCTGCCCGATCCGCTCGACCCCTTGCGTCTGGGCAACGCCACCCACCGACTCCTGCAGGAGTTGGTCGAAGAGGCGATGGGCGAGCGTCGCAGGACGGACGGCGAGTGGATGGTGGCTGGCGACGAACCTCGGCCGCTCCGCTTCCCCGCGCCCGACCGGGTCGAGCGCAAGGCGCGCGAGATCGCGGCGGCCTGCCTCGCCGAAGAGGGACTGGCGCGTTGGGGCTTCGACGAGCTGCTGACCGGCGCCCTGCTCGAGCGCGCTGCGGTGGCGCGTGAAGACTGGGGCGATGCCCGGCGGGTGGTCGGAGTCGAGCTCGAGGGAGTCGCCGACCTCACCCCCTTCGGCGTGCCTCTGGGGCTCGCCTTCCGCGCCGACCGCGTCGAACGCGAGAGCGGGCGGACGATCCTCACCGACTACAAGACCGGCCGCGTCAAGGGGGTCGCCGATCTCGCGCCGGACGGGGCGCTGGCCCGCGCCATCGCGGCCGGCCGCGCGCTGCAGCCCGCGGTCTACGTCGCCGCTTTCGCGGGGCGGCCGGCGACCGGACGGCTGCTCGCCCTCGCTCCCGCGGACGACGAGCCGCCGGAGCGCGTCGCCGTGCTCGACGAGCGCGCCGTCGGGGCGCTGGCGAGCCTGGCGCGCGTCGCCGGGATCGCCGACGGGGCTCGCGCCGCGGGACGCTTCACGCCGCGCCTGATCGACCCGAGCGGCGAGGAGCAGGGCCCGCTCTGTCGCGACTGCGAGTTGCTCGAGGCCTGCGTGCAGGGGGACTCCGGAGCGCTCCGCCGCCTTGCGCGCTGGGCGGAACGGGCTCGCGCCGCCCGTCCCGATGGCGGTTCCGCTTCGCCCGGCGACGTCGAGGCCCGTCTCTTCCTGCTCCCCGAGACGGGGGACGACGGAGGCTCCGCGTGAGCGCCGATCCGCTCGCCCTCGACCGCGCGGCGCGACGTTCCGCGCAGCTCGTCTTCGATCGCCCGGTGGTCCTCGAGGCCGGCGCCGGGACCGGCAAGACCACGGCGCTGGTCGGCCGCCTGCTCGCCTGGACGCTGGGCGCCGGATGGGCCGAGGTGGCGGCTGACCAGCCCGAGGCCGACGCCGAGACGATCGCCGGCGCGCTCCTCGACGGCGTGGTCGCCATCACCTTCACCGACGCCGCCGCGGCCGAGATGGCCCGCCGGAGCCAGGAGGAGCTGGCGAAGCTCGCCGAGGGCGCGTCGCTCCCCGCCTGGCTCGAGCCCGCGGCTTTCCCGCAGACGGCCGCTCGCCAGACGCGCGCCCGCGCGCTCCTCGCGACGGTCGACCGGCTGCGCGTCCAGACCATCCACTCCTTCGCCTTCGCGCTGCTGCGCGTGCACGCGCTCGACGGCCGGCTCCACCCGGCGCTCACCGTCGATGCGGACGAGGCAGGGCTCACCGAGATCGTACGCGCCACGCTCGCCGAGCATCTTCCCCCGCTCTACCGCGCCGCCGATCCGGCCCTCGGGCTGCTGGCGCGCGATGGCGTCGGGCCGCAGGCGATCGCCGACGCGCTGCTCGAGATGTCGCGCCGCGGCCTTGCCGCGACCGCCCTCGCCGCCGATCCCTGGACCGAGGCGGCGATCGGCGCGGCGCTCGACCCGGGGCAGGCAGCGGCCCGCGAGCTCGCGACAGCGGTCCTTCGCGCCAACTTCTCGGCGCGCGCCAAGCAGACTCTCGCGCTGCGCGACGCGCTCCCCGCACTGCTCGATCGGCTCGCCGACGCGCCGCGCACCCGCGAGGGGATCTCGGCGCTGGCGCACGACCTTCCCATGCTCTGGCCGGAGAGCCTGGGAAGGCGCCTCGACGAGTGGGCGAAAGGCACGTTCAATCAGACCGAGCGCGGCGCGCTCGGCGCAACCGAGGCGATCGCCGACGGAGCGCGGCGACTCCGCGCCACGCTGCAGCTGCTCGCCGCGCTCGACCCGGATCGCCTCGACGCCGCGCGTGCGCTGCTCGCGCCGCTCGCCACCGAAGTCGAGCGCCGGATGCGCGCACGCGGGCTCGCCACCTACTCCGACCTCCTGCGTCTCGCGGTCGAGCTGCTGGGCATTCCCGCCGTGGCGCGCGACGCGCGGCGCGGCATCCGCCAACTGCTGGTCGACGAGCTCCAGGACACCGACGAGCTGCAGTGCGAGCTGGTGCGGTTGCTGGCGCTCGCCGGACCGCACGGCGAGCGTCCCGGCCTCTTCCTGGTGGGCGATCCGAAACAGTCGATCTACGGCTGGCGGCGCGCCCGGCTGGCCAACTACTTCGCCTTCGTCGAGGCAGCTCTCGGCGGTGCCGCGCCCGGGGTCCTCGCCGCCAACTTCCGCTCGGCGGAGGGGATCCTCGCCGAGGTGGAGCGCGTGCTCGCTCCGGTCATGACCGAGGAGAGCGACGTCGCCGCCCGATTCGCGCCGCTCGTCGCCACCGGCGAGCGCATCGGAGTTCCCGGCGAGGTCGAGTACTGGGCCGCCTGGGACGCGGCGACCGGCAAGCCGTTGCGCGCTGGGGAGAGCGTGCGCCGCGAAGCGGCCGCGATCGCCGCCGACCTCGCGGAGCGCATTGCGCGCGGCCTGGTCGCGCCGAGGGACGCCGCGCTCCTGCTGCGCGCCGCGACGCCGATCGAGCGCTACCTCGAGGCGCTGCGCGAGCGGGGGATCCCCTACGCGGTCGAGAAGGACCGCAGCTACTACCGTCGTCGCGAGACGATCGACGCGGCGGCGCTGGTGCGCGCGGTGCTCGACCCGACCGATCGCCCGGCGCTGGTCGCCTGGCTGCGCTCGCCTTGGGTGGGCGTCCCCGATGCCGCGCTCTGGCCGCTCTTCCGCGCCGGACTGCCCGAGCGCCTCGGCGAGGCCGTCCTGCCCGACGCGTCGGAGGCGCCCGACACCGCGAGCGCTCCCCACCTCGCCGCGCTCGACGCTGCGATCGCGCGCGCCGCCGCCGAAACCGCAGAGCTCGGCAGCGAGCTCGCCGAGCTCGCCGCCTGGCCAGCGGCGCTCGGCGCGGCGGTGCGCGCCCTGCTGTCACGGCGCGCCGCCTTCGCACGGGAGAGTCCCGAGGTCTGGGTCGATGGCCTGCGCCGCGCTTTCCTGCCCGACCTCGTCGCCGCGGCGCGTTTCCAGGCGCGCCATCGACTGGCCAACCTCGATCGGTTCTTCCGCGAGCTCGCCCAACGCCTCGCCGGAGGCGAGCCGCACCACCGCCTGCTCGCAGATTTGCGTGCCGCGGCGCGCGAGCGCCCGGACGAGCCGGAGAGCCGGCCGCTCGACGGTTCCGGTGAAGCGGTACGGGTGATGACCATCCACAGCGCCAAGGGACTGGAGTTCTCCGAGGTCTACCTCGTTGCGGCGCATCACGACGCGCGGGGCGGTCGCGATCGGCCGCAGATCGAGGCCGAGCGGCTCTCGGGACGATGGGAGTACCGGCTCTTCGGCCATCCGACGCCGGGCCTGGCGCCCGCCGCTGACCTCGCCGATCGCATCCGCGCGGCCGAGCAGGTGCGCCTGCTCTACGTCGGGCTCACCCGCGCCCAACGCCGGCTGGTGATCACGGGCGCCCTGCCGAGCGCGCCGGCGGCGGTCGATCCCCGGCGCGCCCGGACTCTTGCCGCGCTCCTGGCGGGCCGGCTGCCGGGGGCCGATCTGATCGCCGCGGCGGCGGCAGATGGCGGCTTCCGGGACGACCACGGTGCGCGCTGGCGCCTCCTGCCGCCGGTCTCGGCGAGCGATTGGGCGGAGATCCGCGACGCCGCGACGAGCGGTTACGTCGCAACCGATGCGTTGAGCGCGCTCGCCCGGCTCGGAGCGGCACGAGCCGAGGCTCGCGAGCGCGCGGCCCGCGTGCGCGTCGCCCGCGCCACCGAAGTCGCGGAGCTCGAGGCGCTCCTACCCGGGGGCGAAGGTGCGGACGACGACCGCGGGGACGTCGACCGCAGACGCAGCTTCGCGCTCGCTCGCGGCACGGCGCTGCATCGCGCGCTCGAGCTCGCGTCGGAGGCGCGCTCCGCGCCCGATCGCTGGCGCGCCGCGGCGTTGGCGACCTTCGAGCGCGAGCTCGGCGGAAGCACGCCGGAGGAGCGCGCCCGCTTGGCGAGCGATCTCGAACGGTTGTCCGCCTCGGCGCTCCTCGCCCGCCTCGAGGCCTTGGCCGAGCGGGTGATCGCGCGCGAGCTGCCGATCCTCTTTTCGCCAGCGATCGGAGACCCGGCGGCGCCGCTGGACGCCGTCGCGGGCTCGATCGACCTGCTCTACTCGGCAGCGGACGGCACGCCGGTGGTGGCCGATTTCAAGAGCGACGCCGTGGCGAGCGAAGCAGAGGGTGCGGCGCTCGTCGCGCGCTACGCGCCACAGCTCGCGCTCTATGCCGCCGCCTGCCGGCAGGCGTTCCCAGGGTCGCCCGCACCTCGCCGCGAGCTCTGGCTGCTGGCGCTCGATCAGGTGATCACCCTGGACTGAGCTCCCGCCGCGCGACCGCCGGCGGCGCTGCGATAGCCTTCGCCGCATGTCGCTCACCTACTCGTCCTACCTCCGGCTCGACGATCTGCTCACTTGTCAGCGGCCGCTCTCGGACGGCCCCGAGCACGACGAGATGCTCTTCATCGTCATCCACCAGGTCTACGAGCTCTGGTTCAAGCAGCTGCTGCACGAGATCGACCATCTGGCGGCAGCGCTCGGTCGCGACGACCAGGCGACGGTCCACGCCACCCTCCAGCGGATACTCGCCGTCCTCAAGGTGCAGGTCGCGCAGATCGACATCCTCGAAACGATGTCACCGGTCTCCTTTCTCTCCTTCCGCAGCCGGCTCGAGGCGGCTTCCGGATTCCAGTCGCCCCAGTTCCGCGAGCTCGAGTTCGCCCTCGGCCGGCGAGACCGGAGCATGCTGACGCACCACGAAGCCGCGCCGGCGGCACTGGCGCGACTCGAGGCTCGGCTCGGCGAGCCCAGCCTGTGGGACGCCTTCGTGGGCTTTCTCGTCCGCTTGGGTTACGCCGTGCCGCCAGCCCTGCTCGCCCGCGATCGCGCACTGTCGAATCCCGAGACGCCCGAGTTGCAGCCGCTGCTGGTCGAGATCTACCGCTCCCGTCCCGACCTCGCGCAGGTCTGCGAGCGGCTGGTCGATCTCGACGAAGGGATCCAGGAATGGCGTTACCGCCACGTCAAGATGGTCGAGCGGACCATCGGCACGAAGCGCGGCACCGGCGGCTCGACGGGCGTGGAGTACCTGCGTTCGACGCTCTTCCAGCCCCTCTTCCCCGATCTCTGGGCGATCCGGGCCGCGCTCTGATGCGCCTCGCCGATCTCGCCGCATCGCCCAACGCGCTCGCCCGCCACTACTCGTCGTTCCGGGTCGGCGAGCGGCTGCTCCTCTCCGGGCACTCCCACCAGGCTTGGCCCGACGTGGCGCGGGAGGGGCTGCTCGAATCGTTCGCCGACGCGGCGCGCGCGGTCGACGAGAAGTGGGCGCTCGCTTTCGCCAAGGCCGGGCGGGTGCGCGCCGGGTACCGCGCGCTGCTCGACGACCCCCACGGCGAGATCGCCCTCGCCGCGAGCACCCACGAGCTGGTCGTGCGCTGGCTCTCCGCGCTGCCGCTCGCCCGGCGTCCACGCCTGATCGTCACCGACCGCGAGTTCCACACTCTGCGCCGGCAGCTTTCGCGGCTCGCCGAGGAACCCTGGGCCGAGATCGTGCGGGTGTCCGCGCGCCCGGTCGCCACGCTCGCCGGTCGGCTCGCCGAGCGGCTCGACGGCCGGACGGCGGCGATCCTCGTCTCCGCGGTGTTCTTCGAAACCGCCGAGATCGTGCCCCGCCTGGGCGAGCTCGCGGCGGCATGCGCGCGGCGCGATGTCCCACTGTTGGTCGACGCCTATCACGCCCTCGGCGCGATCCCCTTTTCGCTGCGCGAGCTCGGGCTCGAGAGCGCCCTGGTGACCGGCGGCGGCTATAAATACTTACAGCTCGGCGAAGGCAACGCCTTCCTCCGCCTGCCGCCCGGACTCGCTTTGCGCCCCCTGGTCACCGGCTGGTTCGCCGAGTTCGCGAGCAAGTCGGCCGCCAGACGCTGGGAGACCGTCGAGTACGCGGCCGGCGCCGAGGCGTTCGGCGGCGCGACCTACGATCCAGCGAGCCACTACCGGGCGGCGCGCGTCTTCGACTTCTTCGCCGAACATGGACTCGAGCCGGGCTTCCTGCGCAGCGTGTCGCAGCACCAGGTCGGTCTGCTCGCCGCCCGCTTCGACGAGCTCGCGTTGCCGGAGGACCGCCTGACGCGCGACCGCAGCCGTCCGCTCGCCGAGCTCGGCGGGTTCCTCGCGCTCGAGAGCCCACACGCGCCGGAGATCTCGCGCCGGCTCCTGGCCCGTGGCGTCTTCACCGACGCGCGCGATCGCTATCTGAGGTTGGGGCCGGCGCCCTATCTCGCCGACCAACAGCTCGAGCGCGCGATCGAGATCCTCGGCGACGTGACGCGCGCGCTCTGAAGCCCGGCAGACCTACCAGCGCGCGCTCGCGCCACCGCCGCCGAACGAGCCGCCGCCACCGGAGAATCCGCCGCCGCCCGAGAAGCCCCCGCCGCCGCCCCAACCGCCGCCCCAGCCGCCGGAGCCCCTGGAACCCGGCCCTCCCCAACCGCCCCAACGGCTGCGCCGCGAGGCCCGGGCGTTCACCAGGATCAGCAGGACGACCACCGCGACGACGAAGCCAAGGGTCCCGGCGTCGATACCCGGCCGGCGGCGGGCAGCGCTCGGGTCGGCGCGGTACTCGCCCTCGACGGCAGCGAGGATCGCGTCGCTCGCCGCCGCGAAGCCGCCGTCGAAATCGCCCCGCCGCAGATAGGGGATCAGAGTCTCCTCGAGAATCGCTTTCGACTCGAGGTCGGTCAGCGCCCCTTCCAGGCCGTAGCCGACCTCGAGACGGAGCGCCCGGTCGTCGACGAAGAGGAAGAGCACGACGCCGTCGTCCTGCTGGGCCCGCCCGACGCGCCAGCTCTCCGCCACGCGCTGGGTGTAGTCCTCGAGCGTCTCGTCTTCGGGCAACCGGCGGAAGATCGCCACCAGCACCTGCGAGCCTTGGCGCTTCTCGAACGCCTCCAGCTTGGCGTCGATCGCGCTCGCTGCGCCGCTCGACAGCACTCCCGCCCGGTCTTCCACCCAGCGCGCCGGCGCCGGCGGGAGCGCGGTCGGCGCGGCGAGAGCGGCCGCGGCGAGTCCGGAGAGCAGCGCGAGCGCCGCCCGGGCCGCCGCGAGTCGCCGGGACGGGACGGCTCGCGGAGCTCGGCGCAAGGGGCTAGAACTCGACCTTGGGCGCCGTCTCGGCGCCGGCGACCGCCGAGAAGTAGGGCCGCTGTTGGAAGTGCCAGCCGAGCAGGCGGACGAAGAGGTTGGTCGGGAACTTGGCCAGCGTGGTGTTGAACTCGCGCGCCACTTCGTTGAAGCGCTTGCGCTCGACGGTGATCCGGTTCTCGGTCCCCTCGAGCTGGGTCATCAGGTCGCGGAAAGCGGTCGTCGACTTGAGATCGGGGTAGCGCTCCACCACCACGAGGAGGCGCGAGAGCGCCGAGGAGAGGCCGTCCTGCGCCTGCTGGAACTGCGCGAACTTCTGCGGGTCGTCGAGGATCTGCTGCGTCGCCTGGGCGCTCACCTGGCCGACCCGGCTGCGCGCCTCGACCACCGCCTGCAGGGTCTCCTGCTCGAAGGCCGCGGAGCCCTTGACCGTGGCGACCAGGTTGGGAATCAGGTCGGCGCGCCGCTGATAGGTGTTCTCGACCTGCGCCCAGGCCTCCTGCACCCCCTGCTCGCCGGTCACCAGGCCGTTGTACTGCCCGACACCCATCATGCCGAGAACCACCGCGAGGCCGACGATCGCCAGCCCACATCCGAGAGTCTTCGTCATCGCCCTCTCTCCGTTGAGAATCGATCCGAAAACAGCATAGCACCGGCCTACGTCGCTTCTCGCGCCGCGCGTTGCCCAACTCGACAGGATTCCAGAGCTCCTCTAGACTGCCCGTCCATCCGAATGCCGACCAAGCCCCCCGTGCCGTGGTGATGCCCGTCATCTGTCGGCGGGCGCTGTGACTCCGATTCCAGGATTCTCATTGAAGCACGGCGCCCGTCTCGCGGCCGCCCTCGGCATGGCTTGGTCCCTCGCCGGCTGTGGCGCGTCTTCGGCCCCGCCCGACGTGGTCCTGGTGTGCGTCGACACGCTGCGTCGCGACCACGTCGGCAGCTACGGCTACGACCGTGACACCACGCCGACGATCGACCGCCTGGCGCGCGAAGGCGTTCGCTTCGCCCACGCGCTGGCGCCTTCGAACTGGACCGTTCCGTCCGTTGCCACGTTGCTGACCGGTCTCGAACCTTGGCGACACGGGGCACGGATCGCCAGCGATCCCGCCTTCCTCGGCGAAGCACGGCCGACGCAGATCGTCGCTTCCGCACCGTCGCTCGCCGGCCAACTGCGTGCCGGTGGCTACGCGACCGGTTTCTTCTCGGCGAACCCCTTTCTCGTGCAGCGCTTCACTTCCGGATTCGACGAAGTCAGCACCGACTGGTTGCCGGCCGACCGGCTGACCGAGGCCGCGCTAGCCTGGTGGCATCTGCAGAGAGGGCGCCAGCGATTCCTCTACCTCCACTTCATGGACGTCCACCAGCCGAACGAGCCGCCCACCCCCTACTTCGAGCAGTTCGGCCTCGCGCCTGGCGAACGGCGGCCGCTGGCCGCCCGCGACTGGGATCACCAGCAGCAGCAGGACCTCGAGGACCCTCGCTTCCGCGAGTTCCGGCGTCACCGCATCGGCGCGTACGACGGCGCGATTCGCTTCGTGGACGACCAGATCCGTCGCTTCCTCGACGCCGTGGCGAGCGAGGGCAACCTCGATCGCACGTTGATCCTGGTCACCGCCGACCATGGCGAAGAGTTCTGGGACCACGCCGAGGTCGAGCGGTCCTGGGCCGACGATCCTAGGGGCATCTGGGGCGTCGGACATGGGCATGCTTTCTTTCAAGAGGTCCTGGCCATCCCCCTCGTGGTGCGCGGACCGGGATTCTCCAGCGGGGCGGCGAGCGACTGCCCGGTCACGCTGCTCGACCTCGCCCCGACCATCGCGCGCGCGGCGGGCTCGGATGCCCCCGCCGAGTGGACCGGAGCGGATCTGTCCCGGCTCGACCGGCGACCTTGCCCGTCCCGCGCCATCGCTGCCCTGTCCCCCGCTTTCGGTCCGCGGGGCGGGGCCCTCTGGTCCGACCGCTACAAACTGATCGTGCGCGGCGAGCGCCGTCTGCTGTTCGATCTGGTGAGCGATCCGTTCGAGCGCGACAATCTCGCCGCCTCGGAGCCCCGAAGAACCGCGGCGCTCGCCCGGGCGCTCGAGGAGAGGCTCGGGCTGGAGGTGACCGGAGGAGACTCGGACCCGATCACCGACGAGAAGCTGCGCCGCCAGCTGCGCGAGCTCGGCTACCTCTGATCGAGATCGAGAACCTGTCCGCCGGGGCGCGATGCCCGATGAAGATCTCCCGGTGGGGCAGCGCGGTCGTAGGTAAGGAAGGCGAACGACTCGCGGTGCCGCGCGTCGGCCGGATGAGGCTCCTCGGCAACGAGCCGGAACCGTCGCGGGTCGACCGCCGGGAAGAAGGCGTCGCCGGGCGGCGACGCGTGCACCCGCGTGAGGTGGATGCGGTCGACCCGATCGTCGGCGAGAGCGCGCGCGTAGATCTCGCCGCCGCCGGCGACGAAGGGCTCGGTGTCGCCCGCCGCTTCGGCCACCGCGAGCGCTTCTTCGAGCGAACCGACGACGAGCGCGCCCTCGGCGACGTAGCCCGGTTGCCGCGTGACGACGATCATCGTGCGGCCGGGGAGCGGCCGGCCGACCGTCTCCCAGGTCTTCCGGCCGACGATCAGGTGATGCCCGGTGGTGAGCCGCTTGAAGCGCTTGAGGTCGTCCGGTAGGTGCCAGGGAAGCTCGCTTCGCAGGCCGATCGCTCCGTTCTCCGCGGCCGCGACGATCAGTGAGACCACCATGACTCCGGCGCTCAGACCGCGATCGGCGCCTTGATCGCCGGATGGGGATCGTAGCCGTCGATCGTCACGTGCTCGAAGCGGAAATCGAAGATCGAGCGGATCGCCGGATCGAGCCGCAGGCGCGGCAGGGGGCGCGGCTCGCGAGCGAGCTGCAGCCGCGCCTGATCGAGGTGATTCGAGTAGAGATGGACGTCGCCGAAGGTGTGCACGAACTCGCCCGCCGCGAGGTCGCAGACCTGCGCCACCATCGCGGTGAGCAGAGCGTAGGAGGCGATGTTGAACGGCACGCCGAGGAAGACGTCGGCGCTGCGCTGATAGAGCTGGCAGGAGAGCTCCCCGCGCGCCACGTAGAACTGGAAGAGGGCGTGGCAGGGCGGCAGGGCCATGCGGTCGATCTCCGCCGGGTTCCAGGCCGAGACGAGGTGGCGCCGCGAGTCGGGAGTGGCGCGGATCGAGTCGATCAACCGGGCGATCTGGTCGATCTCGCCGCCGCCGGGAGCTGGCCAGTGGCGCCACTGGTAGCCGTAGACCGGGCCGAGCTCACCCTGCGCATCGGCCCACTCGTCCCAGATCGTCACTCCGTGGTCGCGCAGGTAGGCGACGTTGGTGCTGCCGGCGAGAAACCAGAGCAGCTCGTGCACGATCGACTTGACGTGCAGCTTCTTGGTGGTGAGGAGGGGAAAACCCTGGCGGAGGTCGCAGCGCAGCTGGTAGCCGAAGATCGAGCGCGTGCCGGTCCCGGTCCGATCCGCCTTCTCGACACCCCGCTCGAGGACGTGGCGCAACAGGTCGAGGTAGGCCTGCATCGGCGAGGACAGTAGCAGAGGAGCCGGGCCGCCGCTGCTCCGTCGGTGCTAGATTCCGCAAGAGCCAACCAGCGATGTCCCCTCGTCTCGCTCCCCCCGCCCGCCGGCGGGTCCGACTCGCGCTCGGGCTGGCGGTCTGTGCCACCCTCGCTCCCCCGCTCGCCGGCAGCGAGATCGACGGACCGCTCGAGCGCTTCGTGCGCCAGGCTTGGACGGCGCGCGACGGTCTGCCGCAGAGCACGGTCAACGCCCTCGCGCAGAGCGCCGAGGGCTACCTCTGGATCGGCACCGACGGCGGCCTGGCACGCTTCGACGGCGAGGTCTTCCGCACCTTCGGCCCGGCGAGCGAGCCGCCGCTGCCCGCCGCACGCATCCTCTCGCTCGCGGTCGACCGCCAGGGGGTCCTCTGGATCGGCACGGCCATCAACGGCCTGTTGCACTCCGACGACCAAGGCTTCGCGCGCTCTCCGACGCCGATCGAGGGCATCACCCCGATCCGCGTCCTGCTGGCCGACCGCACCGGTGCCGTCTGGGCGGGTACCGATCAGGGGGTGCTCCGCCGATCGGGGGGCAATTGGCGGCGGTTCGGTCTCGCGGAAGGGCTGCCCTCGCTCACGGCTCGCGCGCTCGCCGAGGACGGGTCGGGGCGAATCTGGGCGGCGACCGATCGCGGCTCGGCCTGGTTCGATGGCCAGCGGTTCCACCTCGGCGGCGCGGCCGGACCGGTGCGCGCTCTCTCGCGCGGCGCTCAGGGCAACGTCTTCGCGCTGACCGGGAAGCCCGAGATCCTCGCGCTCGGCGTCATGGAGAGCTCGGCCGTCGTTCGGCCGGACGCGCTGGCGGGCGTCTCCCCCAACACCCTGCTCGGCACGGCCGACGGCGCGCTCTGGTTCGCCGGCGACGGCATCGGCCGTTGGGCCGAGGGACGGATCCGCCTCGCGCCCAGCGAGGCGGCAGTCGTTCGGCGACCGGTCCGCGCCCTGTTCGAGGACCACGATCGCAATCTCTGGGTGGGGACCGACGGCGCCGGTCTGCTGCGCATGGCTCCCGGCGCGGCGCGGACGCTCGGAAGAAGCCAGGGGCTCGCCGCCGATGCGGTGCTGCCGGTCACCGAGACCGCGGACGGATCGATCTGGATCGGCGCCCGCTGCGGCGGGCTCTGGCGCTATCGCTGGGGGGGCTTCGAGGAGGCCGGGCTGCCGGAAGGGGGACGTTTCCGCTGCGTGAACAGTCTGCTGGTCGATCGCCGCGGCACCCTCTGGGTGGGACACGACGGTGGCTTGACCCGCCTCGGCGCGGGCATCGAGCGCAGCTTCGGACGGCGCGACGGCCTGCCGACCTTCGACGTGCGCGCCCTGCTCGAGGACCGCGACGGTCAGATCTGGGCCTGGACGACCGGCGGACCGGCCCGCCTGACCGGCGACCGGCTCACCGCGATTCCCCTGCCGGCGGAGCTCGCCGGCGAGACGCCCCTAGTGCTTTTCGCGGCGCGCGACGGCGCCATCTGGGCCGGGCTGGAGAGCGGCGTAGCGGTGCAGCGTGACGGCCGGTGGGCCCGCCCGAACGCCGCGGAAGGTGTCGACGGACTTCCGGTGCGCGACTTCCTCGAGGATACTCGGGGAGTTCTCTGGGCCGCGGTCTACGGGGCGGGCCTGGCCCGTTTCGATGGCCAGCGCTGGACGCACATCGGAGCCCGCGAAGGTCTCCCCAACCCCTTTCTCTCGCGCCTGCTCGACGACGGCCGAGGCAACCTCTGGGTGACGAGCTCCGCCGGTGTTCATCGCTTCGCCTGGGCCGATGTCGAGGCCGTGGTGGCCGGCCAGCGCAGCGCGCTCTCCCACTGGACGGTGGGCGTCGAAGAAGGGTTGCGCTCGGCCGAGTGCGTCGGCGGCGGCTCGCCGGCGGGCTGGTTGGCGCGCGATGGGCGGCTCTGGATTCCGACCGTGGCTGGCCTGGGCGTCATCGACCCGCGCCGGAGAGGGCCTTCCGCCGACCCGCCCGTGGCGATCCTCGAACAGGTTCGGGTCGACGGTTCGCCCCGGCCCGTGGAGGGAACCGTCTGGATCGAGACCGCTGCGGAGTCCGTCGAGTTCCAGTACACCTCGGTGCTCTTCGCCGAGCGACCGACCCTGCGGTTCCGCTTTCAACTCGCCGGCTTCGACCGCCAGTGGCGCGACGCAGGCGGCCGCCGTACCGCCATCTACTCCAGGCTGCCCCCGGGGTCTTTTCGCTTCGCGGTGCAGGCGGCGCGTGGCGACGGCCCGTGGGGCGAGGCGGCGTCGATCGCGCTCGAGGTCACGCCCCTATGGTACGAGACCCCCCGGTTCCGCGGCGCGGCGCTGCTGGTTCCCGCCCTCCTCGGCGTTCTGCTGGTCACCGTGCGGGCCCGTCGCCTGAGGTACCAGCGCGCCCAGCTCTCCCGCCTGGTCGAGGAGCGCACCGCCGAGCTCGCGGCGGCGAAGGCGAAGAGCGACGAGCAGGTGGAGCGGCTGGCGCGCCAAGAGCACGCTCTCGAAAATCTCAATCGCGACCTCGAACGCCGCGTCACCGAACAGACCGAGCAGCTGCGCGACACGCGCGACATGGCGATCTACACCCTGGCGAGGATCGCCGAGCTGCGCGACGGCTCGACGGGCGAGCACCTCGAGCGCATCGCCGCGTTCAGCCGCCGCCTTGCCGAAGCGCTCGCCGCCGAGCGCGGCGACCGGCTCGGAGCCGACTTCGCGGACCGCGTCTTCCGCGCCAGCCCGCTGCACGACATCGGCAAGGTCGCGATCGCCGACAGCATCCTCCGCAAGACCGGCCCGCTCACCGCGGAAGAGCGCCGCATCATGGAGGAGCACACGACGATCGGCGGCGACACCCTGCGCCGCATCGTGGAGCGTTACGAGCGCCACGACTTCCTCACCATGGGCATGGAGATCGCCTACGCCCATCACGAGCGCTGGGACGGGAGGGGGTATCCCGGCGGTCTCGCCGGCGAGGCGATCCCGCTCGCGGCTCGTCTGGTCGCGGTGGTCGACGCCTACGACGCCATCACCAGCGAGCGGCCGTACAAGCCAGCCCTGTCGCACGACGTGGCGCTCGGACGGATGGCCGAGGACCGTGGCACGCACTTCGATCCCGATCTGCTCGACCTCTTCGTCGGGGTCAGCGCCGAGATCGCCGCGCTCGCCGTGCGCTTGCGCGCTGCCGGCTGACCGGGTCCGCTGCAAGATAAGCCTGCCGCGCAGCGTCCAGGTAGACGATGCTGGCTCGCGCGCTCGCGGCGACCCCCTGGGGCATCGAGGCCCGGCCGGTCCAGGTCGAGGTCGACGTGCAGACCGGTCTGCCCCAAATCCAGATCGTCGGGCTGCCCGACGCCGCGGTGCGCGAGAGCCGCGAGCGGGTCCGCAGCGCTCTGCGCAACTGCGGATTCGACCTGCCCCCGCGCGCGGTAACGATCAATCTCGCGCCCGCCGACCTGCGCAAGGAGGGGAATCACCTCGACTTGGCGATCGCCCTTTCCCTCCTCGCGGCGCACGGCGCCCTGCCGGAAGAGACCCTCGCCGGCCGGCTCTTCTGCGGCGAGCTGGGCCTCGACGGTGGCGTCCGCCCGGTGCGCGGTGCGCTCGCCATCGCCGACCTCGGCTCGCGGATGGAGTGCCGTGAGCTGCTGCTGCCCTCGCCCAACGCCGGCGAAGCGGCAGCGACGGGCAGCCTGCCGGTGCTGGGTATCGGCGGGCTGCCCGAGGCGATCGCCCACCTGCTCGGCGTCCAGCCCATCGCCGCGGCGGCGCCGGAGGGTGGCTGGGAAGGGAGCGCCGCTCCACCCCTGCCGCCGGTCGATTTCGCCGACGTCCGGGGTCAGGAGGGAGCGAAGCGGGCCCTCGAGGTCGCGGCGGCCGGCGGGCACAACCTGCTTCTGATGGGCCCGCCCGGGGCCGGCAAGACGATGCTCGCCCGCGCCCTCCCGGGGCTGCTTCCGCCGCTCACCCGCGAAGAGGCGATCGCGGTCACCAAGATCCACTCGCTGGTCGCCGAGCGCCCGCCGTCGGGTCTGTTGCGCTGGCGCCCCTTCCGGGCGCCGCATCCAGGAGTCTCCAGCGCCGGCATGGTCGGCGGCGGCTCCGTCCCCCGACCTGGCGAGGTCAGCCTGGCCCATGCCGGTGTGCTCTTCCTCGACGAGTTGGCCGAGTTCCATCGCGATGCGCTCGAGTCGCTGCGGCAGCCGCTCGAGGAAGGGGCGATCACCGTCGTGCGGGCGCGCGCCTGGCTGCAGTTCCCAGCGCGTTTCACCCTGGTCGCGGCGATGAACCCCTGCCCCTGCGGCCACCTCGGCGACTCGCGCCGCGCCTGCCGCTGTCCCCTCCCGGCGGTCGAGCGCTACCGGGCCCGGGTCTCCGGCCCATTGCTCGACCGCATCGACCTCCATGTCGAGGCGCCGGCGGTTCCCCTGAGCGATCTCCAGGAGCGTCCAGCCGAACCCTCGAGCGCGCTGGCCGCTCGCGTCCGCGCCGCCCGCGAGAGGCAGCTCGCACGCTTCCCCGCCGGCCATCCCGCGCCGGCCAACGCCAGCCTCGACGCCGCCGACCTGCGGCGCCACTGCAAGCTCGATGCGCCCAGCCAGCGCCTGCTCGATGCCGCCTTCGAACGGCTCGGCCTCTCGGCGCGGGCGCTGACTCGGGTGCTGAAGGTCGCCCGTACGATCGCCGATCTCTCGGCGAGCGAGACGATCGCGCCGGCGCACGTGGCCGAAGCGATCCAGTACCGGGCGCTCGATCGTCGGCTGAGCGCTTGATGCCGTAACAGCATTGATGAGACCCTCCGCATTGACAGACTGGAGCCGTTGGTTAGAATTCCAACGTTTCCGGCCGTCCGCTGCCGCAGGATTGTTCCTTTCGCTTCGACCACGAGATGGGAAGGCATGGCTTCTAAGCTGTACACGCTCATCCTCGTCCGCAACGAGGGCTCCCGATTCCGCAAGTGGCGCTTCACGGCGCTGCAGCTTGGCTTGGCCTTGGGCCTCGCCACGGCGGTCACCGCCGCGGCCGCCTTCTCGCTCTGGTCGTTCGTCGAGGGACGGGTCGATCGCGCCGAGCTCTCCCAACTGCGCCAGGAGAACGACACCCTGCGCCTGACCAATCAGTCGTTCGAGACCCGCTTGCAGTCGCTGCAGGCCGATCTCTCGAGCTACGAGGACCGCACCCGTCGCCTGGCCATCGTCGCCGGCATAGAGAACCTCGGTGCGAGCTCCGAGGCCGGCATCGGCGGCACGGCGAGTGCTGACCCCGCGGCAGATAGCTTCCTCGCCGCGGCCGAAGGGCGGGTCGAGCACCTCGGAATGGCCCTGGATCGGGTCGAATCGCGCCTCTCGGACAATCTCAAGCTGATCTCCGCCACCCCATCGATCCTCCCCGTGCGCGGTCTCTACACCAGCAACTTCGGTTACCGACGCGATCCGATCACCGGCCAGCGCGCCTTCCACTCCGGCATCGACGTCTCGGCCTCGCCGGGCCGGCCGGTGAAAGTCACCGCGGCCGGAGTGGTGATCAGTACCGAAGAGTACGGCCCGCTCGGCCGCTCGGTGAAGGTCGCGCACGGCTACGGCATCACCACCATCTACGGGCACCTGTCGCGCGTCAATGTCACCCCGGGCCAGCGCCTCGATCGCGGCGACCTGGTCGGCCTGGTGGGCAACACCGGCCGCGCCACCGGGTATCACCTGCATTACGAGGTGCACGTCGACGGCCGCCCGGTGAACCCGCTGGGCTACATCCTCGACGCCTCCGACGCCGCCCGCTGAGCCGCGTCGGCACCGGCCCCGCCCGGGTCCTCTGTTAGACTGATGGTTCGCTCGTCGCCCCAGCGACGAACCCTCTCCCCATCCAGACGAGACGAGGCATGCTCCAGAAAGTCATCAACAAGGTCTTCGGCAACAAGCACGAACGGGACGTCCGCCGCCTCGTGCCGCAGGTCGCCGCCATCAATGCCCTCGAAGGCGAGATGCGCGCCCTCACCGACGAGGCCCTGCGCGCCAAGACCGAGGAGTTCCGCGGCCGCCTCGCCGCCGGATCGTCGGTCGACGATCTGCTCGTCCCGGCATTCGCGGTGGTGCGCGAGGCTGCGCGGCGGACCCTCGAGATGCGCCATTACGACGTCCAGTTGATCGGCGGCATGGTGCTCCACCAGGGCAAGATCGCCGAAATGAGGACCGGCGAAGGCAAGACCCTGGTCGCCACGCTGCCGGTCTACCTCAACGCCCTCTCCGGGAAGGGCGTGCACGTGGTGACGGTCAACGACTATCTGGCGCGCCGCGACTCGGAGTGGATGGGCCGCGTCTACCGCTTCCTCGGCATGAGCGTCGGCGTCGTCCAACACGACATCTCCGACGCCGACCGCCGAAGCGCCTACGCCTGCGACATCACCTATTGCACCAACAACGAGCTGGGCTTCGACTACCTGCGCGACAACATGAAATTCGACCTCTCCGCGATGGTCCAGCGGGGGCACCACTACGCCATCGTCGACGAAGTCGACTCGATCCTCATCGACGAAGCGCGCACGCCGCTCATCATCTCCGGTCCCTCCGAGGAGTCGGTCGACAAGTACTACCGCATCGACCGCATCGTGCCGCGGCTGGTGCGCGGGGAGGAGATCGAGGAGAAGGACGGCTCCAAGCGCCAGACCGGCGACTTCCTGGTCGACGAGAAGGCGCACACTGTGACGCTCACCGAGGAAGGCGTCGGCAAGGTCGAGAAGCTCCTCGCCGTCGAGAACCTCTACGACATCGAGAACATGGAGATCCTGCACGGCGTCAACCAGGCGCTGCGCGCGCACCACCTCTACAAGCGCGACGTCGACTACCTGATCAAGGACGGTCAGGTGGTCATCGTCGACGAGTTCACCGGGCGCATGATGCCCGGCCGGCGCTGGTCGGACGGCCTCCATCAAGCGGTCGAAGCCAAGGAAGGGGTCAAGATCGAGCGCGAGAACCAGACGCTCGCGACCATCACGTTCCAGAACTTCTTCCGCATGTACGACAAGCTCGCAGGCATGACCGGCACCGCGGTGACCGAGGCGGCGGAGTTCGAGCACATCTACCGGCTCGACGTGGTCGCGATCCCCACCAACCAGCCGATGATCCGTGACGACCGCGCCGACGTGGTCTACCGGACGGCGCGCGAGAAATGGGATGCGGTGGTCAGCGAGCTCGCGGACTGTCACCAGAGCGGTCAACCGGTTCTGGTCGGTACCCTCTCCATCGAGAAGAGCGAGATGCTCTCGGCAATGCTCAAGAAGAAGGGCATCCCGCACGTCGTGCTCAACGCCAAGTACCACGAACGGGAGGCGTCGATCGTCGCCCAGGCCGGGCGCAAGGGGGCGGTCACCATCGCCACCAACATGGCCGGCCGCGGCACCGACATTCTGCTCGGCGGCAACCCCGAAGGGCTGGCGCGCGCCGAGGCGAGCCCGGACGAGGAACCGGAGGCGTTCGAGGCGGCGGTGGTCAACTATCGTCGAACCTGCGCCGACGAGCGTCGCGACGTGCTGGTCGCCGGTGGGCTGCACATCGTCGGTACCGAGCGCCACGAGTCACGTCGCATCGACAACCAGCTGCGCGGCCGCGCCGGCCGCCAGGGCGATCCCGGATCTTCGCGCTTCTTCCTCTCCCTCGAAGACGACCTGATGCGCCTGTTCGGCTCCGACCGGATCCAGGGCCTGATGGGCCGCCTCGGCATGCAGGAGGGCGAGGCGATCGAGCACAACATGGTGTCGAAAGCGATCGAACGCGCCCAGAAACAGGTCGAGGGGCGGAACTTCGAGACGCGCAAGCACCTGCTCGAGTACGACGATGTGATGAACAAGCAGCGCGAGGCGATCTACCGTCTGCGGCGCGACATCTTCGACGGCAAGGAGGGCAAGGACTACGTCCTCCGGGTGAGCCGCGACGTGCTCGATTCGCTGATCAGCACCCACTGCCCGGAGAAGACCGATCCCTCGGAATGGACCCTGTCCGAGCTCGCCAAGGACGTGCTCGCCTACTTCGACATCGACGTCCACTCGCTCGGCATGGCGATCGACAAGATGGGCGACCAGGAGATCGCCAACGCCCTCTGGGAGCGCATCGAGGGCAAGTACAACGAGAAGGAGCAGCGGCTCGGCAGCGATCTGCTGCGGATGCTCGAGCGCGACGTCCTGCTGCGCTTCGTCGATCTCGCCTGGAAAGACCACCTCTTCGCGCTCGACCACCTCAAGGAGGGCATCGGCCTGCGCGGCTACGGGCAGCGCGATCCCCTGCAGGAGTACAAGAAGGAGAGCTACGAGCTCTTCCAGGCACTCAAGGAACGAGTCGAGGACACCGTCATCAAGACCCTCTTCCGCCTCGAGCCGGTTTCCGAGCAGCAACTCGCCGAGGAGCGGGCGCGGCGGGAGCGCGCGGCCCCGGTGGCCGCCCCGCAGATGGTCTTCTCGGCCCCCCAGTTCGGCGCCGGGAGCGGACCGCAGGGCGCGCCAGCCACGCGGCCGGTCGCGCAGCCGATTCGGGTGGAGGAGAAGGTGGGGCGCAACGACCCTTGCCCCTGCGGCTCGGGCAAGAAGTACAAGAAGTGCCACGGCGCCACCTCCGGCGCCGCCTGACCCCGCGGCCCGGCACCCGACAGGAGGGGCGTAGCAGCCCCCACGACGCCGCCGGCTACCTCTGGCGCCGGACGAGGATCTCCATCGACTTGAACTCCTTGCCGTCCGGGCCGGCCATGAACATCTCCATCTTCTCCTCGTCGGGAGTCGGCCAGCTCACCACCGACCGGCTCTTGCCCTCTTGGCCGGTCGTCGGGTCGAAGAAGGTCGCGCCATAGGTGCATCCCCGAGTGGGATCCTCGGCGCAGTTGCCGTAGGAGATCATCACGCCGGTGCCGAGGTTGTCCGACCAGGTCGACCACCAACGCTTGGCCGCATTGTCGTAGCCGGTCATCCCCATCCCCTCGAAGGGCATCCCCATCATGGTACCGGTCCAGTGGTCGATCAACACCCGGCCTCCCAGGCCGAGGGTGCGCTCCGACGAGGCCTGGCTGATTTCCGGCGGTGCGCCAGGAGCCTGCCAGAGCTTCACCGTGCCGCTCCACCTGCCGGTGTGCGCCGCCAGGTGCTGGTGCTGCGGCCCGGGAGTCATGGCCTTCATCCAGGCCTCCATCATCGCCTTCTCCTCGGCCGACATCTGGGGTTGGCCGGCCTCCCCTGCGGCCTGCGCAGCCAGCGGAGCAGCACCCCACAGCACGGCCGTCAGAGTCAGGCAGGCGAGAGCGCTGCGGCGGACGTAACGCATGGCGAATCCTCCCGAGTCTTTGGTCTGGGCCTCGGATTCTACATTTGGTATCGTGCGGCATGGCGCGCGACCCTCACGCTGACCGGACCGACAGACCCACGATGACCGACGATCTCGACGCTCCTCGTCTGGCCCTGACCTTCGATGACGTATTGATCGTGCCCGGCTACTCCAGCGTGCACCCGAACGACGTCGACCTCGCGACCCGGCTCTGCCGCAGGATTCAGCTCAACATCCCGATCCTCTCCGCCGCCATGGACACGGTGACCGAGTCGCGCCTCGCCATCGCCCTGGCACAGGAAGGGGGTCTCGGAGTCATCCACAAGAACCTGCCGATCGACATCCAGGCCTCCGAGGTCGACAAGGTCAAGCGGTCGGAGGCCGGCATGATCGTCGATCCGGTGACCATGCGTCCCGAGCAGCGCATCTCGGAGGCGCTCGAGCTGATGGCGCGCTTCAAGATCTCCGGCGTCCCGGTGACCGACGCGGAGGGGCGCCTGGTCGGCATTCTCACCAACCGCGATCTGCGCTTCGAGAGCAACCTCGACCGGCGCATCTCCGAGCTGATGACCAAGAAAGACCTGGTCACGGTGCCCGAGGGCACCACCCTCGACGAGGCCAAGGAGCTCCTGCACCATCACAAGATCGAGAAGCTGCTGGTGGTCGACTGGGACGGCAACCTCAAGGGACTGATCACGGTCAAGGACATCCAGAAGATGATCGAGTACCCGCGCGCCTGCAAGG
>CAZPZW010000034.1:0-24086 GCA_964591165.1 uncultured Thermoanaerobaculia bacterium | reverse complement strand
GCGGGGCCGGAAGAGCTTCTTGACCCGCAGCCGCACCGCGTCGAGCTCGGCGAGCAACCAGAGCTTCGTGGCGCGCAGTCCCATGCGGAACGGCGCCGAGTCGAGCGCGAAGTAGACCTTGATCCGCCGCCCGTGGTTGCGCCGCCCGGCCTCGCCCACCTCGCGGCGGAGCTCGGCGATCCGCTTGAACCGCCGGTTGTAGAGCTTCATCAGCCGGTAGTTGAAGTAGGCCTCCTTCGGCCCCAGCACCGGCATCCAGTGGAAGCGGCCGTGGAACCGGTAGGCCGGGATGACCACGAAGATGTAGTACTGCGCGGTGTCGAAGAGCAGCGCCGCCGAGAGCAGGTCGGCTTCGCCCATGTAGTAGTACTTGTCGCGGTAGACCGCCTCGAAGAACTGCCAGTAGGAGCGCAGGAAGGTCGCGTTGTGCTCCGCGGCGCGTGCCCGGATGTCCTGGCCGGCGAGCTCGTCGAGCACCAGCCGGGTGGTCGCTTCGACGCTGAACGCGCAGTGGTCGAGCCCGGGCGAGTAGTAGGGGTCGAGGAAGGCCGCGGCGTCGCCGACCAGCGCCCAGCCCTCGCCCAGGTACTGTCGCGTGACGTACGGCAGGTGCGAGTAGTAGCGGAAGTCCTCGCGCCGCAGCTCGGCCCCTTCGAGCAGCTCCGCGAGCGGTGGCGTGGCGCGCAGGAACTCGAGGAACGCCGCCTCGCGATCCCGCCGTTCGTGGAGCGCGACGAGCCGGCGGTCCCAGACCACCCCGATCGAAGTCTCGCCGTGTCCCAGCGGGATGACCCAGATCCAGAAGCCGCGGCCGACGTAGTGATTGGTCGCCAATCGCCGCGAGGAGAGGTTGCGCCGGGCGAAGCCGACCTCGCCGAGCGCCGCCAGGTCGTCGACGTGGCGGACGTCGCGGAAGCGCCCCCAGAGCGCCGAGGTCGGATGGTGCTCGTTGCGCGTGATCAGGCCGAGGCGTTTGCCGAGGACGTTGGCGCGGCCGGTGGCGTCGATCAGCCAGCGGCAGGTGACGCTCACCCGCCCCTCGTCCAGTCCGATCTCGACGCGATGGTCGAAGGCGCCCACCTCGAGACGCTCGACGTGCCCCGGGCGGAGGAGCTCGGCGCCGGCGGCCACCGCGAGGTCGAGCAGGTGCTGATCCAGCCGGTCGCGCCGCAGCTGAAAGGAGGGCACGGCGCTGCGCACGAATCCGCCGGTCTCCGTCGCCTCGGCGTGGCCACGCACTTTCTCGTTCGAGAACCAGTAGCGCAACCCCTCCTTCGGCAGGTGCTCGAGCTCGAGGTGGCGCCAGAGCCCGAGCCGTCGGGTGAGGAACATGGCCGACATCTCGGTCGTGGCCTCGCCCACCTTGAGGTCGAACTCGCGGCTCTTCTCGACCACCAGGACGGAGAGCTCGGGGCGTTCGCGGAGCAGGAGGAGCGCCGTGGAGGCGCCGCTGAAGGCGCCGCCGAGCACCACGACGTCGTAGCGCTGGAGCGCCGGGCGGTTCACGGCGCGACTCTAGCAGCCGCTCGCGCTGCTCCGGCCACCGGAGGTGCGGCGAGGCGCGCCGTCATCCGGTCGAGCTCGGCGCTGGCGCGGTCGAGCGTACCCGCCACCGCCGCGCTCTCGCGATCCGCCTCCTCCCAGCGCCGCAGCTCGATCGCCTCGCGGATCGAGGGCAGGGTCTTGACCCCGTAACCGGTGTACTGCCCGGGGGCGTAGATCAGGTGGCGGTACCAGGGGCGGCCGGAGAGTCCCTCGGGGCGGGTCAGCAGCTGCTCGAAGCCGCGCAGGAAGGCATCGAGCTCGGCGGCGAGCGGCGTTTCGAGCCCGGCGCTCTCGGCGGCCGATCGCGCCGCCTCGAAGGCCGCCGCCGAGCGGCCCAGCCGGGCCACGGCGTTGTCGAGCGGCGCGAGCTCGAGGAAGGGAACGCGATCGAGCGGCGGCGGCGCGACGAAGGTCTGCCGGGGATCGGCGGTGAGCTCGAAGGTGCGCTCGGCGAGCAAGCGCTCGCGCTCCTCGGCCTCGCCGCGCATCCGCTCGGCGAGCTCCGCGAGCTCCTTGGCGTACTCGGCGATGCGTTCCGCCGTCCGGTCGATCGTGAACGGCAGCACGCCGCACCCGGCGAGGCGGAGCATCATCCGCCCGAGCAGCCGCGGCGCCGTTGCCACGTAGGCGAGCTCCGGATCGACGAAGCGGCGGAAATGGTCGACCGAGTCGTAGTTCGAGTGGTACTGCCCGTACTGCTCCTGCCCGCCGAACCCGACGTTCAGCGAAGCGACCCCCAGGTGCTGCAGGAAGGGCGTGAAGTCCGAGCCCGAGCCGAGGGCGTCGATCGCCAGATCGGGCCGCTCGCGCAACGCCCGGCGCCGTGCTGGATCCGCGGCGGCGATCTTCTGCGCCCGGGCCCGGGCGTGCAGCGAGACCCCGAGCTCCGGGTCGGTCACGTCGCGTGCCGCCTGATTGGCGAAACGCTCGAGCGCGTGCGATCCGGCCAGGTCGACGAAGCCGCGCGAGATCGAGTCGCTGTTGAGATAGGCCACCGCCGCGGTGCGCAACCGCTCGGCGTGCGCCTCGACCCACTCGGTCGAGCCGAGGAGCCCGGCCTCCTCGCCGTCCCACGCAGCGAAGACCAGCGTCCGGCGGGGGCGGAACCCGGCCCTGGCGAGCGTTCCGATCGCCTTCGCTTCGGCGAGCAGCGACACCATGCCGGAGACCGGATCGAGCGCGCCGTGCACCCAGGCGTCGTGATGGTTGCCGCGCACCACCCACTGCTCGGGCAGCTCGGCGCCGGCGAGGGTGGCGATGACGTCGTGCACCGGCCGGAGCGACCAGTCGAACTCGACCGCGAGCCGGACGCGCGCCGGGCCCGGGCCCAGCCGATAGGGGATCGGCAGGGCGCCGCGCCAGGGCGCCGGGGCCATCGGCCCGCCGAGCGCGGCGAGCAACGGCTGCGCGTCGCCGTAGGAGAGCGGCAGGACCGGAATGCGGGTGAGCGTCGGCGCCCCGGCGACCGGCAGCCGCTCGACCCCGGGCTGCGCCGCGCGGCCGGGGGTCAGCGGATCGCCCGAGTAGAGCGGCATGTCGGCCACCGATCCGCGCTGCACCCCGTCGCGCGACCGCCAGCCTCCCTGCGGGTACGGGTCCCCTGCGAAGTAGCCATCCTCCGCCGGGTCGCTGAAGATGAGGCAGCCGATCGCGCCCCGCTCGGCCGCCACCTTGGGCTTGATGCCGCGCCAGGACCCGCCGTAGCGCGCCAGCACGATCTTGCCGGCGACGTCGATGCCGCGTCGCGCGAGCTCCTCGTAGTCGGCCGGCAGGCCGTAGTTGACGTAGACCAGCTCGCCCTCGACGTCTCCGTCGATCGAATAGGCATTGAAACCCGGCAACCGGTCGTCCCGCTGACCCGAGGTGCGGTCCTCCGGCAACGTGGGCTCCTCGAGCTGGGCGGTGAAGCGCGTCGGCGCCGTGAGCTCGACCAGCCGGCGCTTGGGAACCGGAAACAGCACGTCGAAGGTCTCGATCCGCGTTTCGTAGCCCCAGCTGGCGAGCAGGTCGCGCATCCACTCGGCGTTGGCGCGGCCCCAGGGCGATCCGACGTGGTGGGGATGCGCGGCGAGCCGCTCCATCCAGCCGGCGAGCTCCGCCGCGTCCGGGAGCGCCGCGTCGAAGCGCGCCTCGAGCGCGCGCTGGCGCTCGGCCGCCGCGCTGTCGAAGCCCAGCAGCGGCTCGGCGGCGAGGACCGGCGCCGAGGCCGTCGCGAAGCTCAGCAGGGCGAGGCGGCAGATCAGGAAACGAACCGGGGTCATGGCGCGTCCTCCAGTGGAAACCAACGGTAGCAGAGCCCGCCGACTCTCCCCGCGATCTCGCGGCTCTCTCAGCGCGAGTTGCGCGCCATCTCCCGCTGCCGTCGGGGATCGCCGGGCCGCGTCTCGCGGGCGCCCTGCCAGCTTGCCAGCGCGAGCAGCAGGCCACCGCTCGCCAGGCCGGCCACGACGTCGATCGGATAGTGGTAGCCGCAGACCACGGTCGAGACGGCGATGGCGACGAACCAGAGCGCGTAGGCCGGAGCCGCGCGCGGGAAGAAGATCCGTCCGGCGAACCAGGACGAGATCAGGGAGGCCACGACGTGGGTGCTGGGAAAGGCCAGGCCGCCACGATCGAAGCGCCCGTAGATCGCGTCCATCAGCGGCACGAAGGCGATCCCCTCGGGCATCGTGGCGGCGCGCGTCGCGAGCGGACCGGCGACCGGGAAGGCCAGGTTCGCCGCGTAGTGCGCGAGCATCGCCACGGTCAGCCAGAACAGATAGCGGTCGACCTGGTGCGCGCGGCGGCGGCCGGCCGCGAGCGCCGGGACGAAGAGGATCAGGTAGTAGCTGAAGTAGACAGCGTGCGCCAGCTCGACCCAAAACAGCGGCAGGCGCGCGCCGAGCGCATGCCAGTGACCGGGAAAGAGCGCTTCGTCCCAGCCCTCGACCAGCGGATCGAGCTCGCTCGTCACGAAGAGATCGCCCAGCTCCCCGGCCCAGCCGTAGAGCCACGCGAGCGCCACCACCGGCAGCCAGCGATGGGCGAAGCGGAGCGCGCTCCCCTCCGCGCCCGAATCGGCATAGCCGAGCGCCAGCGCCAGCGCCGCGGTCAGGAGATGGCCCGCGGCGAGCTCCAGGCGCCGCGGTCCGAGCGCCGCGCCGTCGAGCGCCAAGAGGAGCCCGACGCCCGCGCCGTAGACCAGCAGCGCGAAATCGGTCCCGTTCGGTCGTCCGCGGCGCATCGTCACAGCTCGCGGTCGTAGATCCGGTAGGTCTTGTAGCGCACGGCGCCCAACCGCTCGGCGAGGCGATTCATCGCCGTGTTCGACTCGAGCACCCACGAGAGCTCCCCCCAGCGGTAGCCCTTGCGCGCCGCGGCCTCCATCGTCCTGGCGTGCAGCGCGGCGTCGACGCCGCGGAAGCGGTGGCCGGGGAGCACCCCCATGATCAGCACCCGCACCGCGTCGATCCGCCGCTTCGCCCAGAGGATGCGGATCAGCCCGAAGGGCAGCAGCCGGCCGTGGGCGTGGCGCAGCGCCTGGTTGATGTCCGGCACGGTGACGCTCACCCCGACCGGCTCGCCCTCGGCCTCGGCGAGGAAGACGAGGTCGCGGTCGGCGAGCGGCTTGAGCTCGGCAGCGAGAGTGCGCATCTCGTCGACGGTGAGCGGCACGGCGCCCCAGTTGCCGGACCAGGCCTGCGAGTGGATGCGATGCACCCGCTCGACCTCCTCGTCGAAGCGGGAGAAGTCGAGCGGGCGGACCGCGATGCCGCGCGCGGCGACCGTCGCGGCCATCGCCGCCAGCCGTTCCGGCACCCGCTCCGGGACCTCCATGCGATAGGCGAAGAGATCCTGGCTCTTGCGGCAGCCGGCCGCCTCGAGCAGTCCGGCGTAGTAGGGCGGGTTGTAGGCCATGAGCAGGACCGGCGGCCGGTCGAAGCCGTCCACCAGCAGGCCACACTCGTCGTTGATGGTGAAGCTCATCGGCCCGCGCAGGCGTCTGAGGCCACGCGCCCGCGCCCACTCGGCCGCACGGTCGACCAGAAGGCTCGCGACGCCGGGGTCGTCGACGCACTCGAAGAAGCCGAAGAAGGCGGTGCCGTCGGCATAGGTCGCGAGATGGCGCCGGTTCTCGATGGCGGCGATCCGGCCGACCACCGTGCCGTCGCGCTCGGCGAGGAAGAGCTCGGCATCGGAGTGCCGGAAGTACGGGTTCTTCGCGCGGTCGAGGAAGGCTCGCCGTTCGACGACGAGCGGCGCCACCCAATGCGGGTTGCCCGCGTAGATCCGCCACGGCAGGCGGATGAATCGCTCCCGATCGTGACGCGACCCGACCGGCCGCACCGCCAAGCCAGGGTTCTCAGGCACCGTCCCCGGGGCTCGCTTCTCGTCGCCTGGCCTAGCGGCTCGAGGACCCGAAGCGCCGGCCGATGCCGAGCCAGTAGTTCGGCCCGGTGGTGTCGTTGTCGGCCAGCACTTCGGGCGCCGGGGCGAGCGAACCGCTCGCCGGCACGTAGTGCTCGAGCCGCCCCCAGAAGTAGGCCGCGCCGGCCTCCAGGAACCACTCGCGGCTCGCGCCGAGCGAAACCTCCACGCCCAGGCCGGCGGTCGCCACCGGGAAGGCGCCGTCGTTGTCCACCCGCAGCGCCTCGTCGAGGTAGTCGTTGCGCAGGGTGAGGGTGGTGCGGTCCTCCTCGTAGCCCACGCCGACGCCGAGCAGCGCGAAGGGCTCCACCCGCTCGCAGCCGCGGCAGAGAGCGACGTGGGCCGCAGCCATCAGGTCGGCGAAGACCGAGTAGCTCTGCTCGAAGGCGAGCTCGGCCGGCCCGGCCTCGGTGAGGATGGTCGCTTCTCCGTCGATCCCGCCGGCGCTGTAGTCGAACTCGAGGCCCACCAGCCAGCGCTCGGAGACCCGACGGAAGATCTTGGTCCCCAGGCTGAGGTTCGCGATGTCGTCCCAGGTGTCGAAGTCGACTCCGAAGGTGTCGTTGATCTGCTCGATCTGGGCGTTGGTCCGCGTCTGCTTGGGGAACGCCTGCTGGATGTAGAGCGTCGCCGACCAGCCGTCGGCTGCGGGCGGAGCGGCGGCGACGGCCGCGGGCAGGGCGAGCGGTGCGAGGAGCAACGCGAGGAGCAGCACGAGTCCGGAGGCGGCAGGGGGGCGGACGGCGAGACCGCGCGAGCCCGCGCGGGGCAGATCTGCGACGGGGATCATGGGTCAACCTTCCGCCGGCGCGCGCGGACACCCGATACCCGGCGGGGTGGCTCGCTCCCACCCCGCGGGTCGGCAGCTCGCGGCGCACGACCTGGCGCGCCGCCTTCGACGCTCAGAGCCTGGCGACCGCCACGCGATCGATCTTGCCGCGCGCGGTGCGCGGCAGCTCGGCGACCACGACCAGGCTGCGCGGGATCTTGTGCTCGGGCAGCTGCTCGCGACAGCGCTCCAGCAGATGCTCGAAAGTGAGCGCTCCGGGCGCGGCGACGACCACCGCGCGCAGCAGCGATCGCGGCCCCTCCGGTCCGTCGATCCCCACCACGCAGACCTCTTCGACCTCCGGCAGGCCGGCGAGCACCGCCTCGACCTCGCGCGGTTGGACGTTCTTCCCCTTGACGATCACCAGGTCGTCGGCGCGTCCGAGAAGGCGGATCTCGCCGTCCTGCCAGGCCGCGAGGTCCCCGGTGAGGAAGCTCCCCGCGGCGAGCTCCGGGGCCCCCTCCGGCAGGTAACCCTCGGCGACCGCGCGCGAGCTGACGCGCAACCGGCCGGACTCCGGGTCGATCTCGAGCGTCACGCCGTCGACCGGCGTCCCCACCGTGCCCCGCTCGGCGGCACCGCCCTCACGGTCGAAGGTGATGCCGCCGCACTCGCTCGCGCCGTAGAAGACGCGCACCGGGAGTCCGAAACGCGCCCGCACCGTACGCGCCGTCTCGGTGGGCAACGGTGCGCCGGCGCTGACCAGGACGCGCAGGCTCTCCGGTGGCGGCGGCGGCGACGCGAGGCGCGCCCAACCCGACAGCCAGGCCGGCACCGTCGGAAGAAAAGTCGCCGCGAGCTCGCGCGCCGCGACGAGCGGCGCCAGGGGCGATCGATCCTCCGCGACGATGGCGAGCGCGCCGCGCACCAGCGCCGGAAGCGCCACGCTCGAGAAACCGTAGGAATGCGAGAACGGCACCGCCGCAACGTGGCGATCCTCGCTGCTCAACCCCATGCTCGCCGCCAGCTGCGCCTCGTCGGCCAACAGGGCGGCGGCGCGTACCACGGCGCCCCGCGGCAGGGCCGTCGACCCGGAGGTCAGCTTGACCGCGCCGACCCCTTCGTCGAGGTGACGGGCCACCGGGCCGAGCCGGGTGACCAGGGTCCAATCCTCGCCGCCGCGTGGCCAGGGGTCGGCGAGCGTGAGGCACCCGGCGACGTCGAAACGCGCCAGGATCCCCTCCAGCGCCTGCGCGGGGACGGTCACGTCGCAGAGCACCGGCACCAACCCGCAGCGGCGCAGGGCGAGATAGCCGGAGAGGAAGCCGGGGCCGTTGGGCGCCACCAGCCCGATCAGCCGACCCGCGGCCAGATGGTGATCGCGCAGCCGGTCGGCGAGCTCGGTGGCTTGGCGGTCGATGTCCGCCGCGGTCGCGAGTCGCGTCGGCGAGGCGACCAGCGGCCGGTCGGATTCCCGCGCCACGAGGGCCTCGAAGCGCTCGAGAATCGGATCCTGGCCCACGGCCGCGAGTATACTTTCCGGCCGAGCCGCGCCGGCCTGCGCCGGGCGGACCAACCGACGTGACGCCAACCTCCCACGACTTCGATTTCGCCGTCGCCGGCGGCGGCCCAGCGGGTTCCGCGGCGGCGATCGCGCTCGCCCAGCGCGGCTTCTCGGTCGTGCAGCTCGAGCGCGACCGCTTCCCGCGCTTCCACATCGGGGAGTCGTTGCTCGCCACGGCGAACGACGCCTTCGAGCGCCTCGGCCTCGACGCGCGCATCCGCGCGGAGGGGTTTCAACAGAAATGGGGAGCGGACCTCTCGACCTGGGACGGCATGGCGGGAAGGCCGGTCGACTTCGCCGCTTCGCCCGAGATCCGCCGGCCGCAGACCTGGCAGGTGCCGCGCGATCGCTTCGACGCGATCCTGCTCGACCGGGCGCTCGAGGCCGGCGTCGACGTCCGGCAGGAGCACCGCGTGACCCAGGTCGGCTTCGCCGCCGACGCGGTGCGCCTCGACGTCGCGACGCCGCACGGCGAGACCTCGCTCCGCGCGCGGGCCCTGGTCGACGCCTCCGGGCGCAGCGGCCTGCTGTCGCGTCAGCTCGGTCTGCGGCGTGACGAGCCGCGGCTCGCCAACGTGGCCATCTACTCCCACTTCTCCGGGGTGCCCCGGCTGCCCGACCGCAATGCCGGCGACATCCGGATCGTGGCGCGCAACGACGCCGGCTGGTTCTGGCTGATCCCGATCGCCGACGACCTGATGAGCGTCGGGGTCGTCCTGCCCAAGGCCCTCTATCTCGGGCGGGAGCGCGGCGACCCGGAGCAGATGCTCGCCGAGCTGGTCGCCGACACCCCGGCGGTCGCCAAGCTGATGGCCGGGGCGCGTCGCGAGTGGCCGGTGCGCGTCGAGCGCGACTACTCCTATTGCGCCTCGCGCTACGCCGGCGACCGCTGGTTGCTGGTCGGCGACGCCGGCTCCTTTCTCGATCCGGTCTTCTCCTCGGGCGTCTCGGTGGCGCTCGAGTCGGGGCTCGAGGCCGCCGATAGCCTGGCGGCGGCGGCGCGCGCCGGCGACTTCTCCGCGCGGCGCTTCCGCGCCTTCTCGCGACGCCAGCAGCGGCGTTTCGTGGCCTTCCGGCGCTTCGTGCTCGCCTTCTACACGCCGCAGTTCCGCGATCTCTTCTTCCAGCCGGGTCCGCCGCCGCTGCTCTTCCGCGCCGTGGTGACCGTGCTCGGCGGCTACTGGCGGCCCCGCTTCCTCACCCGCCGGCTGATCGACCTCTTCTTCGTCTTCGTCCGGCTGCAGCGCCGCTTCCGCCTGGTCGCGCCGCTCGCCCCCCGCGAGCCGAGCGCCGGGTTCCTCGAGGACGACGCCGCATGACCGCCGTTCCGCCGAGCACGATCGAAGAGCTCACGCCCCGATTGAAGCGCCTGCTGATCGACAGCCTCCGGCTCGAGGGACTCACTCCGGAGGCGATCGGCGACGATCAGCCGATCTTCGGCGAGGGCCTCGGGCTCGACTCGATCGACGCCCTGGAGATGGTGGTGGCGATCGAGCGCGAGTTCGGCGTCTCCATCCCCGACGGCAAGCTCGACCCCGTCGCCTTCCGCTCCATCCGCTCGCTCGCCGCCTGGCTCGCGACGCGGCTCGCGGTGAGCTCCCCGCCGGCATGAGCGGCGCGCCGGTCGCGATCACCGGGCTCGGCGCCGTCAGCGGCTTCGGCCGCGGCGTCGAGCCGCTCTGGCGAGGACTCGTGGCCGGCCGCCGGGCGATCGGCGATTTCTCGCGCTTCGACCACACCGCCTATCGCACCCACTTCGCCGCCGAAGTCCCCGCAACCTCCGCGCTCGCGGCCGATCCCCGGCGCTCGCTCGCCGACCGGTTCGCGCTCTGGGCCGCCGCCGAGGCACTCGCCCAGTCGGGCCTGCCGCCGCGACTGGACGACCTCTCCGCCGGCGTCTTCTTCGGCAGCGCGACGGGCGGCATGGTCGAGTCCGAGAGCTACTTCGCCGGCCTGCTCGCCGGCGATCGCCGGCGGAGCGACCTCTCGTTGCTGGTCGCCCAGCCGCCCGGCGCGCCGGCCGAGGCGGTCGCCCGAGTCCACGGCGTCGGCGGACCGGTCGAGACGGTGGTCTCGGCCTGCGCCTCGGCGACCCTCGTCCTCGGCGCCGCGCTCGACGCGCTGCGCGCCGGGGAGCTCGAGATCGCGCTGGCCGGCGGCGCCGATTCGCTCTGCCGGCTCACCTTCGCCGGGTTCAACTCGCTGCGCGCCGTCGACCCGCGCGCCTGCCGCCCTTTCCGGGCCGATCGCGAGGGGATGACCATCGGCGAGGGCGCCGCGGTGCTGGTGCTGGAGAGCGCCGAGCGGGCGCGCCGCCGGGGAGCGCGCATCCTGGGCTGGCTCGCCGGGACCGGCGCTTCGTGCGACGCCTACCACATGACCTCGCCCGACCCGGCGGGTGCCGGCATCCTGCGCGCGGTGCGCGGCGCGCTCGCCGACGCGGCGCTCCCGCCGACGGCGATCGACTTCGTCAACGTGCACGGCACGGGCACGCCGCACAACGACGCCGCCGAGGCCAGGATGCTGGCCGCGGTGTTCGGCGAGCGCACTCCGGTGGTCCCGATCACCTCGACCAAGGGCGCCGTCGGCCACTTGCTCGGTTCGGCCGGCGCCATCGAAGCGGTCGCCACCCTGCTCTGCCTGGCGCAGGGCGTCGTCCATCCGACCCCGGGGGAGGGGCCGTGCGATCCGGCGCTGGGCGTCGACCTGGTGGTCGGGTCGGCCCGCACCCTCCCCGAAGCGCGCCACGCGCTGTCGACCAACCTGGCGTTCGGCGGCGCCAACGCGGCGGCGGTCTTCTCGCGCGGCGAACCGTCGTGAGCAACGAGATCTGGATCACCGGGCTCGGCACGGTGGGCGCCTTCGGCCTCGGCCGGCAGGCGCTCGCCGCTGCGCTCGCCGCCGGTGAGCCGAAGCTGCAGGCGGTCGACCGATCGGCGGGGTATCACCGCCGCCACGGCGCGCGCTCCGCGCTGCTGGCGGGCGGGGTGGACCTCTCGGCGCTGGTGCCGGCGGCGCAGGCGCGCCGGATGAGTCCCCCGGGACGTTTCATGGTGGCCGCGGCGCGCTTGGCGCTGGCCGATGCCGGCTTGGCGAGCGACGCCGACCTCACCGACCTCGCCGTCTCGACCGGCACCGCGTTCGGTCCCGTCTGGGTCACCGAGCAGCTCCTGCTGCAGATCTTCCGTCAGGGTCCGGAGCAGGCCTCGCCGGCGCTCTTCACCGAGTCGGTGGCGAGCGCGCCGGCGGCGCAGATGGCGCTCGCCTTCAAGGCCCGTGGAGCGAGCCAGAGCGTCACGCAGCGCGAGGCGAGCGATCTCGTGGCGCTCGCCGAAGGAGCGCGCTGGCTGGCGACCGGGCGGGCCGATCGGGTCCTGGTGGGCGTGGTCGAGGAGATGACGCCGCTGCTGCACGCCGTGCTCGACCGCTTCCGGGCCCTCGCGCGCCCCGCAGCGGACGGTCGCGAGGTGGCGCGCCCGTTCGACGCCCGGCGCAGCGGCGCGCTCGCCGCCGAAGGCGCCACCGCGCTGCTGCTCGAGCGGCCGGCGGGCGCCCTGGCGCGCGGCGCGCGCCCGCTCTGCCGCCTGCTGGGCGCCGCGACCGCCTTCGATCCCAGCGCGCCCGAGCACGACTGGGGGGACGGAGCGGAGCGGCTCGCCGGAGGATTGCAGCGCGCCCTGGCGCGCGCCGAAACGGCGAGCGGGGAGATCGACCGCATCGTCTCCGGCGCTTCCGGCACCCGCCGCGGCGACCGCTTGGAGGCCGCCACGCTGCGCGCGGCCTGGGCAGCGCAGGAGCTCCCCCCGGTGGTCGCGCCCAAGGCGACCGTCGGGGAGTATGGCGGCGGCTTCCTCGCTGCGGCCGTGCTCGCCGCCGCCGGGGAACCGGTCGCCCCGGACACGCCCGAGGCGACCGACGGCGCCGAGCTCGGCGTCGCGCCGCACCCGGGCCCGCTGCCGCCGGCTCGGCGGCTCCTGGTCTCGGCCCTCGCCTCGGGCGGCGGCGCCGCCTGGCTGGTGCTCGGCGGGCCCGACACCTAGAACCTCTCGTGCCGTTCAGCGTATAAACCGGGGCGTGCGCTTCCGCCTCCGGCTCGCCCTCGCCTTCCTGCTCCTCTCGGCGCTCCCGCTGACCCTGCTCGCGCTCTATTCGTTCACCTCGTCGAGCGCGGCGCTGCGCGCCGCCGCCGAATCGGAGGCGCAGGTCATGGCGCGCGAGCTCGAGCAGCGGGTCGGCTGGGCCGCCACCGAGATCAACCAGCGCGTCCGGGCGTTCGCTCGGCTGCCCGCGGCGTCCTGGTTGCGCGAGCCGAACGAGGCGAGCGCGCCGCGCGGCGAGGAGCAGGCCTTCGCCGACCTCGCCAGGGCGCTGCCCTACTTGGAGGACTTCCGCTTCGTGCCGAGAGCGCCGAGCGCGCCTCCGCCGGCCGCGAAGACGGCTCCCGCCCCGGCGCCGCCCACCCAGGCCGCGTTCGTTCCGCCCGGCCCCCCTTCGGCCGCCGAGCTCGACCAGATCCTCCGGCTCGCCCGCCAGCAGTCCGCCATCGCCCTGACTCAGCTCCCCGAGCACCTCTCCGAGGCCGAGCGGACACGCATCCGGCTGCAGATCGAGAAGACGCGCCTCGACATCGCGAAGACCCTCGCCGAGCGCGAGAAGGTCCGCGCGACGCGCCTGGCGCCGCCCACCGCGCCGGTGATCGCGCCCCCCGAGCCGGTGGCCGAGACGCCTCCCGTCCCGGCGGTGGCGCCGGTGGCGCCCACGCCGGCGGCGGAGCCTGCGCCGGGGTTCGAGGAAGCGGTCTCCTGCTCGGTGAGCGAGGACGGCCAGGTGGTCGGCGAGCTCCAGGGGCGCGTGAAGGCCAAGGAGCTCCTGCGCTCCGTCCTCTCGCAAGCGCACCGCGAGCAGGGCGAGATCCCCTTCGCGATCGACGGCGACAAGCAGCTCTACGTCGCCAAGGACGAGGACGGCGAGGTCTTGAAGCAGCTTCCGGCGGTCGCCGCGTTGCGTGGCGTCGAGCCCCCGGCCGGGGCGAGCGAAGCCGCCCGCGACTGGGTCGTCGTCACCCGCTCCGACGCCACCACCGGGATGCGCTTCGGCATCGCCCGCCCGCTCTCGCGGACCCTCGCCGAGCTCAAGCGGGCGACGGCGCGCAACTTCGCCTCCGGCCTGGCGCTCGTAGCCCTCGCCACGGTCGCCATGGTGCCGCTGTCGAGCGGCCTGATCAAGAACGTCCGGCGCTTGGAGGAGGGCGCGACGCGCATCGCCGGAGGCGATCTCTCGACCCGGCTGCCGGTCACTTCGCGCGACGAGTTCGGACGCTTGGCGGCGACCTTCAACCACATGGCCGAGCAGCTCGCCGAGCACCAGGAACGCCTGCTCGAGCAGGAGCGGCGGCAGAAGGAGCAGGAGCTCGAGCGCCGGCTGCTCGCAGTCGAGAACGAACGTCGCGGTCGCGAGCTCGAAGAGGCGCGACGGTTCCAGCTCTCGCTGCTCCCCCGGCAGCTCCCCCAACGCCCGGGGCTGGAGCTCGCCGTGGCGATGTCGACCGCCACCGAGGTGGGGGGCGACTACTACGACTTCCGGGAGAGCGCGAACGGCGAGCTGCTGATCGCCATCGGCGACGCTACGGGCCACGGCGCCGCCGCCGGCACCATGGTGACGGTGGTCAAGAGCCTCTTCATGTCGGCGGCCGACGAGACCACGCCGGCCGCCTTTCTCCGCCGGGCGACCGGGCTCGTGCACGGCATGGGACTGTCGCGCATGGCCATGGCGCTGGCGGTGGCGCGACTGGCCGGCAACCGGCTGGTCTACTCCTCGGCCGGCATGCCGCCCGCGTTGCACTTCGTCGCCACGACCGGCGAGGTGCAGGAGCTCGCGCTGTCCGGCATGCCGCTCGGCAGCCGCGCCGACTTCGTCTATTCCGAGCTGCCGCTCGACCTCGCCCAAGGCGACGCCCTGCTGCTGATGAGCGACGGCTTCCCCGAGCTGCCCAACGCCGCCGGCGAGCCGCTGGGCTACGAGCGGGCGCGGATGTCGTTCGCCGACTGCGCCACGCGCCCGGCGTCCGACATCGTGACCCATCTCGAGGCGGTCGCGGCCAATTGGCTCGGCGTCTGCGAGAGCTGCGACGACGTCACCTTCCTCGTCCTCAAGCGGCTCGCCTGAGCTCTCCGCGGACCTGACAGAATGCCGCCATGGCGCGGCGCGCGAGAGTCACCGATCTCTTCCTCGCGCTGACGCCGGAGCGGGTGCTCGACGCCGTCGAGGCGTCGGGCGTCGCGGTCCGCCCGCTCTGCTATCCCCTCAACTCGTTCGAGAACCGGGTCTACGAAGTCGAGCTCGCCGATCGCACGCGGGTGGTGGCCAAGTTCTACCGGCCGCAACGCTGGAGCGCAGCCGAGATCCTGGCGGAGCACCGCTTCCTGGCCGAGCTCGCTGCCGACGAGATCCCGGTCTGTGCGGCACGACCCTTCCCCGACGGCTCGACGCTGCGCACCATCGACGGCATCCTCTACGCTCTCTTCGACCGCCGGGGGGGGCGCGCTCCGGACGAGCTCGACCCGGCGATGGCGCGCCGGCTCGGCGCGCTCGTCGGCCGCCTGCACAACGTCGCGGCGCGTCGCCCGGAGGCCGACCGGCCAGCGCTCGCCAGCGAGCCCTACGTGCGCCGCGATCTCGCCTGGCTGGCCGACGAACGGCGCGTACCGGCCCGCCTGTCGGCGCGCTACCTCGCCGCCGGCCACGCCATCGCCGACGCCTACGATCGCATGTCGCGCGATGTGCCGACGCTGCGGCTGCACGGCGATCTCCACCTCGGCAACGTCCTCGAGCGCGACGGCGAGCTCCGCCTGCTCGACTTCGACGACAGCCGGGTCGGACCCGCGGTGCAGGATCTCTGGCTCGCGCTGCCCGGGCGCGACACCCGGGCGTCGAACCTCCTCGTCAGCCTGCTCGAGGGCTACGAGCAGTTCCGGCGCTTCGATCGCGCCGAGCTCCGGCTGGTGGAGGCGCTGCGCGGGCTGCGCATGGCGCACTACGCGGCGTGGCTCGCGCGGCGTTGGCACGACCCGATCTTCCCGCGCTCCTGGCCGCATTTCGGAACCGACGACTACTGGGAGCGCGAGACCCTCGATCTCGAAGAGCAGGCGGCGGCGGTGGCGCGGGTGGAGCGGGGCCTCGCTCCCGACCGGGCCGAGGAGGAGGGCGTCGAAGAGCTCACCAACCGCGACCTCTTCTGGGACTGGGAGGGGTGAGGTGCGGTTTGTCCCGCCCCCCGCAACGGTCGTAGGATCGCGCCGGCGATGAGCGACGAGAAGCGCGGCGCAGACGGCTGGATGCCCAGCGGCGACGAGGCTGCAGGTAACACGGCGCCCGCGGGCTGGAAAGGGGTGCCAGCAGCGATCTACGGGCTCGAGCAGCGCGTGCGCTGTCCCAGCTGCGAGGCGGAGATCGATCAGCTCTACGTCGTGCGCCTCTTCCGCGCCAAGGTCAACTTCATGTCCTCCCTGCCGCGCAGCGGCCGCCTGTTGGTCTGCCCCAAGTGCCGCGCCGCCGTGCCCGGCGAGCTGGGCGCCGTCTTCTAGAGCCACCTCGACTGCAAGGCCGCCGGTCACGACTCGTTCGAGTCGCGACGAGCGGGCTCAGCGGCTGTCGAGCTGGAAGCGGATGCGCAGCGTGGTCTCCATTTCTGCTGGCTCGCCGTTGCGCCGCCCGGGCCGATACTCCGCCGCGAGCGCCGCGGCGCGTGCCGCTTCATCGAAGCCCAACCCGGCGGGAGCCCCCAGCGGCTCGACCGCGAGCACCCGTCCGTCGGCGCCGACACGCAACCTGAGGTCGACGGTCGCCGTGCGCCGTCGCTCGCGCGCGAAGGTCGGATAGACCGGCCGCGGCGCGCGCACCAGGCGGGGCGGTTCGATCGCTGGCGCCGCCGGATGGGTCACCGGCTGCGGGCTCGCGGGCGCCGCAGCGGCGGGCGCGGGTTCGGGGGCGGCCGGCGACGGCGCCAGCTCCTGCGGCGCGCGCAGACGGCGCTCGCCCAGCCGCAGTCCGACCAACGGATCGAGCTCGTCGGCAGCTGGCTGGCCTGCCGCCGGGATCTCCTGGGTCGCCGCCGCCAGCTGCGCTTCGAGCGCGCGGATCCTCTCCGACTCTTCGGTCTTCTCCTCGCCCGGACCGCGCTCGGCGAGACGGACGCGCAGCTGCTCCACTTCGCGCCGCAGGCGGGCGATCTCCTCCTCGTCACGCGCCACGATCTCGACGGGCGGCGCCGCGAGCGGCGTCTCGCTCGCCGGTGCGAGCACGACCGGCGGCGGGGGCGGCGGTCGTCGGACGGCGCGCACCGTCAGCACCGCGACGAGGCCGAGGACCAACGCGATGGCGACGCCCACGGCGACTCGCCGGCCGGGCGGCGTGCTGCCGGCGCTCGACTTGGGCCGCGACCGCTTCTCCTCGAGCAGCCGCGCGTCGGCGACCGCCAGGATCTGCTCACCGTCGACGCCATCTTCGGGACAGGAGGCGGCGCCGATCGAGAAACCGAGCGGCAGCTCGAGATGCTCCGTGCCCTCCGGGGCTTCCAGACGATGGTGCGCGAGCGCCGTACCGGCGCGCTCGGCGATCGTTCTGGCCTCGGTCGGACCCACGCCGGGCAGCACGATCACGAACTCGTCGCCGCCGTAGCGGACGACCCAGTCGTCGGCGCGAAAGGCCGACCGCAGCTCGCTCGCCGCGGCTCGGAGCGCGCGATCGCCGACCAGGTGGCCATGGCGGTCGTTGACCTCCTTGAAGCGATCCAGATCGAGCAGGAGGAGCGTGAGCCTTTCGTGGGCCGCGACCAGGTTGGGCCACTCCTCGCCGAGCAGCTGGCGGAGGAACCGGCGGTTGAGCAGCCCGGTGAGATCGTCGCGCCAGGCGAGGTCGGTGATCTCCCCTGGCGACGCTGGGTCCGGCCGGTCCATCGCGCTCCTCGCCTCAGGCGAGACGGGGGAACTCGAGGCGCACGTCGAGTCGCTCCCCGCCGGGCACGTCGAAGGTCTTGGTCATCTCGCGCGGACCCTTCTCGAAGAGCTGCTCGGCGTAGAGCGCCACGCGCTGGTTGAGCCGCGGCCAGCCGAGGTCACCGAAAGTGTGTCCGGCCGGCCAGACCAGCAGCCGGCGGCCGGCGCCCGGGCCGGCGACGACCGTGGCGACCGCCACCCGCTCGCCTTCCGCGAGCGTGCGGCCGAGCTGTTCTGCGAGGGGGTCGCTCATCGCCGCTTCACTCCGCGGCGCAGCTTAGCAAGCAGCCCGCGGAGGTCGTCGGGCAGCGGCGTGGTGAAACGCAGGCGCCGTCCGTCGGCGGGATGCTGGAAGGCGATCTCGCCGGCGTGCAGCGCCTGCCGGGGCGCCTCGATCAGCGGCTCGCTCCAGTGGCGCGGCCGGTAGACCCGGTCGCCCAGGACGGGATGATCGGCCGCCGCGAAGTGAATGCGGATCTGATGCGTCCGGCCGGTCTCCAAGCTGACCCGGAGGTGCGTCGCGACGCCACCGAAGCGGGCGAGGACCTCCCAGTTGGTGCGCGCCGGCTTGCCCTTTTCGCCGGGCCGGGCGACCCAGCGCCGCCGGTGCGTGCCGTCGCCGGCGAGATCGCGCTCGTAGACCCCGGCGTCGCGCTCGAGGTCTCCCTCGACGATCACGTCGTAGATCCGCGCCAGGGCGCGCGTCGCGAGCTGCCGTTGGAGCGATTCGAGCGCCCGCCGCGAGAGCGCGAAGACCACCAGGCCGGAGGTGTCCTTGTCGAGCCGGTGGACCACCGCGACATAGGGACGATCGCTCCGCCGTCGGGCCACGGCGAGCGAGACGCGGGAGAGCAGGGTGTCCTTTTCGCGATCGGTGGTCGGTTGGGTGAGCAGCCCGGCGGGCTTGACCGCCACCGCGACGTCCTCGTCGACGTGCAGCAACTCGACCTTGGGGCGCGGCACGGCGTGCTCGACCGGCCGGTTGGCGT
Source organism: uncultured Thermoanaerobaculia bacterium (assembly GCA_964591165.1). GTDB lineage: Bacteria > Acidobacteriota > Thermoanaerobaculia > Multivoradales > JAGPDF01 > JAGPDF01. The sequence continues at coordinate 5,819 of CAZPZW010000034.1, read as the reverse complement.
CCCACACCACCTGGGCGGCGGGAGCGATCAGCCGGCCCGGGTCGTCGACCCGGACTCCGTCCACGGTGACCTGCCCCTCCTCGACCGCGCGCTTGGCGCGCGAGAAGGAGATCTCGGGCCGCTCGCGCTGCAGGCGGCGAGCCAGCCGCTCGGCGGCCGGCCGCTTCACCGGATCGCCTCGAAGACCCCCTTCTCGCGGTTCTTCCGCACGTTGTCCCAGGGGAAGTACCGGCCGTTCATGGCGATGTAGACGCCGGGGGGGAGCACCTGGACGAAGGAGAGGGCGCTGCCGAGGTTGAACAGGCCGTCGGAGCTGTTGAACGTGAACGGCACCATGGCGCCGGTCAGCACCACCGTCTTGCCACTCCCGTCGAGCTGGGCCGCGAGGAAACCGGCGGTGTCGACCATGGTGTCCGTGCCATGGGTGATGACGATGCGACTCTCGGCCGCCTGCCGGCAGTTGGCGGCGATCAGGACCCGGTCGGCCTCCGTCATCTCCAGGCTGTCGATCATCATCAACGTCCGCACGACGAGCTCGAGCTCGCAGCGGCCGCGTTCGAGCATCTGGGGGAGATGCGTGTCCGCGAAGTAGAGCTTCCCCCGGAGCTCGTCGTAGGTCTTGTCGAAGGTCCCGCCGGTGATCAGGATGCGGATCGGCATCGGCCGACTAGGTCCGCGCCTCCACGGTGTCTTCGGAGGTCGATTCGGACGCCTCGGCCGTCTCCTCCGGAGCGTCCTCGGCGAGGAAATCGGGCGGACCGGTCAACAGCTCGAATTCGTCCCCCGCCCCGGGCGAGCCCTGGGACTTCTGCAGCTTGCGCTCGGCGCGCTTCTGCGCCTTCTGCTGGGCACGCTCCTTGCGCGCCATCTCTTTCTGGCGCTTGGCGAAAGACTGAGCAGTTCGTCGAGCCATCGGGTCTCCTTGGGCCGCCCAGGCCGGCGCGGACCGCGAAACTCCGCCGGCCTCCATCGCCAGCGGACCCTTAAGCATCTCACGTTTGACCGGTTGCCGTCTCGCGCCCGGTTTCGATCGCCGGGCCACCGCTCCGCGGCGCGCCGCCGTCAGGCGCCGCCGAGCAACGCGGCGCGGAACGAGGCCCGGCCGGCGTCATCGGGGATGTTGCTCTCCAGACGCGCCACCAACTCGGCGAGCGAGCCGCCGCCCGCCGCGGCGCGCTTGACCAGGACGCGGGCGAGCGGCCCGATGCGCCGCGCGAGCTCCACCTCGACCCGCTGCAGGTCGGCCGCGCCGAGAGCGCCGTCCGCCTGGCTCGCCGCCGCGGGGGGGCGCGTCTCGCCTCCCGCCGCCGGGGCGGCGCGGATCCCCGAGCCCCGCGCGCTCCCCGGCGTCCGCCCTCCAGGGGGCGTCGCGGCCTCGCCCGCCAGGCACTTGCGGCGGAAAGCGTCGCGCTGCTCCCCCGGCTCGATCTGCTCGGCGAGGCGATCGCAGAGCGCGACGAGCGAGCCGCCCTCGCGTGCGCTGCGCCGCACGACCACCCGTGCCATCGGCCCGATGGCGCTCGCCAGTTGCTCCTCGATCCGCTCGAGCACCGCCGAGTCGAATCCGCCCGTGCCGCCCCCGCTGGTGGACGGCGCCACCCGGCGGCTCTCGTAGTGGGGCGAAATGGCGGTCGCGGTCGGCTCGAGCGGCTCGGGGCTTCCCCCCTCGGCGAGCGTCGCCAGATCGCGGTCGAGCGCCGCGATGTCGGGGTAGCGCTCCTCGCGCTCCTTGGCCAGCATCTTGCGGAGCACCCGGCAGATGCCCTCGGAGAGGGCCGGCTCGAAGCGCCGCGGGTCGGGCAACGGCGCGAACAGATGCATCGACATCACGTGGGCGCCCGACGAGCCCTCGTAGGGGGTGTGCCCGGTGACCAGGTGGTAGAGCGTCGCGCCGAGCGAGTAGATGTCCACCCGCCCGTCGAGCTCGCGCTCGCCCCGCACCTGCTCGGGCGCGATGTAGTGCGGCGTGCCCACCGCCGAGCCGGTGCGGGTCATCGACTGCTCCTCGTCGACCCGCTTGGCGATGCCGAAATCCACCAGCTTGATGTCCCCCCGACGGGTCAGGATCAGGTTGTCGGGTTTGATGTCGCGATGCACGATGCCGTCGGCGTGCGCCACGGCGAGCGCCTGGCAGGCCTGGCGGACGATGCGCACCGCTTCCGCCTCGGGCCAGTGGCGCGACTTCAGGTGCGCCGCGAGCGAGGCGCCGTCGACCAGCTCCATCGCCAGGTAGTAGGTCCCGTCGACGGCACCGAAGCCGTAGATCTGGACGATGTTGGGGTGGTTCATCCGGGCGAGCGCGCGGGCCTCCTTGAGGAAGCGCTGCACGAAACCTGGATCGGCGGTGAGGTCGGAGGCGAGCGTCTTCAGCGCGACCGGCCGGTCGAGGTTGACGTCGAGCGCCCGATAGACGCGCCCCATGCCTCCGGCGCCGAGCTCGCCGCGGATCTCGTAGTCGCCGAAGCGCACCCCGGGAGCGAGCGGCTCAGCCACGGCGTCCCTCGGAGCGGGCCCGGTCCAGGCTCGACGCCACGCTCAGGAGTCCTCGAGCATCTTGAGCGCCTTGGCCAGGCTGATGCGCATGCGGTTGAAGGAGCTCGCCAGCACCGCGACCTCGTCCCGTCCGCGCACCTCGAGGTCGGGAATGTCGAAGTTGCCGGTGCTCACCTGATCGGCCATGCCGGCCACCCGCCGCAGCGGACGGATCACCACCGAGCCCAGCAGCAGGTTGAGGATGATCAGCATGAGCAGGAAGACGCCGACCAGCGAGAGGATCACGGTGCGCAGGGCGGCGCGGGCCAGGTGCATCGGCACCGACATCGGCACCGAGACGATCTGCGCGCCGATGACCTCGTTCATCTGCCAGCCGAAGCCCCCTTCCGGGCCGTATTTCCGCACCACCGAGGCGGGCGCCGTCTCGGGCGTGGTGTGGCAGGTCAGGCAGGCGGGATCGGTGATGCGGATCGGCCGGCTGAGGTAGAGCGAGCGGCCGAGCGGGCTCTCCCGTTCGCCGACGATCTCCTGCAGCGCCGGGTCGGCGCGGAAGGCGTTGACCACGTCGGCCTCCCAGTCGACCGTCCGGTTGCGCGGATTGGTCGGATTGAGCGTCGCCTCCTTGTAGGTGTACTCGGGGTGGCTCTCGCGCATGTAGTTGAAGATCTCGGTCGCCGAGTACGCCGGAACGGTCTGCGGCAGGAACTCCTCGGCGAGACGCGCCTCGAGCAGCGGCCGGATCTGCTTGACGGTGTAGGTCCGGGTGGCGAGCGCGGTCTGCAGCATGATGCGCGCGTTCTCGGTCACCTGCGTGCGCGCCGACTCTTCGAGCAGCCGCTGCGACACGAAGACCGCCGGCACGATGGCGAGGAGGAAGACCGCAATCAGGATCAAGTTGAACTTGACGAGCAACGACATGGTACCCCCCCGGGAAGAGGCGCCGATTCTAGCCCCATCGGAGCGCCAGCGGGATCGGCGGCTGCGGCCCACGCCCTTTCGCCCGCTCCACCCTGCCGTTACACTTGACGGCGAAGCCAAGGAGGCGACGCGATGGGCCTGATGGACAACATCCGCAAACAGCTCGGCTCGCAGTTCATCGAGATCCTGGAGTGGCTCGACGACACGCCGGACACCCTGGTCTGGCGCTTCCCGGTCTACAACCAGGAGATCAAGATGGGCGCGCAGCTCGTGGTGCGCGAGAACCAGGTGGCGCTGTTCGTCAACGAGGGCCAGGCGGCCGACCTCTTCGGTCCTGGCCGGCACGAGATCCAGACCCGGAACGTGCCGATCCTCACCACCCTGCGCGGCTGGAAGTACGGTTTCCAGAGCCCCTTCAAGGCCGAGGTCTACTTCTTCAACACCCGCCTCTTCACCGACCTCAAGTGGGGCACCACCAACCCGGTCATGATGCGTGACGCCGAGTTCGGCATGATCCGCCTGCGCGCCTACGGCACCTACGCCATGCGGGTCGCCGACGCCAAGCAGTTCTTCGCGGCGATCGTCGGAACGCAGGGGCTGACCTCGACCGACGAGATCACGGGCCAGCTGCGCTCGACCATCCTCTCGCGGCTCTCCGACGCCCTCGCCGAATCGAAGATCGCGGCGCTCGACCTCGCGGCGCACTACGACGAGCTCTCGGACTCCGGCAAGCGGCTGCTCACCCCCGAGTTCGCCGGCTTCGGTCTCGAGCTCGCCCGCTTCTTCATCGAGAACGTCTCGCTCCCCGAGGAGGTCGAGAAGGCGATCGACCAGCGCTCGAAGCTGGGCGTGCTCGGCGACCGCATGCAGCAGTACACGCAGCTTCAGGCGGCCGAGGCGATCGGCAAGGCGGCGGAGAACCCGGGCGGCCTGGCGGGCGCCGGCGTCGGCGTCGGCGCCGGCGTGGCGATGGGGCAGATGATGGCGCAGGCGATGAGCGGAGCCGCCGCGGCGCCCGGGCTCGGCGCGGCCGCGCCGGCGGCCGGCCCCGCGCCACCCCCGCCCCCCGCCGCGGCGCGCTGGTCCCTCGCGGTCGAGGGCAAGACCTACGGCCCGTACACCGACGAGGCGCTGCGCGCCATGCTCGCCGCCGGGCAGGTGCTCCCCTCGACCCTCGCCTGGTGCCCGGGCGCCCCGGGCTGGCAGCCGATCGCGAGCTACCCCGGCTTCGCGGCGGGAGCGGCGGCCCCCCCGCCGCCCCCTCCCCCGGCGAGCTGAGGCGGGCCGGCCGATCGACGTGGCGAGCGAGACGTCTCCGGCGGCCGTCGCCGCGGAGCTGCGCAAGTTCCCCTGCCCGCAGTGCGGCGCCGAGGTGAACTGGGACCCGCGGCGCGCCCGGCTGCGCTGCGGCTACTGCGGCTTCGAGCGCGCCGTCGCCCTCCCCGCGGCGCCCGCCTCGAGCGCGCCGGAAGCCACGGACGCGGCGCGCTTCGCCGTTCCGGCGATCGCCGAGCAGGACCTCGAGAGTGGGCTGGCGCGCCCGGCGGACCTCGGTTGGGGCGCCGAGCGCAAGGCGGTGCGCTGCACCAAGTGCGGCGCGGTCGAGACCTTCGAGCCCGGCGTCGCTGCCCGCAACTGCGCCTTCTGCGGCACCGCGGCGGTGGTCGCCGCGCCCCCCGATCCCGATCTCGTGCGGCCCGCGGGCGTGCTGCCGTTCGCCGTCGAGCGCAACGAGGCGCTGCAGCGCTTCCGCGGCTGGCTCGCCAGCCTCTGGTTCCGCCCCAACGATCTCGGCCGGCGCGCCGCGCTCACCGGGATCCAAGGCGTCTACGTTCCGGTCTGGACCTTCGACGCCGACAGCCGTTCGCGCTGGTCGGCCGACTCGGGCACGCGCCACGGCGCGGGGAAGAACGCGCGGGTGACCTGGCGTCCGGTCTCCGGCGTGCTCGAGCATCGCTTCGACGATCTGCCGGTGCCCGCCTCGCGCGGCCTCGACGCCGCGACCGCGCGGGCCCTCGAGCCCTTCCCCACCGATCGCCTGGCGCGCTACGACCCGGGCTACCTCGCCGGGTTCTTCGCCGAGGAGTACGCCGTCGGGCTCGCCGAGGCGCACGCCACGGCGCGGGCGCGGATGGACGACACCCTGCGCCGCGCCTGCCGCGCCGAGGTGCCGGGCGACGAGTGCCGCAATCTCCGCGTCGAGACCGTCTACGCCGACTGGCAGTACAAGAGCGGCCTCGTCCCGGTCTGGATCGCGGCCTACGAGTACGCCGGCCGGAGCTTCCGCTACGTGGTCAACGGCGTCACCGCCAAGGCCACCGGCACGGCCCCCTGGAGCTGGGTGAAGATCGCCGCCGCGATCCTCGCCGCGCTCGTCGTGCTCGGCTTCGTCCTCTCGCGCTGAGGTC
>CAZPZW010000033.1:0-24253 GCA_964591165.1 uncultured Thermoanaerobaculia bacterium | reverse complement strand
TATCCTCTGCGCCATGCGCAGCTGGCGCGTCACCTCCCGGGAAGTCCTCTTCCGCCACCGCCTCTTCGAGCTGCGGCGCGAGGAGCTGGTCGAGGAGCTCGAGGCCATCGCGACGCGCCAGGCCTACGTGCTCGAAGCCCCGCGCTGGGTGAACGTCATCGCGCTCGACGCCGACGCCGCCGTGTTGCTCGTCCGCCAGTGGCGCTACGGGATCGCGGCAACGACGCTCGAGATCCCGGGCGGCATGGTCGAAGAGGACGACGCGCGCGCCGCGGCGGCGCGCGAGCTGCTCGAGGAGACCGGTTACCGGGCCGGCCGCTGGACGCTACTGGGCGAGGTCGAGCCCAACCCGGCGTTCCTGACCAATCGCTGCCTCACCTATCTCGCGGAGGACCTCGAGCGGGTGGGCGAGCCCGTCGGGGACGGCGAGGAGGAGCTCGAAGTGTCGCGCGCGCCGCTCGCCGCCATCCCGGAGCTCATCCGCAGCGGCGAGATCCGGCACTCGCTGGTGATCGCGGCGTTCTACCTGTTCGAACACCGTCCGACCGCATGACGCTCGCCGCGGTCACCTTCGACGTCACCCACACGCTCCTCCAGTGCCCGGCGCTGGGCGAGCAGTACGCCGAGGTGCTGGCGCGCCACGGCATCGTGGTCTCGCCGCGCGAAATCGAGGCGACGATCCCGGTGGTCTGGCAGGAGCTCGCCTGCTCGGCCGAGCCGTCGCGCGACCGCTTCCTGCACCATCCGCGCGGCGCGCGCGGCTTCTGGCAGCAGTTCGTGGAGCGCACCTGCGCGCTGCTCGAGGTCGGCGTGCCGAGCCGCTTCGCCGCGGTCGAGCTCTACGACCGGTTCGCCCGCGCCGAGGCCTGGCAGGTCGAGCCCGGGGCGCGCTCGACGCTCGGGGAGCTGAAGCTCCGCGGGCTGCAGCTCGGCATCGTCTCCAACTGGGACGAGCGGCTGCCCCTGCTGCTCGAGCGCGTCGGGCTCGCCCCGTTCTTCGACGTCATCGCGGTCTCGTCGCTGGTCGGCGTCGAGAAGCCGCACCCGGGGATCTTTCGTTTCGCCCTCGAACGCCTCGGAGTCGCGCCCGGCGATGCGGTGCACGTCGGCGACAGCCCGCGCGACGACATCGAGGGGGCGCGCGCCGCGGGCATGGCCGCGCTGCGCCTCGCCCCGTCGGGGGGCGGCGATCTCACCTCGCTCGCCGAGCTGCCGGCGGCGCTGGCGCGGCTCCCCTGGCGGTAGACTCGACGGCGTGAGACACCTGGTGGCGGCGGCGCTGGGCGGCGGATTGGGCTCGGCGGCGCGCTATCTCCTGCAGGGCTGGGTGCAGCGTCAATCCACCAATCGCAGCGGCTGGGCGCCGCTCTTCCCTTGGGGAACGCTCGTGGTCAATCTGGTCGGCTGTCTGCTGGTCGGATTCCTCGCCGGGCTTCTGCAGGAGCGGCTGCTCGTCTCGCCGGCGGCGCGCACCTTCGTGCTCATCGGGCTGCTCGGCGGCTTCACCACTTTCTCCACCTGGGGATTCGAAACCGTCGCCCTCGCCCGGGACGGCAACCTCGCGCTCGCCTTCGCCAACGTCGCGGCGAGCGTCGTGGCAGGCCTCGCGGCGGTCGTCCTCGGCGCCGGTGCGGCGCGCGCCCTCTAGGAGGCTCCATGAAGCTCGAAGGCGACCGCCTGCTGCTGCGCATCTTCATCGGCGAATCGAACCGGCACGCCGGCGTGCCGCTCTACGAAGCGATCGTGCAGCGGGCGCGCGAGCGGGGGCTCGCCGGCGCCACGGTGCTGCGCGGCGTCGAGGGATTCGGCGCCGCCTCGCGCATCCACCGGGCGTCGATCCTCCGGCTGTCGGAGGACCTGCCGATCGTGATCGAGATCGTCGATGCGCGCGAGCGGATCGAGAGCTTCCTGCCGGAGCTCGAGCCGATGATCGACGACGGCATGGTCACCCTCGAGAAGGTGCAGGTCGTGCTCTACCGGCCGAAGCGAGCGGGCGGCGAGGCGGCGGGATGAAGCGCGTCTCGGGGCTGCTCGCCACGCTCGCTCTCGCCTGCGCCCCGGCGGCGGAGCCGCCGGGTGCGAGCAAGCCGGAGCTCGCCACCGAGGAGGTGACGGCGGCGCCGCACGCTGCGCTCTCAACCGCCGCGGACGCTGTCGAACAGCGTAGCGGCGCGCCGGCCCTGGCCGGGGCACTCCCCGCCGGCTTCCCGCGCGAGATCCCGGTCTACCGGCCGTCGAGCCTGGTCGAGTCGGGCGAGCTTCCGGGTGGGCGGCGTTTCGTCGAGCTCGAGAGCCCGGATCCGCCGGCCGTCGTACGCGCCGCGCTCGAGCGCCGGCTCGCCGCTGCAGGATGGAGCGCGGAGGGGGGCGGTGCCTACCGGTTGGCGGAGCTGCGCCTGCAGATCGTGGTCACCCCTCAGGCCGCGGGGAGTCGCCTGCGCCTCGAGTTCTGAATCAGTAGCCGGCTCCCGAGTCGCGGTCGAGCAGCGCCTTGTGCGCCGGGATCCCCTGCACCAGCTGGAAGGGGGTGATCGTGGAGGCGAGGGTCTCGCCGACCTGCCGGATCGCCTCGGCGCCGATCGGCCCCAGCCAGCCATCGGCCGCCGCGAGATAGCGCAGGGCGTAGGGGTCGATCCCCATCACCCGCGCCGCGGTGGCGTCGACCGCCGTGGCGTTGGTCCCCACCACCAGCACGCCCGCCGGTTTGGCCGTGCCCAGGATCGGGCCGTCCCCTTCCATGCCCACGATGCCGTCGACGATCGCGAGCTGCGGTCGGACGCTCGCGTTGATGTCGAGGATCGACTCCTGCAGGCCGGCGAAGTGCAGCACGTTCTTCGGCCAGCCATAGAAGCTCCCCGGCATCAGGCCGAAGAGGTTCTTCATCGCCAGGGTGGCGCCCGTCCAGTGATGGGTCTTGAGCTTGGCGAGCGAGACGATCCAGTCGATCTCGCTGAGCAGGCCGGGGAGAGTCAGGCGGACCAGGCCGGAGCGGCCGCCGGCATTGGCGACCGGGAAACCGGGTTGGCGATTGAGGTCGACAAAGCGGAGCTTCTCCTGCACCAGAATGTCGGCGAGCCCTGATTCCTCGAGCACCAGCAGCGTGTCACGGCGATGCCCGGGGCCCTCGCCGACCACGACCGACGCCGCGCCGAGCGCGCGCAACGCTGCCGCCGCGGCGCGCACCACCTGTGGGTGGGTGTTGATGTGCCCGGCGCCGAGCGCGGTCTCCACCAGGTTCGGCTTGAGCAGGATGCGCCGGCCGGCGACTTCGCGCGGTCCGACGCCGACCTCGGCCAGCGCCCGGCGCAGGAGCGGCTCGAGATCGACGTCGTAGCCCTCGGCGCGCGCGATCGCCACCCGCGGCCGGCGGTCGGGGGCGCATCCCATCAGCGCGCCGGCAGCGGTCGCCGCGGCGGCCGCGAGGAGCTCGCGCCGGTTCCAGCGCGCCCGCGCCGCCCAATCGGTCATCGCGCGCCCTCCTCTGGCGCGGGTCTCGGCGCCGCGGCGCGCGCGGCCAGCCCGTCCAGGATGCCGGCTGGCGCGCTCGCGGCGATGGCGAGCAGCGCCAGCTCGGCGGTCTCGTAGCCGCCGTAGCGCTCGGCGCGTGCGAGCGTCTGGGCGAGCCAGGTGTCGCTCGCCGGCGGACGTTCGCCCCAGGAGGCCAGAGCGAGCAGCGTCCAGCCGAGCGCCAGGGGAGTCGGCAGCCGCGGCGCCTGGCGCGCCAGATAGTCCAGGCTCGCCGCCACAGTGGAGCGCTCCAGCCGGCCGGCGAGCGCGGCGAGCACCAGCCCGGTCGCCTCCGGAGCGGGCCGGAGCTCGTTGCCGAAGACCCGGGTGTTGCCGTAGTTCCAGCCGCCCGAGGGGAGCTGTCGGTCGAGCAGCAGGCGCCGCCCCTCGGTGGCGCGCGAGTCGTCGCCGCGCTGCTCGACCTCGAGCGCGAGCAGCGCGAGCGCGGTCGGCTCGCACCAGGAGAAGGTCTTGTCGATCCACGGCCAGCCGGAGAGCTCGGGGTCGATCTCGAGCGCCGAATCGGCGCTGCGCGCGAAGCGCTCGCCGGCATGTCCGACCAGGAAGGCGAGCGCGGCCGAGCGCGCGGCCGCGTAGGGCGCCGCGCGGTTCCAGGCGAGCAACGCGAGCGAGGTCGGGGCATAGGCTCCGGGATGGAGCGGGCTGGCGCTCAAGCGGCCGTCCGCCGCCTGGGCCTGGACGAGCGCCGCGCCCGCGGCAAGTTGCGCGCTCGCCTGCGGCGCGCCGCCGAAGGCGAATCCGATCGCCGCCCAGGCGGTCGCCTCGACGCTCGCCTCGCTCGCCTCGGCGCGCGCGGCGAAGGCGCCGCCGGCGCGCGCCCGGCGCGCGACCTCGGCGAGCGCGGCATCCCGCGTGGCCTCGGCGATCGCAGGCAGGATCACTTGGTTATCTTCTCGCATTCGCTCGCCCCTGCGGCGTGCGCCGCGCGCGGCGCCGAATCGCTGTGGGAGAATTCGCGCACGATGAGCTGGGGCAGGCTCGAAACGCCGGCGGTGGCGCGCTTGCTGGCGTCGATCGCGACCGACCCCGAGGACCTCGCCGAGGTCTACTTCGAGCGCCGGGTGGACGCGGAGTGGCCACCGGAGGGGAGTGCCGCGGGCTTCCGGCTGCGGCGCGAAGAGGGGCTGGCGGTGCGTCTCGTGCGCCGCCGCCGCGCTTGGCTCGCCAGCCGGGACCGGATCGGCGGCGCGGCGCTGATCGAAGCGCTCTGCCAGGTGGCGCGCGCGCAGCCCTCGGCGCTCCCCGAGCCCGAGCTCGCTGCCGGCGAGACGCCGCCCCCGCCGCGCGAGGCGATGAGCCGCTTCGCTGGCGAGCTCGAGCGCGCGCTGCGGCGCCATCACGTCGCCTTTCCCATGCGCGTCGCGGTGCGCTGGCACCGGCGGGACCTGCAGGTGGTCGGGCCCCTCTGGGTGCCGCCGAGCGAGCGCGAGGTCTTCTTCAGTCTCGAGATCGAGCTCCCCTGGGGGCGTTTCGGCGGCCTCCTGCTGGAGCTCGGCGCGGAGGAAGCGGAGCGCGTAGCGCGCACCCTGGTGGGGCGCTTTCGCGCCCGTGAGGCCGCGCCGCCGCCTGCTGGGCGAACGGCGGTCTGGTTCGCCCCGGCGGCGACCGCGGTGCTGTTGCACGAAGGGGTGGCGCACGCCCTCGAGGCTGACCTCCTGGCCCACGCCGGACGGGTCGAGGCGGCGCTCGGTCTCGAGCTCGCGCCGCGCGGCTTCGCGGTGCTCGACGATCCCCGGCGGGCGCCGCAGGGCGTCGACCGCTCGACCGACGACGAGGGGCGGGCGGTCGAACGGCGCTGGCTGCTGCGCGACGGCCGGGTCGAGCAGCCGCTCGCCGACATCCTCCACGCCACCGACTCCGAGCGGCTCGCGGCCGGCTCCGGCTTCCGCGGCGATCGTCACGCGCCGCCGCTGCCGCGCAGCCACCATCTCGAGCTGCCCCCGGGCGAGGCGGACGACGCGACGCTCGCGGCGGCGGCGGTGGGCGGTCTCCACGTCGCAGAGGTCGACGGTGGCGCGCTCGATCCGCTGAGCGGCGAGATCGTCCTGCGCGTCCCCTGGGCGCGTTGCCTAGCCGGCGGCGTGCCCGGCGCCGCCTGTGGTGCCTTCGCGCTGCGCACCAGCGTACGCGAGCTGCTCGCCGGGGTCGTCGCGGTCGGCGCCGACGCCGAGGCGGCCGGCGCCGGATGGTGCGCCAAGAGCGGCCAGCGCCGCGCCGTCTGGGCGACCGTGCCGTCGCTGGTGGTCGGCGATCTGGAGGTCCTGCGGTGACCCAGCCCGAAGCGCTGCCGCCGCTCGGCGCCGCCGCGGCGGCGCTCGCGGCCGAAGCCGGGCGGCGCGGCCTCGGCGAGGTCGAGATCTACGAGAAGCGCGGGCGGAGCCGGCGCTTCGAGCGGCAGGGCGAGCGCGAGAGCGCGAGTCAAGCGGTCGAAGAGGGCTGGGCGATGCGAGCGGGGGACCGGACGCGCTCGTTCTTCTTCGCGGCGACCGGCGCGCCGGCGGCGGAGCCGGTCTGGCCGGAGGCGACGCCGCACCCGTTGCGCCTGCCTGCGCCAGGCGACGCCGCGCCGTGGAGCGAGCCGGCCGATCTCGCGCTGCCGCTCGCCACCGAGAACGAGGCCCGCGCGCTGCTCGACGCCCTCGAGCGCGCAGTGGCGCGCGAGCAGCCGGCGGCGCGCTGGCTCGGCGCGCGGCTGGAGGACGGCAGTTCGGAGGCCGCGCTGGTTTCGAGCCGGGGAGTGCGCGCCGTGGTCCGTGCGCGCGCCGCTTACCTGCGCATCGAAGCGCAGTTGGGCAAGCACCGTCTGCTGTTCGAGAGCGCCGAGCGCGCCCTGGCGCGGGTCCGCCCCGAGGCGCTCGCCCGCCGCCTGGTCGACCGCTGCGTCGCGCTGGAGGAGGGCGAAGCGCCGCCCGCGCGACCGAGCGAGCTGCTGCTCGGCGCACCGCTCGCGGCGCGGCTGGTGCAGGTGATGGCGCCGCTCTTCGCCGGTCGGGAGGCGGCGGCGCGGCGCGCCGCGCTCGCCGGCGCGACGGGAGGCGCCGCGTCGCCGGAGCTCACCCTGATCGACGACGGGCGTTATCCCGAGGGCCTGCTCGCCGCGGCGGTCGACGGCGAAGGGATGCCCTGCCGCCGGGTGGCGTTGATCGAGGCGGGGCGGTTGGGCGAACCGCTGCTCGCCTGGTGGGAGGGGAGCCCCTCCTCCGGCTGCGCGCGCCGGGCGAGCTGGCGCGACCTGCCGCGACGCGCCCCGACCCATACGCTCCTCGAGCCCGGCCAGGCGACGGTTGCCGAGCTGGTGGAGAGCGTCGCCTCCGGGGTCTATCTGCTCGACGCCGAGGGGGGCGTCCGCCTCGATCCGGCGACGCTCGCCTTCGCGGTCCCGGTCTCCGGCTTCCGCCTCACGGCCGGGCGTGCCGTCGCGCCGCTCGGCCCCTGCCGGCTGACCGGCACGCTCGGCGGGCTGCTCGCGGGGGTCACCGCGATCGGCCGGGATCTGGTCTTCGTGCCGGGCGACGGCATGTTCGGCTCGCCGACGCTCCGTGCCACCGGCCTCGGCCTCGAGCCGGGGTTCTGAGGCGACGGTCGTCCGCCGCGCGACAGGCCGAGCGCGCTCCCGTAGACTTGGCAGCGACAGCAGCGGGCCGCTCCACTCTGCCGGCCCGGGATCGGGCACAGCATGCAACTCGGAATTCTCGGCCTCCCCAAAGCGGGCAAGACCACGCTCTTCAACACCCTCACGGCGTCGCAGGAGGCGACGGGCAAGTTCGCCTCGTCGGAGGCGACCCACCTCGGCATGGCCAAGGTGCCCGACGCGCGGCTCGCGGCGCTGCGCGACCTGTTCAACCCGCGGCGCTACGTGCCGGCGACGGTGGAGTACGTCGACATCCCCGGCATCCAGAAGGGCGAGGGGGCGGAGAGCCTCGATCTCGCCAAGCTCAAGACGGTCGACGCGCTGGTGCACGTGGTGCGAGCTTTCGGGGATCCGGAGATCCCGCACCCCGACGGTTCGATCGATCCCCGACGCGACGTCGCCAACCTCGACCTCGAGTTGATCCTCGCCGACCACACGCTGGTCGAGCGCCGGCTGGAGCGCCTCGACAAGGCGAAGACGCGGGTGCTCACCGCCGACGAGAAGCGCGAGCAGCAGCTGCTCACCGGCACGGTGCTGCCGGCGCTCGAGGCGGAGCGGCCGCTGCGCGCGGTCGAGCTCTCGCCCGACGACGAGCGGCTGATCCGCGGCTTCCAGCTGCTCAGCTTCAAGCCGATGCTGGTGGTGGTGAACGTCGACGAGTCCCGCCTGACGACGACCGATCCCGCAACGCTCGGCATCGTGAGCGAGGGGACGGCGGCGGTGGTCGTCTCGGCGCCGATCGAGGAGGAGATCTCGCGCCTCTCGCCGGCGGAGCAGAAGGAGTTCCTGGCCGACCTCGGGCTCGCCGAGCCGTCGCTCGACCGGATGCTCAGAGCGAGCTACGGCCTCCTGGGAGTGATCTCCTTCTTCACCGTCGGCGAAGACGAAGTGCGCGCCTGGACCATCCGCCAGGGCACCCGCGCCAAGGAAGCCGCCGGCACCATCCACTCCGACATCGAGCGCGGCTTCATCCGCGCCGAAGTGGTCGGCTGGAAGGACCTCCTAGATCACAAGACCCTCGCCGCCTGCCGCGACAAAGCGCTCCTGCGCCTCGAAGGCAAGGACTACGTCGTCCAGGACGGCGACGTGGTGCATTTCCGCTTCAACGTCTGATCCGGCTGCGCCGCCGTTAGCCGAGCAACTCGCCCGGGGGGACGAGGTGGGTCTCGATCTGGCCGGTGGAGCCGGGGCCGGGGACGTAGCCGCCGCCGGAGGGTCTGCCCGAGCTCGCGCCGCCGCCCTTGCTCGTGCCGCTGCCGCTGTTGCCGCCGCGCACCGGGCCGACGGTTCCGGGGGGACGGGTGGCGCCGCTCGCGGGGCGATCGGAGCGCACGCGGGGCCCGCCCCGGGTGGGCTTGGCGGGCGCCGCTTCGGGCTGGGTCGCCACGCCGCCGACGCCGCCCACGATCGCCGGTGAGCCGCCGCCGGTGATCTGACCGGTCGCCTTGCCCGGCTCGAGGTTGCGCGAGGTGAGGACGCGCGCCGTGGCGGCGTCCTCGCCATCGCCCGCCGCGCTCGCGTCGGCGCCGGCGCGCTCGGGCTGCGCTCCGCTCGCCCGCGCGTAGCCGCCCTCCGGGCCCGCGGCGGGCTCGGTCGCCAGCTCCTCCTGCGGCGCGCCCTCGGCGGGTGGCACGTCGAGCATCAGGGCGGCGATCCGCGCCGGCTCGTAGTACTTCTTCGGTGGCTCGACCATCGGCTGCGGCAACTTGTTGGCCTTCATCACCGCCTGCAGCGCGAGCTCGTTGTCGATCACCTGCGGATTCAGCCGCTCGTCGGCGAGCGTCGCATCGAGGGCGAAGGCGCGCGCGTAGGAGCGCAGCGCGGCGGAGCGCGCTCCGCGGGCGTGGTGGATCGTCCCCACCTGATACTCCGCCCAGGCGTAGTTGGGATCGATCTCGAGCGCCGCGCGGTACTCCTTGAGGGCGTGCTTGCGGTCGCCGCGCGCCTGCAGCAGGAGGCCGAGGTGGTAGTGCGCGAAGGGGTTCGCCGGATCGAGCTCGATCGCCTTACGGTAGGCGGCCTCCGCGCCGGCGTCGTCCTCGGCGAGACGGAGGAGATTCCCCAGGTCCACCTCGACCGTGGCGTCGTCGGGGCGCTCGGCGGCGAGCGCGCGCTGCGCGGCGAGGGCACGCTCGAGGTTGTAAGGCGTGGCGGCTCCGGCGGGAATCCCCGCGCCGAGGGTGACGGCGAGCGCGATCAGCAGGGTACGGCGCACGGCAGGTCCTTTCTCGAAAGCCGGGAGCTCAGCCGGCCACCGGTTTCGCCTTCAGTTTGAGCTTCCCCTCCTCGATCGCCAGGCGGAATTGCACCGCGCGGCAACCGGTCTTCTCCTGGATCCCCTCCATCTGCCGCGCGAGGTAGCCGCGGAAGGCCTCGAGCTCGAGCGTCGGCTTACCGTTCGCCTGCTTGGCGAGCGCGGCGAACAGAGCTTCGACCGCGTCGGCCTCGAGGCGCGAAGTGAGCACCACGCCGCGCTCGGCGTCGTGCCGCGGCGGCGAACTTTCGAGGGGCTTGGCGGCGCGTCCGGAGCGCCCCTCCTCGCGGTCGCGCAGGCGCCGCTGGAAGAGCTCGCAGTAGCTGTTGAAGCGCGCTTCCAGACTGCCCAGGCGGAAGTTGTCGACCGGCGAGCGCAGGTTGGCGTTGCGCAGCTCGCGCAGCTCCCGCACGAGACGCAGGCGCTGCTCCTCGGGAGCGAGCTGGGCGGCGCCCGAGAGGAAGCGCTCGAACTCGATCCGGTACTGGTCGATGCCGTCCGAGAGGCGGTCGAGCGCCGGCGCGAACGACGGGCGGAGCGAAGCCACCGCCGCTTCGCCCGGCTTGCCATTCGTCGTCGTCGAGGGCGCCTTCCTGGGAATCAGGGTACGGTTCTCCTAGAATCGACGCGAGCTTCCATGCCAGACACCGCCAACGACCGACGCCGGCAGTTGCCCGCGGTGGACCGTCTCCTCCGCGAGCCTCGCGTGGAAGCCCTCAAGTCATTATACGGAAGCGATCTGGTGACCGCCCAGGCGCGCGCCGCCCTGGCCGCGCTGCGCGACCAGCTGGGCGATGCGCCCGGGGCGAGCGGCGAGCTCGCCGAGCGCCTCGCGGAGCTCCCGGAACGGCTGGCGCGCGAGCTCGGCGAACGCTTCGGCACGCCCCTCGCGCGGACCCTCAACGCCACCGGCATCTTCCTGCACACCAACCTCGGGCGTGCGCCGTTGCCGCGGCCGGTGGCGCTCGGCCTCGGCGAGCTCGCGGTCGCCGCCTGCGATCTCGAGATCGACCTAGCCAGCGGGCGGCGCGGCGACCGCGCCCGGCGGGTCGAGGAGCTGCTGCGCGCCGCGACCGGGGCCGAGGCGGCGCTCGCGGTCAACAACAACGCCGCGGCGCTACTGCTCGCCCTCACGACCCTTGCCGCCGGGCGCGAGGTGGTGGTGTCGCGCGGCGAGTTGGTCGAGATCGGCGGCTCGTTCCGCGTGCCCGACCTGCTGGCCGCCGGCGGCGCACGGCTGCGTGAGGTCGGCACGACGAATCGCACCCGGCTGGCGGACTACGCGCGCGCGATCGGTCCCGAGACCGCGCTGCTGCTCAAGGTCCACCCGAGCAACTACCGGATCAGCGGCTTCGTCGCCGCGGTGGAGGCGCCGGCGCTCGCCGACCTGGCGCACCGCCACGGGCTCCCGCTGCTGGTCGACGAGGGGGCCGGCCTGCTCGCGCCGCACCCGGCGCCGCAGCTCGCCGGGCATCCGAGCGTCGCCGAGCTCCTGGCGGGCGGCGCCGATCTGGTCGCGTCGAGTGGCGACAAGCTGCTCGGCGGCCCCCAGGCGGGCCTGCTGGTCGGCCGGCGGGAGCTCGTCGCGCGCTGCGCCGAGCATCCGCTCTACCGCGCCTTGCGCCCCGGCCGCCTGGTGAGCGTCGCGCTCGATGCCCTGCTGCGCTACCGGCTGGCGGGCGGACCCCTGCCGCTCGATCGGCTCTGGCCCGATCCCGCCGCCCACCGGGCCCGCCTCGAGCGGCTGGCGGTCCGGCTGGGCGCCGAGATCCGCCCCGCGGACGCCTTCGTCGGGGGCGGAGCGGCTCCGGATGCGCCCGTCCCGGGCGAGGCGCTGGCGCTCGACGGCGGCGACGAGCTCGCCCGGCGCCTGCGTACCGGGCGGCCGCCGGTGGTGGGCGTGGTGCGCGAGGGGCGGCTCTGGCTCGATCTGCGGACCGTCGACCCGGCGGACGACGACGAGCTCGCCGCCGCGGTCGAGGCGGCGCGCGCGACGCCCGCCGCGCGGGTTGGAGGGTAGCGCGCGGTGTCCCGACGCCTGCTGGTCGTCGAGGATCGCGAGTCGCTCGCCACCATGCTGGCGCACGCCCTCGAGGGCGAGGGCTACCAGGTGGAGCTCGCCGCGGACACGCCGGCGGCGCTCGCACGGCTCGCCCGCGAGCCGCGCTTCGCCCTCGTGCTGACCGACCTCAAGCTCCCCGCGGGCAGCGGCCTCGACGTGCTGGCTGCGGCGCGCGCGCTCCGCCCGGCGCCGCCGGTGGTCGTGCTCACCGGCTACGGCACCGTGCGCGTGGCGGTGGAGGCGATGCAACTCGGCGCGGCCGACTTCCTCGAGAAGCCGGTCGAGCTCGCGGCGCTCTTCCACCTCGTGCGCTCCCTGGTGGGCGCCGACGACGCGGGGGCGCGCGAGCGCTTCGTGGTGCCCGGAGCGCCGCCGATCGTCGGCGCGCATCCGCGCTTCCGCGCGGCGCTCCGCCTGCTCGAGCGCGTGGCGCCGACCGAGAGCACGGTGCTCCTGACCGGCGAGAGCGGGACCGGCAAAGAGCTCTTCGCGCGCGCTCTCCACGCGCTCTCGCCCCGCCGCGCCGGTCCGTTCGTGGCGGTCAACTGCGCCGCGATCCCGGAGAGCCTGGTCGAAGCGGAGCTCTTCGGGCACGAGAAAGGCGCGTTCACCGGCGCCGATCGCCGCCGGCCGGGGCGCTTCGAGCTGGCGAGCGGCGGCACGCTCCTGCTCGACGAGGTCGGCGATCTGCCGCTCGCCGTCCAGGCCAAGGTCCTGCGGGTGCTCGACGACCGCCGCTACGAGCGGGTGGGCGGTGGAGCCACCCTTACCTCCGACGTCCGCTTGGTCGCCGCCACCAATCGGCAGCTCGCCGAGATGGTCGCCGCAGGGAGCTTTCGTGGGGATCTGCTCTATCGCCTCGAGATCTTCCCCATCGAGCTGCCGCCGCTGCGCGAGCGGGCGAGCGATCTGCCGCTGCTCGCCCGGCACCTGCTCGGCGAGATCGGCGCCCGGCTCCGGCTCGCCCCGCCGCAGCTCGAGCCGGCGGCGCTCGAGCGCCTCGCGGCCGATCCCTGGCCGGGCAACGTCCGGCAGCTGGCGAACGTCCTCGAGCGCGCGGTGGTGCTCGAGGCGGGGGGGCGGATCGGGGTCGCGGAGCTCGAGCCGCTGCTGCATCCGGCTGAGCCGGAGGGCGAAGCGGGGGCGCGCGAGCGCCTCAAGCGCGTGCTGCTCGAGTGCTCCGGCGACAAGCGGCGCGCCGCGGCGCGCCTGGGGGTGAGCTACCGCACGCTGCTGCGACGCATCGCGGAGCTCGACCTGCGCGGCTTCCCGAAGTACCGCGACTAGGTTTCCAGGAAGGCGCTCAACCCTCCGGGGGCGCCGCCTCCTCGAGCGGCTCCTCGTCGACCGGCTCTTCGTCGGCGGGCGCCTCCGCCTGCTCGGCGCCCTCCTCGGCGGCGGGATTGCGCACCTTGAAGCCGGTCCCCTGGGCGTCGAACTTGACCGCCGCGAAGTCCGGGATGCCGGGGAAGGCCACCCGGAAGTTGACCGTCTTGCCGGGCTGGACCGACGGCGCATTGACCACGCCGTTGTTGGTGCCCAGCAACCCGCCCTCCTCGTCGTAGATCGCCACCAGCACGGTCGGGCTGGTGACCATGTTGGTGCTCTGGTTGCGGATCGTGCCGAAGATCTCCAGCCCGTCGCCGGTGGCGTTGGCCGTCTTGTCCCAGGAGATGACTTCGAGACCGCTCGAGGAGGTGTCCGCGCCCTCCGCGCTCGCTGGGGCCTCTTCTTCGCTCGGCTCCATCGGCGGGATGTCCTTCTCGGTCAACCGGATCACCGGCTGGCGCTTGGCCGGCGGCGCTGTCGGAGCGCTCGCCAGCCGGATCGCCTCGGCGGTCGCAGCGGCGGAGGCGTCGAGGTCCACCTCCTCGGTGCGCAGCATCGAGAGGGTGCCGTCGGGCTGGGTGAAGAGCACCCGCCGGCCATCGACTTTCCAGGGACCCTTGGTCTCGACGCGGGCGCCGTCGCGGGTCAGCAGCCAGTCGGCGCGCGCGGCGCCGCCCGCGAGGAGCAGCGCCGCCAGGGCGAGGAGAGAGCACTTCGCGGTCGGTCGCACGGCTCAGAACTCCTTCCAGCTCGTCGGGTCGATGCCGATCGGCACCGGCGCGATGAACACCAAGCCGGTGTCGGACCGGATGGTCTTGATGTTCTGGGTGTAGTTCGCGTAGCGATAATACGTCGGCTGCAGCGTCTTCAGCTCGTCGCGCACCATCGCCAGGGTGTCGGTGATGAGGTCGGCGTGCTGCATCCCGGGCGTTCCGCCCTCCGGGTTCTTGGTCGCGCTCTGCTCGACGAAGGGCGGGGTGGTGAACTGCGGCACGTCGAGGTAGCGCGTGCGCAGTGCGTCGGCGGTCGGGTCCGGGTTCGCCGTGAAGTTGTAACCCAGCGCGGTGACCGTGCCGACGATGAAGATGCGGCTCGAACCGGCGCGCGAGCAGGTGCCGTCCTCGTTCGCCACCTCGGTCGGGATGAACGAGGTGAAGATCGTGATGCCGGCGAGCGAGAAGGCGGGCGTGATGACCTTCTCGTCGGGGAGGAGATTCAGGTAGTACCCCGGCAGCGTGGTGCCCGGCGGATCGTAGAGGTAGAAGATCGGGTTCTGGGCGTCGATCGGGTCGTCCGGATTGACGATCGAGTACTTATCCTCGTTGAGCGGCTGCGGGCAGCCGGCGCAGGCCGGATCGAGCACGCCGTCGCGATCGGCGTCGACGAAGTTGCTGTCGAGAATGATGTAGAAGCGGCCGGCCAGGCTCGAGTCGTCCCACAGGTTCCAGCGGTCGCCGGTGCCGAAGGCGAGCGCGATCTGCTGGTGCTTGGGCACGTAGATCGCTGCCACCTCGTGGTAGATCGCCGAGCCGTTGGTGGTGAAGATCTGGAACGGGTCGTAGCGCGACTCGTCGCCGTCCGGGCCGACCAGCCGTTGGGTGGTGAAGTCGTAGTCCACGCCCGCGATGCGGGTGAAGAGCGTCTGGTCGACCAGCCGCATCGGGGTGTTGCCTCCCTCCAGCAACACCTTGTAGAGCAGGCCACCGGTGGTGCCGAAGTAGAGCCGGTCGATGTAGATGTCGCCGTCGCTGTCGATCGCTGCGATCTGCGCCGGCACCCCGCCGAGCACCGCTTTCTTGTACAGCACCTTGCCGGTCTCGACGTCGACCATGTAGATGAAGTTGCCGCTCGGGTTGTCGGGGTCGTCGTCGATGCCGCCGCCGAAGATCGCCACGTAGCGGTCTTCCGTCTCGTCGTCGGCACAGGCGCCGGTGCAGACCCGGATGCGGCCGATCGTCGGCTTGCTCCAGGTGTTGGCCAGGTCGGGCTGGTTGTTCAGGTCCTCGTCGAGACGGACGGTCTGGATGATGCCGGCGGAGAGCTCGACCGCCTGCTCGTCCTGGAACTCCCAGAGCACCGAGGGGAACTCGCGGTTGCCGCACGCGGCGCCGCCGCCGTCGCAGGAGGGGACGTAGGTGAAGTCGGGCAGCGGCACGTTCTCGCTGTCGAGCCGGTCGGGCTGGGTGACGTCGAGCGCGTAGTAGCCCGGCCCCCCCTCGCGGTAACCGCCCACCAGGACGGTGCGCCAACGCCGCTCGTCGCAGGTCACCGAGCCGTCCTCGACGGCGTCGGTGTCGATGAAAACGTCGTCGATCTGCGGGCTGCCGTCGATCCCCCAGAAATCGCGGTTGCGATCGCCGCCCTCGGCGGCGAGGAGGACGGTGGGCAGCATGGCGCGCGGGATGAAGGAGAAGAGCTCGCGTCCGCTACCGTTGTCGTACTTGCCGTCGATGATGTCGTTGTCCGCGGTGACCACCGCGTCGTCGAGGTCGTAGTCGATCGTGCCGTCCGCGAACTCGTCCTCCTCGGCGACGCCGCTGCGGTCGAGGTCGCGCGCCGGCAGCAGGCACTCGACCGAGCGCCCGGGGATGTCGCGCAGGATGCCGCCGTCGAAGGCGTGCAGCTGGCCGTCGTTGGTGGCCGCGAAGAGCACGGTGCGGCGGCAGACCAACTGGTCGGCGAAGTGCTTGTAGGAGACCCGCGCCGAGACCTCCGGGGTGTCGCTGCCGCACAGCTGCTGCCCGAGGTAGGGATCGGCGCTGTAGTAGCCGAAGTTCCCCGGCCGGTTGAGCAACAGCGGATCGGCGTGGAAGATGTCGCCCATCAGGTAGGTGAGCGGCTTCTGGATAGTGCTCGACGGGTCGTCGGGGTCGGGCACGGTGATCAGCGCTTCCTTTTCGACCAGGGTGGTGACGATCGCTGCGTTGGCCCGGTTGTTGGCCGCAGCCTCGGAATCGATGTCGCCGACGATCCAGGGGATCCCGAGACCGCTCCAGAAGTCGTACTTCTCGGCATCGGTGGTGGGATAGGTGAAGAGCCGGCGGTGGCCCGGCTCGTCCCACTTCGAGTAGTAGACCCGCCGCTGGTCGAAACCGTTGCCCAGCATGAGGTCGGAGGCCACCCAGGGCTCGACCGGCTGCAGATCGTCGGGATGCGGCGCCTGTTGGAGGAGGCGTTGCGGGTTGTAGGTGCCGCCGCCGCCGCGGATCCCCTCCTGCACGTCGCCGGCGTCCCAGAGGAAGCAGGCGCTCTGGGGGGGCGCGCCATCGGCGCCGCAGAGGGTGGTGCGGTCGGGCTGCCCCTTGTCGTCGACCGGCAGGGGCTTCAAGAAAGCGTCCAGCCGGCCGGCCCAATGGGCATCGCCGGCGACCGGCGTGAAGCTCGAGAGGTAGATCTTGTCCGAGGCGTTGGCCTGCACCTGCGGCACGGCGGCCGAGGCGAAGGAGGCCGCCTGCTCGCGGATCTGACCGAGAATCGATTTCAGCGCGTCGATCAGCTCCTGCTTGTTCTGCGGATAGATCGGGTCGCCGGTGCCGCCGTTGGCCGCCATGCAGTTGAGCCGGTTGCCGGAGGTGTTCTCGACGCCGAAGGCGACCACGTAGGTGTAGATGTTGTCGAGTGCCTTCATCGAGGCGGTGAACGAGCAGGGATCCCGCCCCGGGCAGGTGTCGTCGCCGTCGGTCAGGACGAGGAGGTATTTCTGGCGGCACCCCCACTTGGGGTCGTTCGCCGCGGCGATGTCGTCCCAACCGGTCGCCCCCGGGCAGGAGCCGTTCTCGCAGCCGCGGTACCACTCGCGGAAGGTCTTGAGAGAGTAGCCGAGAGGCGTCGAGCCGTTGGGGAAGAGCGAGTACTCCCCGGCCGTCTCGTAGCGCAGAAAGTCGTCGCTGCCCTCGCGGAAGTCCTTCAAGTAAGTGGCGTTGGCGAAGGCCTCGGGGTCGGTCGCCGGATCGCCGCCGTTCAGGCGATCCGCCAGGCGGTTGAGGATGCGGGCGTGGTTGCTGTCCGTCCACACCAGCGGGATCACGTCACCCACCTGGAAGCGCCAATCGTTCGTCGTACCGGTCGGGTCGTAGAGTGGCGTCGCGGCGGTCGGCCGCTTCAGGTTGTAGCCCCCCGGCAGGTCCGGGTAGTCGTCGTCCGAGCCGTCGGCGCTGGTATCGGTGTCGTCGTTGGGATCCCAACTCTCGCAGGTGCCGTCGGCGAAGGAGTCCTGCGCGCCGAACCAACCGCCCTGGTTGGGGTTGCGCTGCACCTGGTAGTCCCACATCACGAAGTCGCCGATCAGCGAATAGGTGATGTCGAAGTCGCCGCCGATCTGGCTGCGCTCACCCGCAGCGTCGCAACCGTTCGACGGGTTGTTGGCCGGCGAGCCGGTGCAGCGGTAGACCCGGGTGCGCAGGATGATGTTGCTGTCGTAGTCCTGGGCGCTGCCGGGATCGTCGGTCGAGATGTAGTAGACCTGACCCGCGTTGCGGATCCAGTAGGCGACGGCAGCGGTCCGGGTGGTCCCGAGCTTGGGCAGCCGCCGGACCTTCGTCGCCTCCCAGACGTCATTGGTGTCGGCGGCGTCGTCACCGTTCGCGTAGCAGCCGATATCGCCGTCGCCGTTGCCCCGGTCGCAGGTGAGCGTGGCGCCGAAGACCTCCTGCGCGCCGGCGACCGGCCAGGTGGCGCCGCTGTCGAGCACGGGGAGGGTCTGGCCTTCGTCCACCTGGTAGAGCCAGTGCTTGTTGGCGATGCGGAGATTGTCCTGGTTGAAGGTGGCGAAGCCGAAGTCGACGTCCTCGACATCCAGCAGCACCTCGTAGAGCGCCTCCTTGGCCTGGCGGAACTTCGAGGCGGGGTCGTCGCCGTCGCGCGGCACCGGGCAGTCCTTCTCGGGGCAGAGGAAGGTGCAGACGCCCGCGGCGACCTGTTCGGCGGTGCACTTGGGCGACCAGTTCATCGAGCCGGAGGTGTCGAGCAGGATGAAGAGGTAGGGCTTGCCGGCCGAGTCGCGCAGGATGTCGCGGTCGTCGGCGGCGGCCGGCTGGGCGAGCCCGGCGAGGAATCCGGCGGCGGCGAGCAGCAGGCGGGAGATCTGGATCGTGCGGTTCATGGATTCTCTCCGAAGGCTCTAGAACTGGATGCGGACCCGTTCCGGGTCGTGCTCGTCGATCAACTGGTCGCCGGCGAACTGCTCGCCGGTAATGTCGGGCAGCACGGGGTCGAGCGTGATGGTGGCGCCCAATCGCTTGGTCGCTCCGATGTCGCCGGCCACCAGGGGCTGCGCGCGCACCGTCACGGCGCTCTGCAGGGCGACGTACTTCAGGGCGCTGTCGTCGTTCATCATGCAGAGGTTGCAGGGACGGGTGGCGATCGGGAAGTAGGGCGAGGTCTGGATCTGCTCGGTGGCGGTCAGCGTCGAGCCGAACATGGAGAGGGTGCGCTGGCGGACCTGCCACTCCTGCGCCCCGGTCTCGTTGGCCACCAGCTTGTAGGTGTTCATCAGGTGCACGCCGCTCGCCGCGTTGTAGTAGGTGCGGGTGGTCAGCTTCTCGCTGCCGCCGATGAAGACCTCGGTCTGGGTGATGACGGCGAGCGAGAGGCCGACGATGGTGAGCAGCACGAGGAGCAGCAGGGTCGCGAGATAGGCGCTGCCGGATTCGCGGCCGCTGGGGCGGGCGGGGGCGTCGGATCGGTGGTCGGTCATCGGGGTCCTCTAGAGGCCGCGCAGGTCGACGATCGTCTGCACCACGCGCCGGCGGTGCATGCGGTTTTCGCCCTGCTGGAAGACGTTGGCGGGTGCCGCGGCGTAGTCGTTGTCTTCGACGTAGTCGGTTCCGGCGTCGGTGTCGAAGTCGGGCGCCACGTAACGGGGATCGGGACGCGCGGTGCGCGCCACGGTGGTGATACGGGCGTAGAGCAGGTCGACCGGCTGGAAGTTGGTCGGCGTCCCGTGGGCGAGCCAGCGGCCGTCGGTCGGGTCGTCGTCGGTCGAGTTCCAGAGCCAGTCGTCGTTGCCGCGCGCGGCGTTGTCGACCCCTTCGTACACCACGTCGTCGTTGCCCACGGCGTCGGCATCGTCATCGAAGGCGCCGGGCAGGGAGCCGTCGAGGTCGTAGTCGGAATCGAAGCCCAGCGCCACCTGGAGGTCGATGATCTCGTCGGCCAGGTCGAGCGAGAGGTTGGCGACGTCGTCGCCGAAGGCGGTTTCGGTGCCCGGGATCATGCGTGCCCGGGCGAGGCGCGGCATCAGCCGGGAACTGTCGTCGCCCGGGATCTCCCGGTTCTCGCGCACGTAGTAGCGGTACTCCTCGAGGACGCAGGCGAAGCCGACCGTGAAGTTGGGATCGGGCACGCCGTCGCCGTCGATGTCGGGCAGACCGATCAACGGGTTGGGCGGATCGGCCGCCGAAACGAAGGTGAGGTTGAGGGTGAGCTGCGTGTCGGGATCACCGGTGACGCTGGTCACCTCGGCGTAGCCCAGGCGCGTGCGGTCGATGGCGCTCATCAGCGCGAGCGGTCCGCTGAGCGTGCCGTCGGCGAGCTGCTGCAGCCCGTCGACCTGCGAGAGCCCCTTGGTGGTCACCCCGTCGAGCAGCAGCACGCCATCGCTCGGCGTGCCGTCGCCGTTGGCGTCGCCGGTGAAGGAGGCCGGGTTGGCCGAGTTCACCATGAACATCGGTCCCGACAGGCAGCCGCGCGTGATCAGGACGTCGGTGCCCTTGACCGCCAACGGCGTGTCGTCGTAGCCCTGCGCGACTTCGCGGTCGGCGTCCTCGACCAGGTTGTTGCGCACCTCGAGGGCGAGCCCGCGGAGCCAGGTCGCGGTCCCCGTCGTGGCGACGGTGTAAGTGAGCGGCAGGCCGCCGCGCCCCGCCATGCGGGTGGTACGCACCATGTCGTACTGCGCGACGCGCAGCGACTGTTGCATGTCGGTGATCTGCGTCTGGATGCGGGCCATGCGGTTGTGCACGTCGAAGACGGTCAGCGCGGCGACCAGGATCTCCACCGCGATCACCATCGCGACCAGGAGCTCGATCAGGCTGAAGCCGGCCTCGGAGCGGCGAGTCGGTACGGTCATCGGCGCGCTCCTAGAAGCCCTGCACGAACTGGACGGTGTAGCTCTGCCCGGGGGAGCTCGAGCTCTGGATCTGCGTCTGGACCACCTTGAGGTGCACCAGGCGCGGCTCGGTCGCGCCGTCGAGCGGCGTGTCGAACACCTGATTGTCCTTGAAGTCGTCGTAGCTGTACTGCTGCAGCAGGCGGTCGCGCTGGTACTGCTGCTGGTCGCCCACCGCCACGGCCGGCTGCCAGGTGAGGTCGGAGATCCAGGGGCCGCCGGTGCTCGACGGCGAGTTCTGCAAGGCGATGAAGTCGGAGACGAGCGTCTGCGTCTGGTTCGCGGGCACGGTGTTGTCGGACGAGTTGAACGGCTGCGCGATGCGCTCTTCGAAACCGTCCACCGCGCCGAGGCTCTGGCGCGTGGAGTCGTTCCCCTTGACGTTGTTGAGCATCGAGCGCGAGAAGAGCGGCAGGATGCCGATCGTGACGATGAGCAGCAGCGCCGCGGCGATCAGCCCTTCGATGAGCGAGAAGCCGGCCTCGCCCGAGCGCGGTTCGATCGATGGGTTCATCCTGCCTTTCCTCCTTGGTGAGAGCCCTGACGAAGGGGACTAGAGCAAGCCGGATACCACCTCGACCGCTTTCGCTGGAGCGCGCCCAACTCCTTCTTGGACAGCATTTGGACATCTCGCGGCGTGCTCGAGGCGGAGTTCCGTTCGCCAGGAATTGTTACCTTAGGTAGCAGAATTGCCAAGACTCAGGCGGAGCCGGGCGATGGCGCCCCCTCCTTCGCGATTGACCAGCGCGAGCTCGCCGCCGTGCAGCAGGACGATGCGGCGCGCCAGAGCGAGGCCGAGCCCGGCGCCGCCGGGGCGCGCCGAAACGAAGGGCTGGAAGAGCCGGGGCAGGAGCTCGGCGGGGATTCCCGGGCCGCGATCGGCAATGGTGAGCAGCGCCTGGTCGTCCGCGCGCCCGAGGTGCACCTCGACCGGAGTCCCGCCGCGCTCGCGCGACGCTTCGACCGCGTTGAGCAGCAGATTGCGCAACGCCCGCTGCAGGAGTTGGGGATCGCCGGTCGCCGCGAGCGGCGCCCCTTCGACGGTGAGCTCCACCGCGGCGCCGTGCAAGGCGGGATCGGCGACGGCTCGTTCGACCAGCGCCACGAGGTCGACCGGGGCGAGCGGTCCGGAGCCCGGGCGGGCGAAGGTGAGGAAATCGTCCACCACGCGGGCGAGCGCTTGCGTCTCCCGCCTCGCCTCGCCGAGCTCGGCGCGCGCTGTCGGTGGCAGGTCGCGGCGCGCGACCAGCTCGAGATAGCCCGCGAGAGTCGCCAGGCTGTTGCGCAGCTCGTGCGCGACGCCGGCCGAGAGCTCGCCCAGCTGCGCCAGGCTCTCGCCCAACCGGGCCTCGGCTTCGCGGCGCGAGAAGTCGGTGACGTCGGCGAAGAGCACCAGGGTGCCGCGCGGCTCGGCGCCGCCGACGCCGCCGAGCGCCTGCACGGTCAGACCGAGGTCTCGCGTCCCGGCGCCGTGCGTCACCGGCGCGGTGGCGCGCGGGAGAGAGCGGGCCGCGATGACGGCGGGGGTGAGCGTCGCGCGCAGCGCCGGTTGGCTGGCGAGGAGCTCGTCGACCGGACTGCCCGGCGCGAGCCGGAGGCCGCCCAGGAGCTCGGCGGCGGCGGGGTTGGCGGCGAGCAGCCGGCCTGCGCGGTCGAACAGCAGGAGGCCGCTCTCGATCTGGTCGCCCAGGGTGCGCTCGAGGTGGACCAGATCGTTGCCGGTTGGAGCGGCGAGCGCGGCCAGGGCGCGATCGAAGGTGGCGAGGAGAAAATCGACGTCGTCTCCGGCCCCGGCGGGCGACCCGGCCTCGCGGGCGCGCGCCAGCATCTCGTCGTAGGGCCGGGTGAGGGTGCGCAGGAAGAAGACGGTGAGCAGGGCGATGGCCGCCGAGAGGCCGAAGACGAGCGGCGTCAGGATGGCGAGGCTGCGCTCCGGGCCGGCGAGCGTCGGCGCCGGGAGCTCCAGCCGGACGACCCAGCGCCCTCCCGCGGCGGCGAAGGGCGCGAAGGCGCGCACGACGTCGCCGACCTCGCCGTCCGGACCCTGCACCCGCGGCGCCGCGAGGCTCGCCGGGGCGGGCAGCGCGCGATCCCGCTCGGCCGCTCCGGCGAAGCCGAGGCTCCAGCGCTCGGTTCCGTCGGGCGCGTAGATCGCCGCCGCGGCGCCCGGCGGCAGCGCCAGCGCGAGCGCCGGCTGGTCGGCGAGGCCACGCTCGCGCGCGGTCGCGGCGAGGCGGCTGGCGATCCTGGCGGCGCTCTCCTGGCGCTCGGCGACCAGGCGGGCGACCGCCGAACGATAGGAGAGCAGGGTCACCGCGGCGAGCGCCGCGAGCAGCAGGAGCGAGGTCGGCACGAGCACCAGCGTGTGACCGCGCAACCGGCGGGGACCTCGCGGGCGCAGTGCGCTGGAGGGCTCGGTCGGCATGTCGCTAGAAGAGGCCCAGGTAGGCGCTCGCGATCGGTTCGCCGGCAAAGAGCGCGACGAGCCCGCCGAGCGCGAGGAAGAGCCCGAAGGGAAGCTTGCCGCTGAGCTCGATCGAGCCGCGCGCCAGCAGCGCGAGGCCGGCGAGCGAGCCGGCCAGCGAGGCGACGACCAGGGTCACCAGCACGCCACGCACCCCGAGTAGCGCGCCGATCATGGCGAGCATCTTGACGTCGCCCAGCCCCATGCCCTCGACGCCCTTGGCGAGCTCCCAGAGCCCGGAGAGGGCGAGCAGCAGGCCGGCGCCGAGGAGGGCGCCGGCGACGCCGCCGGCGAGCGAGCCCCAACCGAGCCAGGGCTGGAGGGCGAGGGCGAGCGCCAGGCCCGGCAGGGTGATCCGGTCGGGGAGGATCATGTGGTCGACGTCGATGCCGGCGAGCGCCACCAGGAGCGCCGCGAAGAGTGCGGCGGCGAGCGCGTCGAAGGTCACCCCGAAGCGTGCCACGGCGAGGGCGAAGAGCCCGGCGGTGGCCGCTTCGAGCAACGGGTAGCGCGGCGAGATGGCGGCGCCGCAATCGCGGCAGCGGCCGCGCAGGAGCAGCCAGGAGACGAGCGGCAGATTGTCGCGCGCCCGGATCGGCGCACCACAGGCCGGACAGCGCGAACGCGGCCGGACGGTCGAGATCCGGCGCGGCAGGCGGTAGATGACGACGTTGAGATAGCTGCCGACGATCAGGCCGACGAGCGCGGCGTAGAGAACGAAGAGCTCACGGGGCGGCACGATCGGGGGCATTGTACGACGCCGGCGCCAGGCGCCCGGCGGCTTCGCCTCGCCGTCGCGGCCAAGAGGCGAGGAAGAGACCGAGCGCGCCGGCGAGCGCGAGCGCGGTGACCCAGGCGCCGCGCGCGAACCAGGGATCGCGGTAGGCGAGCTCGATGCGATGCTCGCCGGCGGGCAGGAGCGCCGCGAGGTAACCCGCTGCGCACTCGTAGAGCGGCAGCGCCGCGCCGTCGAGTCGGGCGCTCCAATCGCGATCGAAGGTCGTCGCCACGACCAGCAGCGCCGGCGCCTCGGCGGCCACCTCGACCGCGAGGTCGGCGCCACGCACCTGCGCCGCGAGCAGGCGGGCGCGATCGAGCCGGCCGGCGGGCAGCTCGCCCGCGCCGATCAGGTACTCGTGCCGGTCGAGCGGGAGCCCGTCAGCGATCGCCGCCTGCTCGGCGGCATGGGCGTCGGAGAAACTCGACGCGCCGGCGACGAAGCGGACCGGGGGCAGCGCCTGACGATTCTCGGAGTGGACCGCCGAGCGCGGCGCGACGCCGCTCAGCCGGTACTCCGCCGCCATCTCGCCCGCGGCGCGGCGGTGCACGAGATGGCGCACGCTCCAGGCGCCGAGCAGCCGCCGCCCGAGATCGCTCGCCGGATCGAGCCGGGCGAGCAGCGCGGCGGCGCGTGCCGCGGGCGGGGTGAGCGTCAGGTCGTAGTCGAGATCGAGCGCGTAGGAGGCGCCGAAGAGATTGCCGATGCGCGGATCGAGGCGATCGATCGGCGCGCGGGCCCAGGCGAGCTCGGCGTCGCCGCCCGTGAAGACGATCTCGGTGGCCTCGTTCAGACGCCCGGCATCGGAGTACCAGCGCCCGCTCGCCGCCTCGATGCCGGCGAGGATCGCGGGCCGGGCGAGAACCCGATCGGTGGGCAGCGTCGCGGCGAGCGGACGGCCGTACCAGGCGAGCTCACCGGCGACCAGGGCGACGGCCGCGAGCTCGAGGGCGCGCCGGGGAAGTCGGGTGAAGCGCGCCGCGGCGAAGAGCGCCAGGGTGCCGAGCGCGAGGACGAGCGAGACCCGGCTCTCCAGCCGGAGCAGCTGCTGCGCGCGCGCCAGCACCAGGTCGCCGGGCGGCAGGCCGCTGTGCGCGCG
>CAZPZW010000032.1:0-24311 GCA_964591165.1 uncultured Thermoanaerobaculia bacterium | reverse complement strand
TGCGCTCCCCCTGCTTGATGACGATGCGGCGGACGTTGCCTTCGTGGACGAGCTGGCGGACCTTGTCGATCAGCTCGCCGCCCTGGACCTTGGTGGTCTCCCACCACGTTCGCGTGCTCATGCCCGGTCTCCTCGCTGCGGCGCCCCCGGCGTGGGAGAGGCCGCCCTTCCTTCACTACGCCGGCGCGGTCGATTCGTTGCTCCGGCTCGCCGCGGCGCGCTGGAGAAACACCTCCTGCGCGGCGCGGCGCGGCTCGCCGGGCGCCGGCTCGCGCCGCCGGTAGCTGCCGTCGGGCTGCATGTCCCAGGCGGTGGCGTTGTCCTCCTCGTAGACCTGCAAGATCTCCTCGATCTCGCCGCGTACCCGTGGATCGCGGATCGGCGCCAGAGCTTCGACGCGGCGGTCGAGATTGCGCTGCATCCAATCGGCCGAGCCCAGGTAGAGCTCGGGCCTGCCGCCGTTCTCGAAGCGGTAGATGCGGCCGTGCTCGAGGAAGCGCCCGAGCGTGCTGTAGACCTGGATGGTCTCGGAGAGTCCCGGCACTCCCGCACGCAGGCAGCAGAGCCCGCGCACGTTGAGCCGCATGCGCACGCCCGCCTGGCTCGCGCGGTAGAGCTCGGCGATCAATCGGCTGTCCTGGAGCTGGTTGAGCTTGGCGCGGATCCCTGCCGGCCGGCCTGCGCGAGCATGCTCGGTCTCGCGCCGGATGAGCGCCGTGAAGCGCTCGCGCAGGGTGTGCGGCGCGACGACGAGGTGCGCGTAGCGCCGCGTCGAGGCGGCACCCGTGAGCTCGTTGAACAGCGATCCCACTTCGGCGGCGAGCTCCGGATCGGCGGTGAGGATGCCGAGATCCTCGTAGAGGCGGGCGGTGCCGGTGTGGTAGTTGCCGGTCCCGATGTGGGCGTAGCGACGGATCCCGTCCGGCTCGTCGCGCACTACCAGGGCGAGCTTGGCGTGCGTCTTCAGCCGCTCGACCCCGTAGGCGACGTGCGCGCCGAACTGCTCGAGATGGTGGGCCCAGGCGATGTTGGGCGCCTCGTCGAAGCGGGCGGTGATCTCCACCACCACCGCCACCTGCTTGCCCCGGCGCGCCGCCTCGACCAGCGCCTGGACGATCGGCGACTGGCTGCTGGTGCGGTAGATGGTGAGCTTGATCGCCAGGACCCGGGGGTCGACCGCCGCGCACTCGAGGAAGCGCAGGACCGAGCGGTCGAAGCTCTGGTAGGGAACGTGGATCAGCAGATCGCCGGCCCGGATCTCGTCGAAGATCGCGCCCGGTTCGTCGGCGGCCAGCTGGGCGAGGCGCGGCGGGGCGACCGGCTCGTGCGGCGCATCGCGCAGCTCGGCATGCCCTTCGAAGGGCAGCTTCATCAGGTCGGAGAGCGCGAGCAGCCCCTCGGTCGGCTCGAGGTCCTCGCGGTCGGTCTGGAGCTGCTCGGCGATCCAGACCTGCAGGTCCTCGGGCATGTCGGCACTCACCTGCAGTCGGACCACCCCGGCGAACTTGCGCGCGGTGAGCTCCGCGGTCACCATGCCGAGCAGCGCGCCGGGCGACAAGTCGGGCTCCTCCTCGTCCTCGAGACTGCTCCAGGGGTCGTCCTTGCCGCCGCGCGTGACACGGAAGCAGAAGCAGCGCACCTCGGTGGCTTCGGGGAACAGCCGGGGCAGGTTCACCGCGATCGCCTGCTCGAGCGGCACCACGCCCTCGCGCCCCGGCAGCGTCACCCAGCGCGAGCGGTTGGGCGGCACCTTGATACGCACGAATCGGTAGCGCGGGCGGCCGTTCTCGCGCCACTGCACCGCCAGGTTGAGCCCGAGATTGCTGATGAACGGGAAAGGGTGTGCGGCGTCGACCGCGAGCGGAGTGAGGATGGGCTCGATCGACTCGCGGAAGAAATCGCGCAGATGGGCTTGATCGCCGACGCCGAGCTGGCTCGCGTCGAGGATCGGCAGTCCGACCTCGGCGAGCGCCGGCCGGAGCTCGCGCTCGACCAGACGGGCCACGCTCCGCGCCTGGGCGCGGAGCTCCGCGCGGCAGGCCACCAGCTCCTCGGCCGGCAGGAGGCCGTCCGGGCCGGGAGAACGCTTCTTCTTCTCGATCTGCCGGCGCAGCCCGCCGATGCGCTTCATGGCGAACTCGTCGTAGATCATGCCCATGATGCCGGCGAACTTCACCCGCTCGA
The DNA here is from genome assembly GCA_964591165.1 of uncultured Thermoanaerobaculia bacterium. Classification (GTDB taxonomy): domain Bacteria; phylum Acidobacteriota; class Thermoanaerobaculia; order Multivoradales; family JAGPDF01; genus JAGPDF01. The sequence goes on along the minus strand of CAZPZW010000032.1, from coordinate 22,127 downwards.
GGAGCGGCACCCGGGGATCTTCGGCGAGCGAGAGGACGCGGCGGGCGAACGCCAGCCAGGAGAGCTCGCGGTTGAGGTAGGCGGCGGGGGAGTCGATCGTCGGGAGCGACTCTTCGAGAATCTGAGTCATCGTGGGCACTCTGCGCTGCGCCTAGGGACCGTGCCCGTGCAGCACCCTGGAATCGATTCTACCGCCTCGCGGGCGCCCGGCGACTGCCGGCGCCGGAACGCGGGACCACGGCGCCGCGGCTCAAGCGGCGGGGACATAGGTGAGCGGGCTGCCCGGGCCGACCGGCAGGTCGGCGAGCGTCCAGACGACGAAGAGCAGGGTCCACGCGAGGAAGAAGGCGATCGAGTAGGGGAGCATGGTCGCGATCACCGTGCCCATGCCGGCCCGCGGGAGATAGCGCTGCACGAAAGAGATGATCAGCGCGAAGTAGGTCATCATCGGCGAGATCACGTTGGTCACGCTGTCGCCGACCCGGTAGGCGGCCTGGGAAACCTCCGGGCTGTAGCCGAGGAGCATGAACATCGGTACGAAGACCGGCGCCAGGATCGCCCACTTGGCCGAGGCGCTGCCCATGGCCAGGTTCACCGTCGCCGAGAGCGCGATGAAGGCCACGAAGAGCAGGGCGCGCGGCAGGCCCGCCGCCTGGAGCACACCGGCGCCGTCGACCGCCAGGATCAGTCCGAGCTTGGTCCAGTTGAAATAGGCCACGAACTGCGCGGCGAAGAAGACCAGGACCATGTAGCCGGCGAGCGTCTCGAGCGACTTCCCCATGGCGCGGGCGACGTCGGCCTCCCGCTTGAAGGTCCCGGCGCCGATGCCGTAGGCGATGCCGAGCAGCAGGCCGCCGACGAAGATGAAGGTCACGACGCTCGCCAGCACCGGTGAGTGGAGGATGCCGCCGGTGCCGAGCTCGCGCAGGATGCCGCCGGGCGGCAGGAGGCCCGCCAGCACCGCCGCGACGAAGAGCAGCCCGGCGACGAGCGCGTAGCGGAGCCCGCGTCGTTCGGCCGCCGAGAGCGGCTCGAGCGTGCCGGCTCGCTCCTCGCCCGTGTAGGCGCCGAGGCGGGGGACGACGACGCGCTCGGTGACCAGGGTGCCGACCAGGGTGAGCAGGAAGGTCGATGCCGCCAGGAAGTAGTAGTTGCAGGCGGCGCTGACGACGTACGCGGGATCCACGATGCGCGCTGCCTCCTGAGTGAGGCCGGCGAGCAACGGGTCGAGGGTGCCGAGCAGCAAGTTGGCGCTGTAGCCCCCGGAGACCCCGGCGAACGCGGCGGCGAGACCGGCGATCGGGTGGCGGCCGGCGGCGAGGAAGATCTGCGCCGCGAGCGGCAACAGCAGGACGTAGCCGATCTCCCCTGCGGTGTTCGACATCACGCCAGCGAAGATCACCATGGGGGTGAGCGAGCGCGGACCGGAGGCGAGCACCAGGCGGCGGAGCGCCGCGCCGAGCAGGCCGCTCCCTTCCGCGACGCCGATGCCGATCATCGCCACGAGCACGGTGCCGAGCGGTGCGAAAGAGGTGAAGTTGGTCACCGCCTGGCCGAGCATGCGATGCAGGCCCTCGACGGTGAGCAACGAAACCGGGGTGACGAGCTCGCCGGTCTTCGGGTGGATCGCCGAGAGCCCGGCGCGACGCGCTATCTCCGAGAGCAGCACTACCGCGAGCGCCGCCAGCGCGAACAGCGTGGCCGGATGGGGCAGGGCGTTTCCCGCCCGCTCCACGACACCGAGGAAGCGGTCGAGAGGGCTCCGCCGAGGGGCTGCCGCACGTTCGGGAGGCTTGCTGGGTGCACCGCTCATCGCCGCTCTCCTCGCCGGCCTCGAGGCCGGAAAAGCGGACGATATGCGCTAGCGGTGGCGGGGATCCAGTCGGATGGAGGTCAACCGCCCGCCGGGCGTCGCCGGGCGCGAGCCCGACTCCCTCGGCTCGCCCCGCGCGGCGCCGGACGCTCGACCAGACGGTGGCTGGCCTCGGCCCCGAAATCGAGGCCGTAGACCGACTTCAACTGCTCGATCCGGGCGCGCGTCTCGGCACCGAACGCGGCTTTGCCCTCGAAGGCGTGCAGGACGATGCCCTCGAGCAGGTCGCCGAGCGACAGGTCGAGGACCTCCGCGAGCCCCTTCAGCACCTTGAGCAGTCGTTTCTCCAGCCGCACGCCGGTCTGTACCCGCTCGACGATGGGAGCCATGGCCCCGAGCTTAGGCGAATCGCGGTGTCTCGGGCAATTGACAGATGAGTACCTATGTACCAAAATCACATAAATAGAGGAGGAGTTCCATGCCGATCGCGAGGCCGAGCACCGTTCACCAGCCAACGCCGGCGATGTCTGCGCCTCGGGCGCACCTGCGCCGCAGCGGCAGCTTGCGCGTCGCCGCTCCGGTCGAGCGGGCGTTCGAGCTCTTCACCCCGCTGGGCGAACGCCGTTGGGTCGCCGGCTGGGCCCCCGAGCTCCATCACCCGCCGGGGGGCGAGCCGGTCGCCGGCGGGGTCTTCACGACCAGCGGCGAGGACGGCTCGCAGACCCACTGGGTGCTGGTCGATTGGGAGCCCGAGCGGCACCGCGTCCGCTACGCTCGGATCACGCCCGGGAGGCGCGCCGGCACGGTCGAGGTTAGCTGCGCGGCCGCGGGGGCCGCGTCGACCGACGTCCAGGTGACCTACGAGCTCACCGCGCTCACCGACGCCGGCGATGCCGAACTCGCGGGCTGGAGCGAGGGGTGGTTCGCGGAGTACCTCGCCGGCTGGGAGCGCGACATCGCGCGCCATCTGCAGCGGTCGTAAGGCCTGCCAAGAGCCGCCGGAGTCTCTTCCGGCGAGTGGTTGCCGGGCCGTCTCCGGCCAGCGTAGGCTCCAGCGACACGCCCCGGAGGTCGCCATGAAGATCAGGCTCTGGATGGCCGCGCTCTCGCTCGGGCTCGCGGGTTGTGCCGCGCCGCCCGCCGCCCCGCCACCGCCGGCCTCGGCCACGGGTTCGCCGACGCTCGCCGAGTACTTCGACCGCTCCGGACGAGAGGACGTCTTGACCGGCGGCACGCGGATGATCCCGGTCGCCACACCCAAGGGGGAGTTCCGCGTCTGGACGAAACGCGTGGGGAATCACCCGCGCGTCAAAGTCCTCCTGCTGCATGGGGGGCCCGGCGCGACCCACGAGTATTTCGAAGGATTCGACAGTTTCCTGCCGGCGGCCGGAATCGAGTACTACTACTACGACCAGCTCGGCTCGGCCTACTCGGATCAACCCGACGAGCCGGAGCTCTGGGAGATTCCGCGCTTCGTCGACGAGGTCGAGCAGGTTCGCCGGGCGCTCGGGCTCGGCCCGGAGAACTTCGTGCTGTTCGGCCACTCCTGGGGCGGGATTCTGGCGATCGAGTATGCCCTGGCGCACCAGGACCAGCTCAAGGGGCTCGTGATCTCCAACATGATGGCGAGCATCCCGGCCTACAACGCTTACGCCCACGACGTCCTGATGCCGGCGATGGATCCGGCCGCGCTCGCCGAGATCATGGCCCTGGAGGCCCGGCAGGACTTCGCCAACCCACGCTACGAAGAGCTCCTGATCGAGCATTTCTACGTCGACCACTTTCTGCGCCTACCGCCCGAACGCTGGCCGCCGGGAGTTCTGCGCGCTTTCAGCAGCCTCAACAAGAAGATCTACGTCCCCATGCAGGGACCGAGCGAGATGGGCGCCAGCGGCAAGCTCGTGAAGTGGGATCGAAGCGGAGATCTCCCCAAGATCACCGTGCCGGCGCTGGTGATCGGGGCCGCCCACGACACGATGGACCCGAAGCACATGGAGTGGATGGCCGGGCAACTGCCGAACGCGCGCTACCTGCACTGTCCGAGCGGCAGTCACCTCGCGCTCTACGACGACCAGGAGACCTACATGCGCGGGCTGATCGGTTTCCTCACCGACCTCGCAGCGAAACCGCGGCGAGACTAGCCGGAGTTCCGAGCAGCGATTCCGTCGTCCAGATCGTCCTCCACCGCGTAGTAGTGGGTGACGTCGCGCGCGCCTTCGTGGCGCTCGCCCCAACCCCCCAAGGAGGAAGGTCATGAAGAAGTCGTTCGCCCTCGCTCTCGGTCTCGCGATCCTCACCGCCGCCGCCGTCTTCGCGGGCGGCTACGCCAAACCCGCGAAGGACATCGTGGACACGGCGGTCGAAGCCGGCAGTTTCAAGACGCTCGCTACCGCGCTCACCACTGCCGGCCTGATCGACACGCTCAAGGGACCCGGTCCGTTCACCGTCTTCGCGCCCACCGACGCGGCGTTCGCCAAGCTCCCGGCGGGTACCGTCGAAGCGCTGCTCAAGGACAAGGCGAAGCTCAGCCAGATCCTCACCTACCACGTGGTCGCCGGGAAGGTGATGGCGGCGGACGTCGTCAAGCTGACCGAGGCCACCACGGTGCAGGGCGGCAAAGTCGCGATCGACGCCCGCGACGGCGTCAAGATCAATGGCGCCAAAGTGGTGCGGGCCGACCTCGCCACTTCGAACGGGGTCATCCACGTCATCGACACGGTGCTGATGCCGAACTGAGCGCCGGGCGACGAAGACGGCTCCGGGGGCCGGGGCGCCGGCGGGCGCTCCGGCCCTTGCCGTTGGTCGAGCCGGCGCTGCGTCGCCGGCGGGACGGCGATACGCTTGGCGCGGCAGCTCGAGGAAAGGACTCCGCGATGTCGATCGACGAGCAGTTCGCCGCCGCCGAGCGGCGGGTCAAGACGCTCACTCAACGCCCCTCCAACGACGTGTTGCTGAAACTCTACTCGCTCTACAAGCAGGGCTCGCGGGGAGACGTCGAAGGCGATCCGCCGGGCCTCATGGACTTCGTCGAGCGCGCCAAGTTCAACGCCTGGGAGGCGCTGCGCGGACTCGACCGCGACGAGGCCAAGCGCCGCTACGTGGCGCTGGTCGACAGCCTGTTCGACGACTGAGCTGCCGGCTCCGCCGGCCGGTCCGCGGCGCCCGCCCCGGCGGGGCAGGCGCGACTTGCCGCGCGGGCCCGTTCGAGGGCGGCGGCGAGCGCCGGCCCGATGGCAAGCCTCAGTGCCAGGCTTCCATGTGACGGGCATGGGTCTCGAGGTAGGCGCCCGGCGCGAAGTGCGTGTCGTAGAACTCGAGATCCAGGTGGTGGGCTTGGAGGTACATCAGCACGAGGACCGAGGGAACGGTGGCGGGGAATTTGCCGTACCGGTCGAAGAGGTACTGCGCCATGGTGGCCACGCAGTCGAGGAACTCCGCGTCGTGCGGCTCCCCGCTGCCGCGCACCCGAGAATTCTCCCGGTAGGGACCGGGGGTGCCCGGGTCGAAGGGGCCACCGGGACCGAACTTCCGCCGGGCGAACGCCTCGACTGCGGCGCGCATGTCGCCGTGGTGCGGCGGGCAGTGGGCCTCGAAAACGCCGGGCAGGCCGGTCGGATTGGGCAGCGCCCAGCGTGGATCGCTATCGAAGCGGAAACCGAGACCGGGTACTTCGGGGTCGCCGCTCGCGCCGAGCACGCTCAGCGGATTGATGCCGTCGAACATCCAGCCGCCGAGCCCCATCGCCTGCAGGGCGAGCGCGCCGGCGTAGCAGGCCGACCCGAGCTCGACCGACGCCTCGGCGAGGCTGAGCTGCTCGACGAAGCTGAGGGGATAAGGGTGCTCGAGATCGACCAGGTTGCCGAAACGCTCGAGGCCGGGTACCGATTCCTGCCGGAGGTCGTCGAAGAAGCAGGCGCCGTTCTTCACCAGGTAGCAGAGCGCAGCGAGGTGATGCTGCGCGAGGTCGACCACCGGGAAGATCAGGGTGCTGCCGGGCACGTTCGCGCACCAGGGGTTGTGCATCTCGACGTGCGCCGGATTCGCCGGCAGGTGGAGCCGGCGATCGGAGAGCTGGCGGAGGCGAGAGCGGTGGGCTTCGAGATAGGCGGCGAAGTCCAGGCCGCCGTCGGAAGAGCTCTCGACCTGGGACGGAAGGTCGCGGGTCGAAAAGAAGTAAACGCCCGAGTCGTCGGTGAAGAAGATCTCGCTGGTGTGGAACCCGGCCGAAGAGGGGAACGTCCGGCCGCCCGCCGCCCCGGCATAGTTCGGGATCTTGGGCAGGTAGTTCGGGTTGAAGGGATGGAGATTGAGCCAGCCGGTGTTGCCGGCCACCGCCGAGAGGAGGACCATGCGCTCCAACTCCGAGAGCGGCAGCGGCGACTGGCGCGACTTGAACTGCAGGGGGCCGCCCGGGATTTCGGCGCCCAACGCGAAGCGCCGCGAACGCCGACCGTGCAGGGCGTCGAAGAGCGGGAAGCGCAGTGCCTCGGCCAGCCCGGGCGGAGCTTCCGGTAGCTTGTCGAGGAGGAGGCGGCCGCGCCGAGTGGCACGCTCGCCCAGCGAGCGCATCCGGCAGGCGGTGAGCAACGTTCCGGCGCCGAGGAGAAGTGCGCCCAGGGCGCGTCGCCGGGTGAGTCGGCGCTGATCCGGTGGTCGCGATGGCGTCATGAAAGCCCCCCTCTGCGCCGCTGCTGAGCGGTCGCTGTCCTGCATTCGGCCCGAGATGAGTGTGGCGAATGATGAGCAGGCCGGCGGGAGCTGTCAAGGGTGGATCGCGAGATGCGAGCCCAAGCTGGCGCGTGCTCGACGGAGCGCACTCCGGGATCACGCGCCGGCTCGCCGGTCGGGCTCAGTCGACGATGAACAGGCGGGCGCCGCTCGCCGTCGAGGAGCGGTGCGGTTCGGCGCCGTCGGCGACCTGGTAGCTCACCCCCGGTGTGAGGCGAAACGTGCGCCCGTCGGCGAGCTCGGTGTCGAGCTCGCCCTCGAGGCAGAGCAGGATGTGCCCTTTGACGCACCAGTGGTCGGCCCGGTAGCCCGGCGAGTAGTCCACTTGGCGCACCCGGATGCCGCCGAAGGTCCGTGTCCGCCAGTGCGCCACGCCGCTCTCGCCCGCGTGCTCCTCGGCTTCGACCTCTGCCCAGGCGGTGAGGCCGAACGGGATGTCGGTCATCTTCATGAAGGTCCTCCGGACGCAAGCCAGACCCTACGCCGCGCTCGGCTGAGCGCCGACGGCGGCGGCGTAGCCGGACGGGACGCCTGCTACGGGATCTGCCGGAGCACCCGCCACGGGCGCATCCGGCAGATGGGGTGCGAATTTAGCGCGCGCTTCCCGCCGCCCGCCGGCGGGCCACGAACCAGAGCGCTGCGCCGCCGAGCAGGAGCGCCAACAGCACCAAGCCAGTGCGATCCATCGTCGGAATCGCGAGCGCCGTCGGACAGACCGGCGCGGGGCCGGTGCAGACCTCGGTGGCGTCGTTGAAATTGCCCAGCGCATCGAAGGTCGTGGTCGCCGCCGGGCCCTCGCCGTCCTCGAGATAGAGGCCGAGACCGGCGGCGCCCTGGAGGACCGGCGCGGTCACCTGATAGACGTAGCACCAGGAGTGGGTCGCGCCGTCGCCTGGAACGGGCAGCTCGTGACCGTGCAGGAAGTTGCCGTCGTCCCACACGTTGAACCAGGCGGAGACCGTGCCCCCGACGTCGCTCGTGGTGATGGTGCCGGTCGCCAGAATGTAGCAGCCGTTCACCGCTCCCGCGGCCAGGGTGCCGTCTTGGATGTCACCGCCTCCGCCCTCTGGCGCGCGGGCCGGAGCGTTGTCGAGCGCGAAGCCTGCTGAAGTCAGAGCGAGGCCTGCGACGAGTGCGACAGCCAGGTCGAGTTTCTTCATCGCCACTCCCTTTCCGGCCGGGACCGGGTGAATTTGGCGGATTCTACTGCAGACGCCCGGCAGCCGGCGAAATCTCCCGGCGAGCGCCCGCTTGGCCTCGCCGCCGCACGCCCCGGGTGCGCCGCGGGCCGCCCGTGCCGTAGGCTCGGTTCACTCCGAGGAGGGTCATGGACCAACCCATCGTGAAGCGCTACAGCAACTGCGAGGTGACAGTGGTCTGGCAGCCCGACCTGTGCGAGCACTCGACGGTCTGCTTCCGCGGCCTGCCGCAGGTATTCGATCCGCGGCGGCGCCCGTGGGTGGCGATCGACGCCGCCAGCACGCGCGAGATCGTCGATCAGGTGACGCGCTGCCCGTCCGGCGCCCTGGCGATCGAACCTCCCGGCGCGGGCGACCAGCCGGCGCGCGAGCCCGGCTGAGGCGTGGCCTCGCCGCCCGCCAGCCGTCCGCTGCTCCTCGCCTGCGAGGGCGTGGCGAAGCAGTTCGGGGCGCGTCCGCTCTTCTCCGGAGTCTCCTTCGGCATCGCCGACGGCGATCGGATCGGCCTGATCGGGCCGAACGGCTCGGGCAAGACGACCCTCCTGCGCCTGCTCGCCGGGCTGGAGGAGCCCGATGCCGGCCTTCGATCCCTGCGCAAGGGGGTGCGCCTCGCCTACGTCGCGCAGGATCCCGAGCTCGCCGCCGCAGCCACGGCGGAAGAGGTCGTGGTGGCGGCGCTCGCCGGGCTACCGCTCGAGCCCTTCGAGCGCCAGGGGCGCGCGGCGCGCGCCCTCGGGCGGCTCGGGTTCCTCGATCGCGCGCAGCCGGTCGCGACGCTCTCGGGCGGCTGGCGCAAGCGCCTGGCGATCGCCCGCGCCCTCGCCGCCGAGCCCGACATCCTGCTGCTCGACGAGCCGACCAATCACCTCGATCTCGAGGGGATTCTCGAGCTCGAAGAGCTGCTCGCCACCACGGCGCGAGCGTTCGTCGTGGTCAGCCACGACCGCTGGTTCCTCGAGCACGTGGCGCGCCGCATGCTGGAGCTCGACCGGGTCTATCCCGGCGGCCTGCTCGCGGTCGACGGGCGCTACTCCGATCTGCTGGAGCGCCGCGACGAGGTGCGCCGCAACCAGAGCGAGTACCAGGAGACGCTCGCCAACCGGGCGCGGCGCGAGGTCGAGTGGCTGCGCCGCGGCCCGAAGGCGCGCACCACCAAGGCCAAGGCGCGAGTCGGCGAGGCCCACCGCCTGCTGGAGAAGCTCGCCGAGGTTCGCGGACGCACCGCCGAGGCCGGCGCGGTCGGACTCCAGCTCGCGGGCTCGGGGCGCAGGACCCGGCGGCTGCTCGTGGCACGTGGTTTGGAAAAACGCTACGGCGACCGTCCGGTGCTCGCCGGCGTCGACCTCGAGCTCGGCCCCGGCACGCGCCTCGGCGTGCTCGGGCCGAACGGCAGTGGCAAGACCACGCTGCTCGAGATCCTCGCCGGGGAACGCACGCCGGACGGCGGCGTGCTGGAGCGCGCCGAGGGACTCCGCACGGTGCTCTTCGAGCAGAGCCGCGAGACCCTCGACCGGCAGGCGACGCTCCGACGGGCGCTCGCGCCGGAGGGGGATTCGGTCGTCCACCAGGGGCGCGAGGTGCACGTCGCCTCTTGGGCCAAGCGCTTCCTCTTCCGCGTCGAGCAGCTCGACACGCCGGTCGAGCGGCTCTCGGGTGGTGAGCGGGCGCGTATCCTGCTCGCCCGGCTGATGCTGCGCCCCGCCGATCTGCTGATCCTCGACGAGCCGACCAACGATCTCGACATCGCGAGCCTCGAGGTCCTCGAGGAGAGCCTGCTCGAGTTTCCCGGCGCCCTGGTGCTGGTCACCCACGACCGCTATCTGCTCGACCGGGTTTCGACAGCGATCCTGGCGCTCGACGGCCAGGGCCGGGCGACCCGATACGCTGACCTCGCGCAGTGGCATGAGCCCCAGCGGGGGGCGGAGAGCTCGGCGCGCGCCGCGGCGCCGCGCGGGACGAGCCCCGCACCCGCGCGGCCCGCCGCGCCGGGGACGTCGCGCAAGCTCTCCTATCGCGACCAGCGGGAGTGGGAGGGGATGGAGAACGCGATCCTCGCCGCGGAGGAGGCGCTCGAACGGCGCCGGCAGGCGATCGAGGACCCGGAGGTCGCTACCGATGCCGCGGCGCTCACCGAGCGCTCCGCTGCGTGGGCCGCCGCCCAGGCCGAGGTCGATCGCCTCTACGCCCGCTGGGCCGAGCTCGAAGCGCTGCGCGGCGGAGGATAGGATGCGCCGACCGTGAGCGATCTTCGGCACCTGGCGGCGGCCACCCGGGGGTGGCCGCCCGGACCTCGAGGAATCCCCACCCTGACGCTCGCGGATCGAAGCCGGTGATGCTCGAAGCTGGAGCCGCGCTCGGGCCGTACACCATCCTCGAGTCGCTCGGCGCCGGAGGCATGGGGGAGGTCTTCAGGGCCCAGGATTCCCGCCTGGGCCGGGACTTGGCGCTCAAGATCCTGCCGCGGGCCCTGGCTGGCGATGCCGAGCGCATGCGCCGCTTCGTGCACGAGGCGCGCTCGGCTTCGGCGCTCAATCACCCGAACATCCTCACCATCTTCGAGATCGGCGAGGCGGACGGGCTGCACTACCTGGCGACGGAGCTGGTGGTCGGTAAGACGTTGCGGGCGCTGATCGGCCGAGGCCCTCTGGCGCTCGCCGATGCCGTGGAGATCGCGGCGCAGGTCGCTGCCGCCCTCGGCGCCGCCCACGACGCCGGCGTCGTGCATCGCGACATCAAGCCGGAGAACCTGATGGTCCGAGCCGATGGTCTGGTGAAGGTGCTCGACTTCGGCCTGGCCAAGCGCGACGAGGCCGCGATGGCCGATCCGCAGGGGGAGACGCTCGACACCCATCGCACCGGGCCGGGCGTCGTTCTCGGCACGGTCGCATACATGTCGCCCGAGCAGTCGCGCGGCCGATCGGTCGACCGGCGAACCGACCTCTGGAGCCTGGGCGTCGTGCTCTACGAGATGCTGACCGGCCGGCAGCCCTTCACGGGGGACTCGTCGGTCGACGTGCTGGCGGGCATCCTGCACTTCGAGCCGCCGCCGCTCACCCTGCGCCGCGAAGACGTTCCCGCCGAGCTCGCCGCGACCGTCGGCCGGTTGCTGGTCAAGAACCCGCTCGGGCGCTACCGTACCGCCCGGGAGCTGCGGCTCGACCTGGCCGCGGTGGGGGCGCGGCTGGGGGTCCCGGCCGATCTGGGACGGCTCCTGGCGGGGGAGAGCGGCGGCGAGCCAGCGGCCCCGATGCGGCGCTCCTCGGGCGCCGTGACCTCGGGGGCTCGTCACTCGATCGCGGTGCTCCCCTTCCGCAATCTGAGCGCCGACGCCGAGAACGACTACTTCTGCGACGGGTTGGCCGAGGAGCTGCTGAACGCCCTGTCGAAGATCGAGGGACTGAAAGTCGCGGCGCGCACTTCCGCTTTCGCCTTCAAAGGGGGGAGGCAGTCGATCAGCGAGATCGGCCGCGCGCTCGGTGTCACCACTGTCCTCGAGGGCAGCGTCCGCTCCTCTGGCAGTCGCATGCGGATCGCGGTCCAGCTCTCGAACGCCGCGGATGGCTATCACATCTGGTCGGAGCGCTACGACCGCCAGATGGTCGACATCTTCGACGTCCAGGACGAGATCACGTTGGCGGTGGTCGAGGCGCTTCGACTCCGGCTCTTCGGCGAGGCGCGCGCCGCGGCCCTGAAGCGTGGGACGGAGAACCCCGGGGCCTACCAGAACTATCTGCGCGGACGATTCAGCTGGAACCAGCGCACCGCGGATTCACTGCGCCAGGCGGCGGAGCACTATCAGAAAGCGATCGCCGAGGATCCGGGCTACGCGCTCGCTTACGCGGGTCTCGCCGAAGCCTACGTGCTCTTCGGTTGGCTGAGCGTCGCGTCGCCGCGGGAGAGCATGCCACGGGCGCGCGCGGCGGCGCTCAAGGCACTCGAGCTCGACGAATCGCTCGCCGAAGCCCACGCCGCGCTCGGGGTCTACCTCTCGTTCTTTGCCTGGGACCAGCCGGCCTCGGAGAAGGCCCTGCGCCGCGCCCTCGAGCTCAACCCGCGCTCGGCGACGGCGCACCACTGGCTCGGCAACATCGCGCTCCTCGCCATGGGCCGCTGGGACGAGTCGCTCGTCGCCCTGCGGCGCGCCGCGGAGCTCGACCCGCTCTCTCCGAGCATCGCCTCGGACCTGGGCGTGACGCTGCTCTACGCCCGGCGCTACGACGAGGCGATCGCGCAGTTCACCAAGACCCTAGCGCTCGATCCGAGCTTCTATGTCGCACGCTACCACCTGGGTCAGGCCCTGCACTCGAGCGGGCGATGGCACGAAGCGATCGGTGAGTACGAGACGTGCCTTGCCTCGGTCGACGACCCCTGGGTGACCGGGCTCCTCGCCCGCTCGCTCGCCAGCTCCGGCCGGAACGGAGAGGCAGTCGGTCTGCGCGACGCCCTGCTCGCCGATTCGGGGCGCCGCTACGTCCCCAACGTCGCGCTCGCCATCGTCCATGCCGCATTGGGTGAGCCGAGCGCCGCGCTCGATTGGCTGGAGAAGGACCTCGACGAGCGGTCGCTCTATCCGCCCTTCTACGCCTTCGATCCCGTCTTCGACGAGCTGCGCGACGACCCGCGCTTCGCCGAGCTCGTGCACCGCGTGCAGCAGGCGAAGCTCGAGGCTTAGCCGGGAGTGCTCGGATCGGGCGCCGGAGGGGCAGGCGGGTTGTCGGAGTTCCAGGTGTCGCGGATGTAGAGCCACTTGCCGTTCCGCTTCTGGAAGACCCCGATGTACTTCCCGCGGTCGACCACCGCTCCGGAGGCGTCGGTGACGGTGTAGGTGCCGGCTTCGTAGGCGAGGTCGCCCGAGACGTCGACCGCGCCGGCCACCGGGATGTTCATGGTCAACCCGGCGGCCCTGGTCGCGGCGGTGTCGCCCGCGAGGAATTCGCGAATCGCCGCGCGACCGGTGGCGGACGGCGCGCCCGGGGGCTGGAGCACCGAGTCCTCCCAGTACATCGCGGCCAGGGCATCCGCGTCGCCGGCGTTGTAGGCAACCGCCCACGCCGGCGCCGAGGCGCGGATCACGGCTTCATCTGCCGTCGTGTCCACAGTTGCCGGCTGACAGCCGACGAGAGCGAGCAGGGCTGCGGCGACCATTGCGACCGTCTTCGAAATGCGCATCGATTCCTCCCCTGGGGCGGGTCCTTTTCGCGTCGCTTCTCTCCGTGGCGGCTCGGAGTCCGAGGCCCCACGAGCTCGCGCACGCGTGGATCGACCCAGGGCCGATCTGCCCTTGGATTCCAGGAACCCCCTGCCCGTATTGCGCGGGGAGAGTACGTCCATCAGGGCGCCAGCGCAAGCGGGTCGCTGACTCGTCGAGCAACTTCCTGCACTCGCGCGGCGCGCATCCGCCGGAGCGCGTCGATGGCACGCCGCTTCAGGGCGCGGCCGCCGACCAGCCACCGGCGCTGCCGCGCTCGAAACCGTCGCTGAAGACCAGCGAGATCCAGAGTCGAGCGACGGCCCCGACCGCTGTGGTGGAGGTGGCGGCCGAGCCGCCCAGCAGCAGCTTCCCGCCCTGGAGGACCGAGCCTCGGGCCTCGTCGTCGAGCGAACCGCCGACGTCGAAGCTCACGGCGAGGGCGCCGAGGAAGCCGAAGCTGCCGTCGATCGCCCCAGCTCGGGTCAGCCGGTAGACGACGAGGTCGGAGTCGGTGTCCTCGTCGGCCAGACCCCCGGCGACCAAAAGCTTGCCGTCACTCTGCAGCTCGAGGCTCCGTAGCCAGGTGTCGTCGGCGACCGTGTGGCTCCAGCGACCGTCGCCGCCGCCGAAGCCGGAATCGAGTCCTCCCGTGGAGGTAAGGCGGGCGACTGCGGCGACGATCGCGGGGCCCGCGATGCCCGACTCACCGGCGATGAGCACCCCCCCGTCGAGGGGATCGATGGCCAAGTCGTGGGCGACGTCGATCCCCCCGAAGTCGACCTGCGCGATGCCATCGCCGGAGAAGGTGCCGTCGAGGTCGCCCAGGGGGTCGACGCGCACGGCGAGGAAGTTCGTCGCCTGCGTCGCGTGGTCGATCTCCCCGGCGAACAGGATGCGATCGTCGTCCTGCACCACGAGATCGCGCACGACGATCCCGGTGCCGAGCGCGAGCTCGAGATGACCGTCGGAGTCGAAGCCGAAGTCGTAGAGGCCGTTGCTCGTGAGGCGGGCGAGAATCGCCGAGGTGCCGCCGGAGAGCTGGCCGGCGAGGACGAGGCGCTGGAGAGAATCGAAGCCGAGCGCCTGGAAGCCCGCCGAATCGCCGCTGTAGTCGGTACGGAAGACGCCGTCCAGATTGAAGGTCTCGTCGAGATCGCAGTCGGGGTAGAGGTAGCGCGCCGCGATCCCCTCGTAGCCGGTGCTCGGGAACGACGCGCTGCCGGCGAGGACCAGGCGTCCCAGGGCGTCGAACGTGACCGACCGGGCGTTGGCGAAGAGCCCCCCGGCGAGGTCGACCGGAGAGCATTCGATCGGCGCCGAGGTACCGTCCAACACCGTCCAGAAGAGCGTCGATTGGCCGCTCGGATTCCAGCGCGAGCCGACGGCGACGATCCGGCCGTCCGGCGCCACGGCGAGGTCGTGAACGACCTGGTCGCCCACCGTCAGGTCGAGCGTGATCCTGCCGTCGAAGTAGAAGCCGGGGTCGAGCTCCCCCTCGAACATGCCGCCCGCGCGGGCCGCTGCGGCCAGCGCGAGGCCGATTGCGGTGGCGAACCAGGGACAGATCGACCGGGATTCTCGTCGCATCGAGCACCTCTCGAAAGAGAAGCACGACGAAGCGACGGGGGCAGGGACAGGCACGGGGCCGGTCGACCGGCCCTGGAGGTCAGCTCTTCTTGAAGAACCCCAGCAGGCGAAGGATGAAGATCAGCAGTGCGGCACCGGCGATCGCGACCAGGAAGCGCACGAAACCGCCGGTCGGCGCCATGCCCAGCTGGCCGGCGATCCAGTAGCCCAAGAGCGAGCCCACCACGCCGACCAGCACGTTGGCGATCCAGCCCATCTGCGCGTTGGTCTTCATGACGATGCTCGCCAGCCAGCCGACGATTCCACCGATGATCAGCGTGATGATCCAGCTCATGGTCCTCCTCCTCTCGTGATTCCCGCCGACTGCGCCCGCGCTGCGGTGCAGGGCACGACTAGCGCAGCATCTTGCCGGCCATGTTCAGGATGTCGTCCAGAGGGTTGCCGTCGCCGTCGAGATCGAGCAGCGAGCCGAGCCCTCCGGCAGCGCTCGGTGTAGCACCGCCGGCACCTGGGGTCGAGCCACCCAGCAGGCCGCCCAGCAGGCCGCCGAGCCCTCCACCCGCCGGCGCGGGTTGCGCTGCGGCGCCGCCCGTGCCCTGCTTCGCCATGAAGCCCGCGACCAGCATGGCGAGCATCGGAAGCATCTTCTTGAGCAATCCTGGATCGAGCCCAGTCTGCGCGGAGGCGTTCTGCGCGACCGTGCGGCTCACGTCCTTGGAGCCGAAGATCTGGCCCAGAACGTCGTTGCCGCGGTTCACGTTCGTCGGCTGGGGCGACAAGACGTCTTCGAGCAGTCCGCCGCCGCCGAGCTGTCCGAGCAGACCGCCGAGCCCCTCGAGTCCAGCGGGCTGCGCCTGCGCCTGCTTCTTGAATCCCCCGAGGACTGCCGGGAGGAGCGCGGCGGCGCCCTGCTTCACTTGCGATTCGCTGACGCCGAGCTCGCGCGCCATCGACTGGAGTCCGCCCATCTGAGTCAGGATGCTGTTGAGGTCCATATCGCTCTCCTCCGGGTCCTGAGTTGCTCGGTCGGGTTCTTCCGGCCGCCTCGGAGTAACCTTACCTCTTCTCGGCTCGAGCTGACGACTCTTGCACGAGCGCGGCGGACGAGGAGATGATCGTTACATGGGCGAGAACGGGCGCGGGGCGAGCGGGATCTTGGGCGTGTCGGTGGGGATCGGTCTGGTCCTCGCGGGGTGGTTCGTCGGCTCGGCGATCCGCCACTTCAAGGACTTCGAGCGCTATGTCACGGTCAAGGGGCTCGCCGAGCGCGAAGTGGCGGCGGATCTCGCGATCTGGCCGATCGTGCACTCGGTCTCGGGCAACGACCTGACCGAGCTGCAGGCGCGTCTCGAGGGGGACGCGGCGAAGATCGAGGCCTTCCTGCTCGCCGAGGGATTCGCGCGCGACGAGATCTCCCGCTCGGCGCCGCGGGTCTCCGATCAGGCGCCGGCGGGCACCCAAGGGGGCTACGTTCCCAAGGAGCGCTACGGCGTCGAGTCGACGGTGACCCTGCGCACCGCCAAGGTGGACGCGGCGCGCTTGTCGATCCAGCGCTCGGGAGCGTTGGTGCGCGAGGGCGTACGTCTGCTGCGCAGCTACGAGTACGACACACAGTACTTCTTCACCGCGCTCGACACGGTCAAACCCGAGATGATCGCCGAGGCGACGCGCGACGCGCGCCGCGCGGCCGAGAAGTTCGCCCAGGATTCCGGCGCCGGCATCGGCGGGATCCGGCGCGCCCAGCAGGGCTACTTCTCGATCGAGGACCGCGACGCTTTCTCGCCGGAGCGCAAGAAGATCCGTGTCGTCACCACCGTCGAGTACTTCCTCGAATAGCGGCTAGGGCTCGAGTCCGACCGCCGTCTCGCGGACGATCTCGAAGACGAGGAAGCCGAGCGCCACGAGCAGCGCCTCGAGCAGGGCCCAGCCGTGCCGCGCCCCGGCCCGCTCGCCACGGATTCCGTCGCGGAAGAGCGCTCGCGCATAGGCCGCCACCGAGAGCGCTGCCGCCACGGTGGCGGCGCCCAAGGCGCCGCCCGAAGCCTGGGCGAGCGCCGAGCCGGGGAGGTACCCGAGGATCGTCCAGCCCGCCGCGAAGCCGAGGTTCGCCACGACCGCCGAGCGCGGCGCCACCGCACGGGAGGCGTGCCTGCCGGGGAATGGGGCGAAGACGAGCTCCAGCGCCATCGGTACGGTGAAGAGCACCGCGAACCCGGAGAGGGAACCGGCGAGATAGGGGATCACGGACAGGTCGCGAAGGCGGAGGAGTCGGTGAGCGCCGGGGCGCGGACGCCGAGGGAGTTGTTGTACTCGCGGACGACGCCGTGGAGGGTGTCGGTGACGCGGACCACTACCTCGACGTCGGTCGCGGCGGCGCCGTAGACCCAGTAACGCGGCACGGGCTCGCCGCAGGCGTCGATCACCTTGACCAGCTGCTCCCAGTTCGCCTCGGCGAAGAACCAGAAGAGCGCCGATTCGTCGGTCTGGACGGCGACCTGGGCGTCCCGGCGCTCGTAGTCGTAGTCGCGCGACGAGACCTCCACGGCGAACCGGCCGTCGTGCAAGCAGGCGCGGGTCGCGCTCGGCACACAGCTCGTCAGGATCGGCCGGTCGAGCGCGTAGAGCTCGCCCGACTGGGTCGCCAGGAGGAGCTCGCCGACCCGCGTCTCGCCGAAGGTGGTGAGGGTCGGCAGGTCGAACGGCAGATCGTCGCGCGCCAGGCCCCCGGCCGAGCCGCGCAGCGTCCAGAGGTCTCCCGTGCAGTAGTCACCGAAGAAGTAGCGGTACTGGTGCGCCAGGCGGTGGCCGTGATAGGTGGTGCCGCCGATCACCGCGCAGTGGCCGTCGGTCAACGGCAGATCGAATTCGGGTAGGAGCAGGCTGTCGTCGCCGCACAGGGGCGTCGAGGGCGGGCAGCCGGCGCGCGAGAAGCAGGCGCTCCCCTCCATGACCTTCCAGCCGTAGTTGAGCGGCGGCGGCCAGTCGGGACCGCCGAAGTCGATCTCGTCGAAGCTCCCCTGGCCGACGTCGGCGATGTGCAGGAAGCCGTAGCGGCGATCGAAGGAGAAGCGCCAGGGATTGCGCAGTCCGAGCGCCCAGACCAGGTCGGCGCCCGGCGTCGTCCCCACGAAGGGATTGCCGGGCGGAACACCATGGTAGGGGGGGGAGGCGGAGTGGACGTCGACGTCGAGCCGCAGGATCTTGCCCAGCAGCTCGTCGATGTTCTGCGCCCGGCACTGCGGGTCGCCGGCGCCGCCGCCGTCGCCCAGACCGAAGTAGAGGTAGCCGTCCGGGCCGAAGGCGACGTGGCCGCCGTTGTGGTTCGAGTAGGGTTGCGGCACGACGAGGAGAATCGCCTCGCTCTCCGGGTTTCCCCGATCCGGGTCGAGCGCCGAGCGGGTGAACCGGGAGAGGACGCTCGCGCCGTCCCCGGCGCGGGTGTAGCTCACGAAGAGCCAGCCGTTGTCGGCGTAGCGCGGGTGGAAGGCGAGGCCGAGGAGCCCCTGCTCGCCGCCAGAAGTGACGCGGTTGCGCAGATCGAGATAGGGCTCGGGCAGGAGGATGTCGCCCGCGAGGACGCGGATCCGGCCGCTCTGCTCGGCGATGAAGACGCGGTCGTCGCCGGCTTGGGCCAGGGCGACCGGAGAGTCGAGTCCGCTGGCGAGGAGCCGGAGCTCGACGCCCTCGACGATGGCGGCGGAAGCCGGTGGGGTGAGCAGGAGGAGGAGGGCGCCGGCCGCGGTGGCGAGCGCGCTGGGGCAGGGGCCTCGCATGATGCCCTTGTACCACCGAATGCGCCCCGCGTCAGCGCAGCGCTGCGGCGCACGCGCGGGGCCCCGGGCCCAGAGGGTGCGAGCGGACGCCGCACCGGCTTCACTTCGTTCGCTGCCGGAATCTGATAGGAAGCGCCCAAACCAGGAGAGGGAGGTCGCCATGCCCGAGACTCGTGGGGGGTCGCGCCTTGGAATCGGAAGCACCGTGTCCGCGGCCGGAGGAAGTGCATCGAGGCGATGGTGGATGGCAGCGGGCGCGCTCGCCGCGGCGCTCGCGCTCGGCGGTTGCCCGGGAGGCGGTCAGATGAAGTCGCTGACCTTCGATCCGGCGACCGATCTCTTCTCGGAGAACCCGGACAGCGGCGCTCCCGGGGCGTTGCGGCGCACCTTCCAGTGCACGTCGAAGAATGCCGACGGCTCCTGCAACGTCAACGAGTGCAAGCAGGGACCGGGCGGCGCCACCTACGACTGCGCGAGCTTCGCCGCCGCCTGCGTGGACGCCGGACACCACTGGTCGGGCACCAAGGAGGGCGGCAAGTGCACCCGGGTGCTCTGATCAGCCCGCAAGGGCTCGCAGGGACCCGAGCGCCCAAGCCGCAAGGTAGAGCCCGACGCCGAAGGCCAAGTGGGAGGCGAGGCTCTTGAGCCGCGCCTGCGCCGGCCTGGGCGCTTTCGCGGAGGCGATGCCGAGGCCGAGCGCGGGCTGCAGGAGGAGGAACGGGAAGGCCACGGTGACGAGGCCGTAAGCGAGCGCCGGAAGGAGGGTCGGCCGGGCGAGCCAGTCGCCCCCGACCAGAAGGACGAACCCGATCGCGAGCGACACGCCGATCGAATAGTGCGCCAGCCAGCCGGCCGCGCACTCGAAACGCTTCGCCGCGGCGGCGCCGATCTTCGCGTGCCGAAAGGTTCCCTCCGGCAGGTGAAGCAGCCAGCGCCCGAGCAGGCAGAAGTCGAGCGAGGGGATCCCGAACGCTCGCTTCAGGAAGAGATTCCAGAGGTCCATCACGAGCGTGGCGCCGAGCCCCACAGCCACGGTACCGCAGATCCAGTTTGCGTCGTTGCCCATGCGCTCTCTCTTCCGCAACTCCCTCGAACCGACGACCTGAGGCTCCCCACGCCCATCCGGGCACTCACCAGCCCACGCCCGTCCCGATTCCCTGGACGCTCGTGGCCTCGACTGGAGAGAGGCAAGCCCGACCCCCGGAGTTCCCGCGCCGCCGGAACCGCGGCCGACGGGCCGCGGGGATTCCTCCGTGGCTGCTCGCTGTCGGCTGGCGCCTCGTCGGGTCTGGAGATCGTGCCCAAGAAAGCGTAGCCTCGCGCGCCTGTGGCGAACCGGGAGCCCGCATGCCGTCGAATCCAGAGCTGACGATCCTCGGCGGGGGTCCCGCAGGCTTGGCCGTGGCCTACTACGCGCAGGCCGCCGGGCTCGACTTCCGGCTCTTCGAGAAGGCGCAGCAGGTGGGCGGTCACTGTCGCACCCTCGAGTTCGCCGGTCACCGTTACGACACGGGTGCGCACCGTTTCCACGATCGAGATCCGGAGGTCACGGCCGATGTCCGCGCCCTGCTCGGCGAGGAGCTCCAGACGGTCGAAGCGCCGAGCCAGATCTGCCACCGGGGGCGCCGGATCGACTTCCCGCCGAGCCCGGCCGGCTGGCTGCGCGCCGCGGGACCGGCCGATGCCGCGCGCACCGCCGTGGAAGTCCTGCGCGGTCGTCTCCTCCCGCGCCGGGAGCGGAGCTTCGAGGACCACGTCCTCAACCGTTACGGACGCACGCTCGGCGGACCGCTGCTGCTCGACTACTCCGAGAAGCTCTGGGGGTTGCCCGCCCATCAACTCGCCCCCGACGTCGCCACGCGCCGGCTCTCCGGCCTCACTCTCGCCGCGCTCGCCATCGAGCTCCTCTGGCCGGCGCGCAAGAGCCGGCACCTCGACGGCTCGTTTCTCTACCCGCGCTCGGGCTACGGCGCGATCGTCGAGGCCCTGGCCGGCGCGTTGCCGAGCGCCAAGCTGCTCCTCGGCAGCCCGGTCGCCGGTCTCGAGCTGGAAGGTGACCGAGTGGTGGCGATCCAGGTCGAAGGGGGCGGTCGGTTCGCGGTCCCCGGACGCCTGGTCAGCACGCTGCCGGTCACGCTGCTGGTGCGCCTGCTCGGCGAAGCGCTGCCCGACGCGGCACGCCAGGCGGCGAGCGGTCTGCGCTTCCGGCAAGTTCGTCTGATCTTCCTCAGGCTGGCGGTCGAGAGCGTCTCGCGCAACGCCACGCTCTATCTTCCGGACCGGCGTTACGCGGTCTCACGGGTCGCCGAGCCGCGCAACCGCTCGGCGGACCTCGCACCGGCGGGGGAGACCGCCCTCGTCGCCGAGGTGGCGTGCAGCGCCGGCGACGAGCTCGCCGCGCTCGACGACGATGCGCTGGCCCGCAGGGTGGTCGCCGAGCTCGAGGAGGCGGGGCTGATCGAGGCGCGCTGGGTGCTCGCCTGGCGGCATAACCGTCTCGACCACGCCTATCCGGTCTACGCGCTCGACTACCGCGAGCGACTCGCGGCGGTCGGAACCGCGCTCGCCCGATTCACGAACCTCGATTGGCTGGGTCGGGGTGGCCGCTTCTGGTACAGCCACCTCCACGACCAGCTGCGCGCCGCCCGGGACTACTTGCGCTCGTTCGCGTCCGACTGCGCATCCGGCGCGACGCGGCGCCCCAGTCCGAGCATGCCGGCACACATCCGCAGGTCCGCGAGGAAGCTCCAATAACGCCGCTCGCGGCGAGCTCCGGAAGACGCCGCGGGCCGGTGCTCGAAGGGAGCGCGCAGAGCACCGAGCAAGCTGGCCGCGGGTCGAGTCCAGGAGGTCGGTCGGTTGCCTTCGAAGAGGAAGTGACCGAGCCAGCAGGGAGCGACCGCGGCGAGCGGCACGGCGATCAGCCAGAGGGGCTCACGCCGATAGGCGGCGAGCCCTATCAGGGCGAGCATCGCGAGCTTGGCCGCCAGGTGGAGCGCCCGATTCACCGGGTTCCGGTGGGCGGCAAGGTAGGCTGCATAGAATTCTCGGAATGTCGCGGCTGGCTGACTCATCCTGGTATCCCGCCCTCAGGTCGATCGCGATCGATCTGCTGATTCCCCTCGGCGCCGCTGCCGCGGCCGGCCTGCTCGTCGCCACGCAGTTCACCCCGGATTGGACCGCGCCCGGACTTCCCTTCGTGCTCGGCTTCGGCAAGAACGTCGAGCTCGCGGCCATCCTCGCCGGGGTGGTCGTGGCGGCCGCCACGCGCCTCGCCTGCAGGTGGTGGATCGGTCGCTGGCTCGGACTCGCCGGGAGCCTCGCCGGTTGGGCCGGCCTGCTGGCCCAGCTCGACCTGCACCGCCTGCGTCCCGCGATGCCCCGCCTGCTCTTCGCGGGCCTTCTGCTCGTGGCACTCGTCGCGGCGGCGCGCGCCGGTTCCTCGCCCGGCGCGCGCGGACGAGACGATAGCACTCCGCGCTGGGTCGCCGCGCTTGCGATCGCCCTGCTTGCCGGCCTTCAGGCGATGGTCGCGGTCGACGCCCTGGCGATCGACGTCTTCCACCATGGCGAAGTCCTCGCCTCGGCCGTCGATCTGCTCGCCGGGGGGAGGCCGTTCCACACCTTCGTCTGGCCGCACGGTCTCCACGACACCGGCCTCGCGGCGCTCTGGATCCTCTGGACCGGCAAGCTCGGAACGTCGCCGGTGGCGCTCGCGCGGGCCACGGTCTGCGGCCTCGGGGTGGTGGCGGCGTACGTGCTCTGCCGTCGTCTCCTGGGCGGGCGATGGGAGGCGCTGGTCGCCACGCTGGCCTTGACGCTGGTGCCGCTGCTCG
>CAZPZW010000031.1:0-24566 GCA_964591165.1 uncultured Thermoanaerobaculia bacterium | reverse complement strand
GCTCTCCGCCAGCTCGAAGAAGGTGACCTTCAAGGACGTCGCCGGGGTCGAGGAGGCGAAGGAGGAGCTCTCGGAGATCGTCGAGTTCCTCAAGGACCCGCAGAAGTTCCAGAAGCTCGGCGGCAAGATCCCCAAGGGCGTCCTGCTCATGGGACCGCCGGGCACCGGCAAGACGCTTCTCGCGCGCGCCATCGCCGGCGAAGCCAACGTCCCGTTCTTCTCCATCTCGGGCTCCGATTTCGTCGAGATGTTCGTCGGCGTCGGTGCGAGCCGGGTGCGCGACCTCTTCGAGCAGGGCAAGAAGAACGCCCCGTGCATCATCTTCATCGACGAGATCGACGCCGTCGGACGGCATCGCGGCGCGGGCCTCGGCGGTGGCCACGACGAGCGCGAGCAGACGCTGAATCAGCTGCTCGTCGAGATGGACGGCTTCGAAACCAACGAAGGGGTCATCCTCATCGCGGCGACCAACCGGCCGGACGTGCTCGACCCCGCGCTGCTGCGCCCCGGCCGCTTCGACCGGCGGGTAGTGGTCGACCGGCCCGACATCAACGGCCGGCTCGGCATCCTCCAGGTCCACACCAAGAGCCTGCCGATCGGCGAAGACGTCAGCTTGGAGGTCATCGCCCGCGGCACGCCCGGCTTCGCCGGCGCCGACCTGGCGAACCTGGTGAACGAGGCGGCGCTCATCGCCGCGCGGCGCAACAAGAAGAAGGTCGAGATGACCGACTTCGAGTTCGCCAAGGACAAGGTGCTGATGGGCTCCGAGCGGCGCAGCATGGTGCTCACCGACGCCGAGAAACGGGTCACCGCCTACCACGAGGCGGGGCATGCCCTGGTCGCCGCCTTCCTGCCGGGCCACGACCCGCTGCACAAGGTGACGATCATCCCGCGCGGCCGCGCGCTGGGCGTCACCATGCAGCTGCCCACCGAGGACAAGTACTCCTACACCAAGGGCTACGTCAGCAATCAGATCGCCATCCTGATGGGCGGCCGGGTCGCCGAAGAGCTCACCCAGAAGGACATCACCACCGGCGCCGGGAACGACATCGAGCGCGCCACGGCGATGGCACACCGCATGGTCTGCGAGTGGGGCATGTCGGAGCTCGGTCCGCTCTCGTTCGGGCATGGCGACGAACCGGTCTTCCTCGGCCGCGACTTCGCGCAGCGCGCCGCCTACAGCGAGGAGACGGCGCAGCGCATCGACGAGGAGATCCAGCGCATCGTGCGCCGCGCCCACGAGCAGGCGCGCGACATCCTCACCCGGCGGCGCGCCGTTCTCGACCGCCTGGCCGACGAGTTGCTCGAGCACGAGTCGCTCGAAGGCGACGAGATCTA
Source organism: uncultured Thermoanaerobaculia bacterium (assembly GCA_964591165.1). Lineage (GTDB taxonomy): Bacteria > Acidobacteriota > Thermoanaerobaculia > Multivoradales > JAGPDF01 > JAGPDF01. Next base: position 23,228 of record CAZPZW010000031.1, on the reverse strand, counting down.
CCGCCTGATCGAGGAGTTGACCGGCGAGAAGACGCATCCTCCGGCCGGTCGGGCGCTGCCGAGCGAGGTGCCCGCCGACGGAACCGTCGCGGATGCCACCGCCGGCACGCCCGCCGCGGCGCCCGGCGTCGGTCCGAATCTGAGTCCGAGCCCGGCCTGACGAGCCCCGCTCTCCGATAGACTGGCGGCCGCATGGACGCCGCGCCCCCGACGTTCGCCGCTGGTCCGCCGCTCGCCCGGGAGTTCACCCTGCGCCTGCCGCGCGGCGGCCGTGTCGACCTCCTGGCGGGGCGGCCGAAAGTGGTCGGCATCCTCAATCTGACTCCGGATTCGTTCAGCGACGGCGGGCGTTACCTCGCCGCCGACCGCGCCGTCGAGCGCGCGCTCCAGCTCGCCGGCGAGGGCGCCGACCTGCTCGATCTCGGCGCCGAGTCGACGCGTCCGGGCGGCGGCGTCTACGGCGCCGGCGCGAGCGAGGTGCCGGCCGCCGAGGAGCTCGCCCGGCTGCTGCCGGTGCTCGAACGCCTGCGGCCGCTCACCGGGGTGCCGATCTCGGTCGACACCCGCAAAGCCGAGGTGGCGCGCGCCGCGCTCGCCGCGGGCGCCGACCTCGTCAACGACGTCTCGGCGCTCGCCGACCCCGCGATGGCGAAGGTGATCGCCGCCGCCCGATGCCCGGTCGTCCTGATGCACAGCCGCGGCGATCTCGCCAGCATGCAGGCGTCGATCTCGTTCGTCGACCTGATCGGCGAGGTGCGCCGTGAGCTCGCGCTCGCCCGCGACCGCGCGATCGCAGCGGGCATCGCCGAGGAGCAGATCGTGCTCGATCCGGGGATCGGATTCGGCAAGAGCGCCGAGCAGAACCTGGAGTTGGTTCGCCGGCTCGGCCAGTTCGCCGCGCTCGGACGGCCGCTGCTCGTCGGCGCGAGCCGCAAGAGCTTTCTCGGCCGGCTGACCGGGGCCGGCGCCGGAGAGCGGCTCCCCGAGAGCCTCGCCGCGGCGGGGTGGGCAGCGCTCGGCGGCGCTGCGCTGCTACGCGTCCACGACGTCGCCGCGACCCGGCGGTTCCTCACCGTCTGGGCGGCGCTCGAGTCCGCCGGAGGCGCCGCGTGAGCTGGCAGGGTCTCCTCGAGCTCGTCACCTGGCACGACCTGCTCGACATCCTGCTCGTCGCGATCCTGTTCTACTACCTGCTGCTGCTCATCCGCGGCACGCGCGCCATGCAGATCCTGGTCGGGCTGGTCTTCGTCGCGGTGGCGTACGCCGTGGCCCGCTTCGTCCAGCTCTCCGCGTTCGCCACGTTGATCGAGAAGTTCCTCATCGTCCTCCCCTTCGCGCTCATCGTCCTGTTCCAGCAGGAGCTCCGGCGGGCGCTCGCCAGTTTCGGCCGTGGTCCCTTCCTCGGCTTCGGCAGCCCGCGCGGGCCGGGCCGCAAGCTCAACGACGTGGTGCTCGCCGCCACCTCGCTGGCGGCGCGCCGCACCGGCGCCTTGCTCGTCTTCGAGCGCCGCGTGGGACTGCGCAACTACGTCGAGAACGGCATCGCTCTCGACGCTCTGGTCTCCTTCGACCTGGTGGTCTCGCTGTTCACCCCCGACACTCCCCTGCACGACGGCGCGGTGATCGTCCAGGGGGACCGGCTCGCGGCCGCCTCCTGCTTCTTGCCGCTCACCACCAATCCGGAGCAGGCGAAGGCGCACGGCTCGAGACATCGCGCGGCGCTCGGCATCAGCGAGGAGTCCGACGCCGTGGCGCTGGTCGTCTCGGAGGAGACCGGCGACATCTCGCTCGCCGTCGCCGGCGTCTTGGAGCAGGGCCTGGATTCGGCCACGCTCAGCGCCCGCCTCCACCGCTACCTGGTGGTCGAGGAGCGCTCCGGATCGACCGCCGCGGGGGCCGCTTCGTGAGCCGCGCCGAGAGCCTCTGGGGTTTGCGCCTGCTGGCCCTCGCCGCGGCGCTCTTCGTCTGGTTCTCGACCTCGTTCGAGAAACGGGAGCGGGTCAGCGAGAAGGTGATCGACGCCGCCGTGACCTACAATCCGCCGCGCGGGATCATCATCCTCGATCCGATCCAGACGGTGAAGGTGAGGTTGCGCGGACCGGACCGCCAGATCCGGGCGCTGGCGCCCCACGTCGTCGACGTCGTGGTCGAGCTCAGCCGCAACGAGGTCGGCACCATCGAGTTCCAGATCACCGGCGACAAGGTGCTGCGCCCGGAGGGCATCGACATCATCTCGATCCAGCCGAACTCGATCCCCTTGCGGCTCGACCGCGAGACGCGGCGGGTGCTCCGCGTGACGCCACGCCTGGTCGGCGAGCCGGCGGGCGGCTCCGTTCCCCTCGAGCCGACCGCGCGGCCCGACAGCGTGCTGGTGATCGGACCCGAGTCGCTCATCGCCGGCTTGACCGCCGTCACCACGAGCCCGATCAGTCTCGACGGTCACGCCCTGACCTTCGAGCAGACGGTGAGCGTGGTGCCGCCGAACCCCCTGGTGCACGTCGTCGAGCCCTCCGTCGTCTCGGTCCTGATTCCGATGCAGGTCCCGGAAGCCGATCCCGGCCAGCGCGAGACGCCATGAGACCGGAGCTCTTCGGCACCGACGGCATCCGCGCCCGGTTCGGCGAGGAACCGCTGACCGAGTCGACGGTGCGACGGCTCGGCCACGCCCTGGCGGTGGAGCTGGCGGCGCGTGGCGCCGGCCCGCCCCGAGTGCTGCTCGGCGGCGACACGCGACAGAGCACTCCGCCCCTCGTCGCCTGGCTGAGCGCGGGCCTCGCCGCCGGTGGCGCCCGGCCGATCAGCGTCGGAGTGCTGCCCACGGCGGCCATCGCCTGGCTGGTGCCGCGCGAACGCGCGGCTGCCGGCGTCGTGGTCTCGGCCAGCCACAACCCCGCCGCCGACAACGGCATCAAGCTCGTCGCCGCCGACGGCTTCAAGTGGGCGCCCGCGGACGAGCATCGCCTCGAGCAGCGCCTCGCCGCAACCCCCGACCCGGGACCGGGCGCCGCCGCCGGCGAGCGGCTCGCCGGCGCAGCGGTCGACTACCTGCGCTGGTTGGCGCACGAAGCCGGCGGGGCCCGCCGCCTCGACGGATTGCGCATCGCCCTCGACGCCGCCAACGGCGCCGCGTCGCAACTTGCCGGCGAGCTCTTCCGGGCCCTGGGCGCCCGCTCCGATCTCTACTTCGCCGCGCCCGACGGCCGGAACATCAACCACGAGTGCGGCTCGACCCATCCGTGGGCGCTCGCCGAGCGGATCGCCTCCGGCGGCTACGATCTCGGCTTCGCCTTCGACGGCGATGCCGACCGGTCGTTGATGTTCGACGAGCGGGGCCGGCTCGTCGACGGCGACGCCATGCTCTTCCTCTGGGCGCGCGATCTGCGCGACCGCGGCAACCTGGCGGTGCCGCGTGTCGTCGCCACCAGCATGAGCAACCTGGGTCTCGAGCGCGCGCTCGAGCCCCTCGGCATCGGCGTCGTCCGCTGCGGCGTCGGCGACCGCGAAGTGGTGGCGACGCTGCGCCGCGAGGGACTGCGCCTGGGAGGCGAGCCTTCCGGCCATCTGGTCGACCTGCATCGCACGACGACCGGCGACGGTCTGCTCACCGCCGCCGTCCTCGCCGGCATCGTGGCGCGGTCCGCGCTCCCGGCCTCGCGTTGCGTGGCGCCGTTCGAGCGCTTTCCCCAGGTGCTGACCAGCGTGCGCGTCGCCGCGAAGCCCGACCTCGCGAGCGTGCCGCGGCTCGCCGACGCGATGCGCGACGTCGAGACCCGTCTCGGGCGCTCCGGCCGGCTCGTGCTGCGCTACAGCGGCACCGAGCCGCTGGCGAGGATCATGATCGAGGGCCAGGACGAAGCGGAGATCGAGGCCCTCGCCGAGTCGCTCGCCGCCGTGCTGCGCGAGCAGATCGGAGTCGGCGAGTGACTACACAGCCCGGGCTTCGCCTCTCGGTCAACGTGGATCACGTCGCGACGCTGCGGCAGGCGCGGCGGACGACCTACCCCGACCCGCTGGAGGCGGCGCGTCTCGCCGAGCAGGCCGGCGCGGCCGGCATCACCGTCCACCTGCGCGCCGACCGCAGGCACATCCAGGATCACGACGTCGAACGGTTGCGGGAGGTGGTCCGCGGCAAGCTCAACCTGGAGATGGCCGCGAGCGACGAGATGGTCTCGATCGCCTCGCGGCTCCGCCCCCACCAAGTGACGCTGGTCCCGGAGCGCGCCGAGGAGGTGACCACCGAGGGCGGGCTCGATCTCGGCGCCGCGACCCCGCGCCTGCTCGGCGCCGCGGAGCGCCTGCGCGCTGCCGGAATCGAGGTCTCGCTCTTCGTGGACCCCGACGCCGCGACCCTCGCCGCGCTCGAGCGCTTCGTCGGCCTGGCCCACGGTTTCGAGATCAACACCGACGCCTACACGCGGGCGCAGGGCGGTTTCGCGGCGAGCCACCGCGCCACGGCGGCGCGCGCCGCGGCGGTGGGCGCAGCGATGGGCTTCCGGGTCTATGCCGGCCACGGGCTGACCTCCGAGAACGTCGGCGGCATCGCCGCGATCGCGCAGATCGAGGAGCTCAACATCGGCCACGCCCTGATCGCCCGAGCGGTGATGGTCGGGCTGCCGGCGGCGGTCGCCGAGATGCTCGCCGCGATGGCCGCGGCGCGGGTTCGGCCGGCGGGTCCCTCCGCCGGCTAGCGCTCGATCTCGGGCAGCGACTCGGGGCTCTCCTGGACCTCCTTCGCCACCACGAAGGTCTTCACGATGGGCAGCAAGGCCCGCCGCGGTCCCCCCGGGAACTGGAGATTGGCCTCGTAGTAGCCGTGGGGCGAGATCGTGAGGAGGCGACCCTGGCGCGGCTCGCCAGTGATCGAATCGAAGTAGAACAGGACGTCGGCCGGCGTTTCCATCGTCACTCCTGGTAGAAGCCCTGCTCTTTGTAGTCCTTCAACTTCCGTTGCAAGGTGCGCAGACCGATGTCGAGCAACCGCGCCGCCTCGAGACGTCGGCCGCCGGTGCGCTCGAGCGCGTGCAGAATCGCTTCGCGCTCGATGTCCGCCATGGTCTGGGCCCCCGACCCGCCGCCCGACGCCGCGCTCGGGACGCTCGGCCCGGTCCACCGTGCGGCGGACGCCTCGTCCGGGAGCCGTTCCGGCTCGTCGAGCTCCGTCGCGGGAAGGGCACGGATCTCCGCCGGCTCGGGCGCCGCCTCGATGACCTCGGCGCAGGCCTGGATCTCCGGCGGGAGGTCGCGCACTCGCACCTCCGACCCGCGGTGGAAGACCACCACCGATTCGAGCGCGTTGCGCAGCTCGCGCACGTTGCCGGGCCAGGGATAGGCGCGTAGCGCGGCGAGCGCCTCGCGGCTCAGCCGCTTGGGTTCCCGTCCGTGCTCCTTGCAGTGCATCCGGAGGTAGTGCTCGGCGAGGAGCGGGATGTCGTCGAGGCGGTCGCGCAGCGGCGGGATGGTCAGCGTGACCACCTTCAGCCGGTAGAAAAGGTCTTCGCGGAAGCGGCCCTCCGCGATCTCCCGTTCGAGATCCTTGTTGGTCGCCGCGACGAGGCGGAAATCGACCTCGATCAGGTCGCTGCCGCCGACCCGCATCACCCGGCGCTCCTCGAGGACGCGCAACAGTTTGACCTGCAGCTCGGGGTAGAGCTCGGAGATCTCGTCGAGAAAGAGCGTGCCGCGGTGGGCGAGCTCGAACTTGCCGATCTTGCGGCCGATCGCTCCGGTGAACGATCCCCGCTCGTGGCCGAACAGCTCGCTCTCGAGGATGTCCGAGGGAATGGCGCCGCAGTTGATGGCGAGGAAGCGCTCGTCGCGCCGCGGGCTGTTGCGGTGGATGGCGTTGGCGATCAGCTCCTTGCCCGTCCCGCTCTCGCCGATGATCAGCACGTTCGAGCGGGTCGGCGCCACCCGGCGCATCTGCTCGAAGAGGGCCTCCATCCCGGGCGAGCGCCCGATGATGTTCTCGAAGCCGAAACGCTTGTCGAGCTGCTCGCCGAGCTCCTTGACCTTCTCCTTGAGCTGGCGCTTCTCGAGGTGGGTGAGCACCCGTTTGCGCAGCTCGTAGAGATCCACCGGCTTGGTCAGATAGTCGTCGGCGCCGACCCGCATCGCCTCGACGGCCGACTCGATCGAGCCGAATCCGGTCACCAGGATCACCGACAGGTCGATGCCCCGCCCGCGCACCTCGTTGAGGAACCCCAGTCCGTCCATACCCGGCATCCGCAGATCGCAGATCGCGAGTTGCGGAGTGTCGGTCTCCTCCAGCAGCTCGAGCGCCCGCCGGGCATCGTCGAAGGTGCGGACCGCGAATCCGGCGCGCTGGATGGCCAGGGCCATCGACTCGCGGGAACCGGTCTCGTCGTCGATCACCAGGACTTGAGGATCTATCGACATGGCGCGCCATTCTGGCACACGGTTCGGGGCGGATTCCATCCGCCGGCCGCCGCGCCGCCGGGCCGACCCGATTCAGGCGCCTTCGAGCAGACGCAGCAGCGCTGCTTCGTCGAGGACCTCGACCCCGAGCTCGCGCGCGCGGTCGAGCTTCGAACCGGCGTCTTCTCCGGCGACCACGAAAGCGGTCTTCCGGGAGACCGCGCTGGCGACCCGGGCGCCCAACGCCTCGAGCCGCTCGGCGGCCTCCTGCCGCCCCAGCCGAGCGAGCCGGCCGGTGAGCACGACGGTCTTGCCGGCGAGCGGGAGCTCGCGCGGCGGGGCCCGTTCGACCGCCGGCGGATCGACCCCGGCCGCGGCGAGCGCCGCGAGCCGCCGCGCCTGGCGCGGATCGGCGAAGTGGGCGCGGATCGCCGCCGCGACCTTGGCGCCGACCTCCGGCACCTCGACCAGCTCCGCCTCGCTCGCCTCCGCGACGGCGGCCAGCGACCCGAAGTGGGTCGCGAGGTGCTTCGCCACCCGTTCTCCGACGTAGCGGATGCCGAGCGCGAAGAGCAACCGGTGGAGCTCCCGCCGCCGACTCGCGGCAATGCCCGCGAGGAGCTTGTCGGCCGACTTCTCCCCCCAACCGTCGAGCGATGCCAGGCGCTCGCGGTCCAGCCGATAGAGGTCCGGGAAGTCGCGGATCGATCCCTCGGCGAGCAGTTGGTCGACCCGCTCGTCGCCGAGTCCCTCGATGTCCATGGCGTTGCGCCCGGCGAAGTGGCGGATCGACTCCGCGAGCACGGCCGGGCAGACCGGATTGGTGCAGCGGAGCGCCACCTCCCCTGCGGAGCGGACCACGGGCTCGCCGCATTCGGGGCACCGATCGGGCATGGCGAAAGGACGGGCGCCCTCCGGCCGGCGCTCGAGCACGACCTCGACCACTTTCGGGATCACGTCTCCGCCGCGCTCGATGCGCACCGTGTCCCCCACCCGCACGTCCTTGCGCGACAAGTCCTCGTAGTTGTGCAGCGTCGCGCGCTGCACCGTGGTGCCGCCGACGAAGACCGGATCGAGCACCGCGACCGGCGTCAGCACGCCGGTCCGCCCGACCTGCACCACGATGTCGCGCACCACGGTCTCGCCCTGCTCCGCCTCGAACTTGAAGGCCACCGCCCAGCGCGGCGACTTGGCGGTCGAGCCCAGCCGGCGGCGCAACTCCAGATCGTCGATCTTGATCACCACGCCGTCCGTCTCGAAGTCGAGCTCGCGCCGCCGCTCGCGCCACTCCGCGACGAAGGCCTCGACCGCCGCGAGGTCCGCACATCGGCGCCAGCTCGGATGGACGGGGAACCCCCACTCGGCGAGGCGCTCGAGCGTCTCAGCGTGGGTCGCCGCCTCCAGACCGAGCGCCACCTGGTAGACCAGCGCCGAGAGTCTCCGCGCCGCGACGTCGCGGCTGTCGAGCAGGCGGATCGCTCCGGCCGTGGCGTTGCGCGGGTTGACGAACAACGGGAGCCCGGCCTCCTCGCGCGCCGCGTTCAGCCGCCGGAAGGCGGACCGCGCCATGAAGGCCTCGCCGCGCACCAGGAGGCGCGCCGGCGCCTTGCCGCGCAGCCTCAGGGGCAGGGCACGGATGGTGCGAAGGTTCTCGGTGACCTCGTCGCCCACCTGGCCGTTGCCCCGCGTCGCACCGCGCACCAACACGCCGTCCTCGTAGAGCAGGGAGATCGAAACGCCGTCGACTTTGAGCTCGGCGACGTAGCGGCGCTCGGCCTCGGGCTCGAGCCGCTCCAGGCGCGCCGCCCACTCCGCGAGCTCCGCGAGGCTGTAGGTGTTGTCGAGCGACTGCATCGGCGGGTCGTGGACCACCGGCGCAAAACCTTCCACGGGCGCGCCGCCGACTCGCTGGCTCGGGCTGTCGGGCGTGACCAGCCCTGGATGCGCCGCCTCGAGCTCGACCAGCTCGGCCATCAGCCGGTCGAAGTCGCGGTCGGAGATCTCTGGCCGGCCCTGACGGTAGTAGAGGTCCTCGTGCCGGAGGATCTCGGCACGCAGCGCCTTGGCGCGCCGACGGGGGTCGTTCGGGCCTCCGGCCATGCTTTCGAGTCTAGCAGCGCCAACGCGGTGCGCCGGCCGCAAGACCGGCCGGCGCAGCCCCCCCCACCGCGCGGGAATCAGGACCGCGGCAGGTTCTCGTCCTCGTCCGCCGAGCTCGGCGCGCCGGCTGGCGGAACCGCGGGCAGCGGCGGCGGCGCGGGCTCCGCCTCCAGCGAAGCCGCCGGCTCGAGCGGCGCGAAGTCGCTGGTCGCCGGCGCGGGACTCCGCCACTCGCGGCCCAGCGTGGTCAGCATCACCGCGCCGAGACCGATCGTCCAGGCGAGGTACTTGAGGAAGAAGCCGAAGAAGAGGAACCCGAAGGCGACCAGCTCCATCGGCCCGCCGATCGTTCCGATGGCGCGCGCCAAGAGGCTCACCGCCTGGATCATCAGGACGCCGATGATCGCCACCAGGTAGGGCTCCGAGAGGTTCCAGCCGAAGCGGCGTGCGGCCCAGCGGCCGATCGACTGCGCCACGGCGACGTAGCCCAGCAGCGCGCCCAGGATCAACGCCACGATGGCGACCGGGATCAGCACCAGGAGCGGAATGCCGACGATCGAGACCGCGAGCACCACCGTCACCAGGAGGAGCACCGGGAAGAAGAGCAACTGGGTGAGCAACCCGGCGAGCGCCGCTTTCCAGGGCTCGAACGCCACCCGGCGCGAGGCGCGCTCGACGCCGCCGCGCGCCAGCAGGAGGAAGAGGCAGGCGAGCAGAGCGAGCAGCACGGCCCGGGTCACGCTCCAGAAGAAGGTCCAGAACCCGGTGTCGATGCCGAACGGGAAGCCGAAGTCGAAGTCGGGACCATGCCGGCCGCCCCAGCTCGAGCCCCAACCGACCGACGATCGCTGCCCTTCGACCGTACCGCCCTCCTCGACCCGCACCGTGCCGCCTACGGTGACCGCGTCGCCCTCCACGGTGGCCCCCGAAGCGACGGTCACCTTGCCGCCGACCGCCACGGCGTTGCCCTCGACTGTGGCGCCGGGGCCGATGCGCACGCTGCCACCCACCGCCACCGCATCGCCCGTGGCATGCCCTTCGAGCTCGATCGAGCACCCGATGCAGACCACGTCGCGCGCCGACTCGTCGGCGGAGAGGTGAATCGACTGGCCGAACGAGACCCGGTCGTCGGCCGAATGACCGCGGTGACGCGGCGGCACGGGGGGCGTCGGCGGCACCGGCGAGCCTTCGCCGGCTCCCACCGGCTCCTCCTGCTCGGCGACGCCGAGCGCGGCGCGCCGCTCCTCGGCATCGAGCGCCAGCAGATCGCCGATCAGCTCGCCATCCGCGCCGAGAAAGGCGCGGACCTCGCTCTCCGAGAACGTCTTGCCGTTGACGATCGCGACGACGTCGTCGTCCGGCAACTCGATCGCGCGGACGGCCGAAGCCTCGTCCAACGGACGCAAGAGCAGACTCTCGCTCAACACTTCGATCTCGAAGCGATCGCGCGTCCGGTCGCCCAGCGACGCGGCGCCGGCAGCGGCCACCGACAGCCAGGTCAGGCCGACGAGCGCAACCAGGATCCAGCCCAGCCGGGCCGCGCCCGGCCTCGAGTTCCGCTGCCGGGCCGCGCCCGGCGACGAGCTTCGTTCAGATCGGAATCGCAACATGGGAACCACTCCTTCCGGCAACGAGCGCCGCGAGTCGGCGCAGAGCAAACCACGCGAGACCGGCATTGGCCGCGAGCATCAGGGCGATCTCGGGACGGGCGAGGGCGCGCGCCACGCTGCCTCCGGCGCGCATCCACTGCTGCCAGACGCCGAGGCTCTCCCCGAACTGAGCCGACAGATCGGCCACCGCCCGGATCCACAGGCTGACCAGCTCGCCGGGCGCCACCAGCCGCGCGAGCGGCAGGAGGGCTGGCAGCAACAGACCGACCGCGAGCGCCGCTGCGGCCAGCGATGCCGCCACCGTCCAGCGCGCCCACCGCGACTCGGACCAGCTCGGCCGCGCCACCCGGGCCATCACCCGTTCGACGAACCCCGCACCGGGAGAGCGCTGCGGCAGCGCCCGGAAGAGCTCGCGCAGCGCCTCGTCGGCGGCGTCCGCGCTTCCCGATCGCTCGGAGCGCAGGAAGTGTCGCCAGGGGTCGTGGGGGTCGGGGGTCATCGTCTCGCTCCAATCGGCCCTACGCCGGCCTGGGGTCGAAGTTTCATCGCTCGAGGGCCTCCGGATCCCACCCCTCTCCACGCATCGCGCGGGCCAGCTCGGCGCGCGCCCGGAAGAGGTGGATCTTCACTGTTCCCAGAGGGATACCCAGCACCTCGGCGATCTCGTCGTAGCTCAGGTCCTGGGCGAACCGGAGGAGCAGCACCTCGCGGTACTGGGGGCGCAGTCGCGCCACGGCGCGTTCGAGCGCCCGGCCGGCCTCGCGCGACGACAGCCGCTCGAGGGGGTTCTCGGCCGCCGGATCGGCGGGCAGCTCCATCGGCGCCTCGTCCGGGCCCGCCGGCGCATCCAGGGAGAGCATCTCGCCCCCCTGCCGGCGCAGCTCGTCGAGCGCCGCATTGTGGGCGATCTTGAACAGCCAGCTCGAGAACTTGCGGCTGGGATCGAACCGGCCGAGGGCGCGAAAGGCCTTGAGAAAGGTCTCCTGGGCCAGGTCCTCGGCGCTCTCCGGGCGGCGGACGATGCGCACGAGGAGGGAATAGACCGGGCGCTGGTAACGCTCGACGAGCTCCCGGAACGCCTCGTTCGAGCCGCGCGACGCTGCGGCCGCCAGAGCTTCGTCGCTCTCCCCGCCCGCTCGAAACACCTCTTTTTCCAGGGCCTCCGGCCGACTAGACTAGCGCAGTCGGTCGAGCTCGCCGGGCCCGGGACGGCGGGCCGGGTGGGGTCTTCCGACCCGTCGAGGCGCGAGCGCTGAACGCTCCGTGCCGCGTGTGGTTCGTGGCGCACGGATTTCTTGAAGTTCATGTCGTGGAGTACCGAGGTCCGAGCGCTCCTGATCGGGCCGGACCCTGGGGGAGGAAGCAGATGATCGACGTTCCGCTCGTCCTGCCGCTCGACGGCAACAACCAGGTCCTGGTCGACAACGTTCACCCCGCCGACTGGACCAATCCGGCGCCCGCCGCGGTCTATCACCTCGCCGTCGTCGGCGGCGGGACCGCCGGGCTCACCGCGGCGATCGCCGCCGCCGAGCTCGGCGCCCGCGTCGCGCTGGTCGAGCGGCACCTGCTCGGGGGCGAGCGGCTGAACTCCGGCTGTGTGCCCGCCCAGGCGGTGCTGCGCGCGGCGAGGGCCTGGCGGGAGGCACGCCGCGCCGGCGAGTTCGGGCTGGATCCGGCCCCGCGTTCCGGCGATTTCGCGACCGCCATGCAGCGCATGCGCCGGCTGCGCGCCGAGCTGAGCTCGAGCGACTCGGTCTGGCGCCTGCGCGAGCTGGGGATCGACGTGTTCATCGGCGCCGCCCGTTTCACCGCGCCGGACGCCCTCGAGGTGGACGGCGCCGCGCTGCGCTTTCGGCGCGCGCTGATCGCCACCGGGACCCGCTGGGCGCCGCCGGCGCTGCCCGGGCTGGTCGAGCTCGGCGCCCTCTCCACCGAGACGGTCTTCGCGCTGACCGATCTGCCGCGCCGGCTCGCGGTGCTGGGCGATGGCGCGCGCGCCTGCGAGCTGGCGCAGGCCTTCGCCCGCTTCGGCAGCCAGGTCTCGTTGCTCGTCGAGGGGGACCGCCTCCTGCCCGCGGAGGAGCCGGAAGGCATCGCCGTGCTGCAGCAGGCGATGGAGGCGGACGGCGTTCGCGTCCAGGCCCGCGCCCGCCTGCTCGAGGTGCAGAAACCGGCCCGCTCGAAGGTGCTGCACTTCGAGGTCGACGAGCACCGCCATCAGCTCTCGGTGGACGAGATCCTCGCCATCGGCACCCGGCTGGCCAACGTCGAGCTGCTCGGCCTCGAGGCGGCGGGCGTCGCCTTCGGGCGCGACGGAGTGGTCGTCGACGACCGTCTGCGCACCACCAATCCGCGCATCTACGCCTGCGGCGACGTCGCTTCCGGCGCGCGTTCGGTGCAGGCTGCCGGCGCCCAGGCGCGGCTGGTGGTCGACAACGCGCTGCTCGACCGTCGCCGCTCGGCGAGCGCGCGCCGCCTCCCCACCTGCGTCCACACGCAGCCCGAGCTCGCCCGGGTGGGTGCGACCGCGGCGCAGCTCGAGCAGGCGGGAGTCCGCTTCCGCACTCTCGAGCTACCGGTCTCGACGCTCGACCGCGCCCGCCTCGACGGCGCTCCCGACGGCCTCCTCCGGCTGCACTATCGCAAAGGGTCCGACCGCATCCTCGGCGCGACGCTGGTCTCGGAGCACGCCGGCGAGACGATCGGCGAGCTCGCGCTCGCCCTCGAGCAGAGCATCGGGCTGGCGCGCCTGGCGGAGGCGATCCGGCCCTACCCGACCCACTCCGAGCTGATCCGCCGGGCCGGCGAAGCCTGGCGCGCCACCCGCCTCACCGCCTGGCGCAAGCGGCTGCTCGCCCTGCGCTTCCGGCATCAGGAGAAGAGTGCGCTGCGCGCGATCGCGCGCGGCCGCGCCGGCGGGGAGCCCACCGGCTCCGGCGGCTGAGCCGCCGCCGGGTGGGGTCTCAGCCCGATCCGCCGCCGCCGCGGGCCTGGCGTTTCGGGAACAGCGAGGCCCGCAGGAAGTCGCGATTCAGCAGCCCGATGAAGTCCATCGAGATACCCTTCGGGCAGACCGCCTCGCACTCGCCGAAGTTCGTGCAGCTGCCGAAGGCCTCTTTCTCGAGCTGCGCCACCAGGCTCTCTGCCCGCTCGTAGCGCTCCGGCTGCCCCTGCGGCAGGAGCGCGAGGTGCGCGATCTTCGCCGAGGTGAAGAGCTGCGCCGCGCCGTTGGGACACTGTGCGACGCAGGCGCCGCAGCCGATGCAGGAAGCCGCGTCCATCGAGACCTCGGCCTCCGTCTTGGGCACCGGCACCGCGTTGCCGTCCGGCGCGCTACCGGTGTTCACCGAGACGAATCCGCCCGCCGCCACGATGCGGTCGAAGGCGCTGCGATCGACCATCAGGTCGCGGAGGATGGGAAAGGCGCGCGAGCGCCAGGGCTCGAGCGTCAACTCGTCGCCGTCGCGGAAGTGCCGCATGTGGAGCTGGCAGACCGTCGAGTTCTTCTGCCCGCCGTGCGCGATGCCGTTGATCACGAAGCCGCAGGTGCCGCAGATCCCTTCGCGGCAGTCGTGATCGAAGGCGATCGGCTCCTCGCCGCGCAGGTTGAGGCTCTCGTTGAGCACGTCGAGCATCTCGAGGAACGACATGTCCGGGCTGACCTCCGGCGCTTCGTAGGTCACCAGACGACCCGGAGCGCTCGGTCCCGGTTGGCGCCACACGTTGAGCTTGAGCCTCATCACTTGTAGCTCCTCTGCGCGAGATGGACGTTGTCGAAGGTGAGCGGCTCGCGATGCAGCTCCCACCCCTTGCCTTCTCCGCGATGCTCCCAGGCGGCGACGTAGGTGAATCGATCGTCGTCGCGCTTGGCCTCGCCCTCCGGCGTCTGGCTCTCCAGGCGGAAGTGGCCGCCGCACGACTCCTCGCGATGCAAGGCGTCGACGCACATCAGCTCGGCGAGCTCGAGGAAGTCGGCCACCCGGCCGGCCTTCTCGAGCGACTGGTTGAGGCTCTCGCCCGCGCCGAGGACGTTGACGTTCGACCAGAATTCGGCGCGCAGCTCGGGGATCCTCGCCAGCGCTTTCTCGAGGCCCGCCGCGTCGCGCGCCATGCCGCAGTACTCCCACATCGTCAGGCCGAGCTCGCGGTGGATCGAATCGACGGTGCGCTTGCCGCGGATCGAGAGCAGGCGCGCGATCCGCTCGCGGACCTCCTTCTCGACCGCGGCGAAGGCCGGCGTCTCGGCGGAGGGCTTCTCGCTCATCCGGGGAGCGAGATAGTCGCCGATGGTCGCCGGAATCACGAAGTAGCCGTCGGCCAGACCCTGCATCAGCGCCGACGCTCCCAGCCGGTTGGCGCCGTGGTCCGAGAAATTCGCCTCGCCGAGGACGAAGCAACCCGGCACCGTCGACATCAGGTGGTAGTCGACCCACAGCCCGCCCATGGTGTAGTGCGCCGCCGGGTAGATCCGCATCGGCGTGCTGTAGGGATCCTCGCCGGTGATCCGCTCGTACATCTCGAAGAGGTTGCCGTAGCGCTCCTCGATCGCCTTGCGGCCGAGCCGGCCGATCGACTCGGCGAAATCGAGATAGACCCCGCGTCCGCCGGGCCCCACGCCGCGGCCCTCGTCGCACACCGCCTTGGCGGCGCGCGACGCCACGTCGCGCGGCACCAGGTTGCCGAAGCTGGGGTACTTCACCTCGAGGTAGTAGTCGCGCTCTCCTTCCGGAATGTCCGTCGCGCGGCGCGTCTCGCCGGCCTTCTTGGGCACCCAGATGCGACCGTCGTTGCGCAGCGACTCTGACATCAGGGTCAGCTTCGACTGGTAGTCGCCCGAGACCGGGATGCAGGTCGGGTGGATCTGGGTGAAGCAGGGGTTGCCGAACATCGCCCCCCGCTTGTGCGCCCGCCAGATCGCCGTCGTGTTCGAGCCCTTGGCGTTGGTCGACAGGAAGAAGACGTTGGCGTAGCCGCCCGTGGCGAGCACCACGGCGTGCGCCGCATGGCGCGAGATGACGCCGCTCACCAGGTCGCGCACGACGATGCCGCGCGCGCGGCCGTCCTCCACCACGAGGTCCAGCATCTCGGTGCGGGGATACATCTTCACCGTGCCGGCGGCGATCTGCCGCTCGAGCGCCTGGTAGGCGCCGAGCAGGAGCTGCTGCCCGGTCTGTCCGCGGGCGTAGAAGGTGCGCGAGACCTGCGCGCCGCCGAAGGAGCGGTTGGCGAGCGTGCCGCCGTACTCGCGGGCGAAGGGGACGCCCTGGGCGACGCACTGGTCGATGATGTTGACCGACAGCTCGGCCAGCCGGTAGACGTTGGCCTCGCGCGCCCGGAAGTCGCCGCCCTTCACCGTGTCGTAGAACAGGCGCTGGACGCTGTCGCCGTCGTTCTGGTAGTTCTTCGCCGCGTTGATGCCGCCCTGCGCCGCGATCGAATGGGCGCGACGCGGCGAGTCCTGGTAGCAGAAGCACTTGACACGGTACCCGAGCTCGCCGAGCGATGCCGCCGCGGCCGCGCCGCCGAGACCGCTGCCCACGACGAGGATCTCGAAGCGGCGCTTGTTCGCCGGGTTGACCAGCTTCATCTCGAACTTGCACTGCTCCCACTTCTTGTCGATCGGGCCTTCGGGGATGCGGGCGTTCAGTTGGACCATGGCTACCTCACCAGACCGGTGAGCACGGCCACCGGAAACGAGACGTTGCCGAGGGTGATCAGGCCGGCGAACAGGGTCGCGAACCGCCGCCGCCAGGGGTTCCAGCGCGGGTTGTTCCAGCCCATCGTCTGGAAGAGGCTCCACAGGCCGTGGTAGAGGTGCAGCCCCAGGGCGAGGTTGGCCGCGATGTAGAAGCAGGCGACCCACCAGATCTGGAAACCGATCACCACGTTCTGGAAGACCTTCCCGGCGACGAAATCGGGATGCACCCAGCCCAGGGTGAGGTGGGCGAGGTGATAGAGGATGAAGGCGAGCAGGATCACTCCGCCCCAGCGCATGGTGCGCGCGGCGTAGGTCGCCTGGACCCACTCCTTCACCGCGTAGGACTCCGGCCGCGCCCGCCAGGACTGGCGGGTCAGCAGCCAGGCCGAGAGGACGTGCAACCCGGCGCAGGCCAGCAGCACGATACGGGCGACCCAGAGCAGTTGCCCCGGGCCGAAGAAGGGCGCGCCGAGCCCGCGCAGGCCCTCCGCGTAGTGGTCGAAGACGGCCTCGCCGAAGTACATCTTCAAGTTGCCGATCATGTGGACCAGCACGAATCCGAAGAGCACCAGGCCGGTGACCGCCATCACCGCCTTCTTGGCCAGAGTGGAGCGGAACAAGCCGAAAATCGAAGTCATCGCACCCCCGCTTGACTCGATCGAGCGTCTAGTTTCACCCGCTGGCGGGCATCCTATCGACACCCTTTTGGGCGGGACTCAGCGACGCCGGCGGCGGCGGGGCCGGCGGCGGGTGGGGACGGGCAGGGCCTCGGTGGCGGCGACCGGCGGCGTCTCCCCGGACGCGAGCACCGGCCGGCGGCGCTCCGCCGCCTGCCATTGCGCGAGCTCCTGGAACCCCTCGCCCGTCGCCTCGGCGAGCAACTCGAAGAGCCAGAGGGAATCCGGGAACCAGGGGCGGGCGGCGGCGTGCTGGCGTTCGCTCGCCGAGCGATGCGGCTCGCAGAGGCGGAGGAAGCCGCGCAGCGCGTCCGTCGTCTGCTGCGCGCGCAGGCGCGAGAGAGCGAAACGCTTGAAGAAGGGCTCCGTGATCTCGTCGATCAGCGCGTGCAGCTGCGTCCGTCCGAGCGAGCGCCCGGCGAGCGCCTCGACGTCGAAGCGGCGCAGGAGCAGCGACGGCAGGAGCAGCGCGGCGAGCAGGCCGCCGTCGGACACGTCGCTCCCGGCGGCCACCTTGCGATCCAGGGTCGGCAGGACCCGGCCGAAGTCCCCCAATCCGCGCTCTCCCACGGCCACCATCGCGTAGGCCTCGGGGAGCAGGACTTCGAGCAGGCCGAGCTCGAGCATCCACTGCATGGCCGCTCCGGCGCTGCCGGAACGCAGCAGCTCGACCAGCTCCTCGCTGACCCGCGCCGGCGAGGCCTTCTCGAGCTCGCGCGCCGAGTCGTGGATCGCCGCTTGGGTCGACGGCTCGAGGGTGAATCCGAGACGGCCAGCGAGCTCGCAGGCGCGCAGCATGCGCACCGGGTCCTCGCGGAAACGGATCCAGGGATCGCCGATCGTGCGCAGTGTCTTCTGCTGCAGGTCCTCCATGCCACCGACGTAGTCGAGGATCGAGAAATCGGCGATGTCGTAGAACAACGCGTTGACCGTGAAATCGCGCCGGAAGGCGTCCTCCTCGGGGCTCCCGAAGTTGTTGTCGCTGCGGATCAGCAGATCGTCGCCGGCCTCCGCGAGCTCCTCCGGGCTGGGCTCGCGCCGAAAGGTCGAGACTTCGACCACGACGTCGCCGAACAGGATGTGCGCCAGGCGGAAGCGGCGGCCGATGATGCGCGCGTTGCGGAAGAGCCGCCGGATCTCCGGCGGGCGGGCGTCGGTTGCGACGTCGAAGTCCTTCGGCACGCGCCCCAGCAGGAGGTCGCGCACGCCTCCACCGACCAGGAAGCCGCGATAGCCCGCACCCTGAAGGCGATAGAGGACCTTCAGAGCCTCCTTCTGGATGTTGCTGCGGGATACCGAGTGGTCGGATCGGGGGACGATCCGAGGCTTCGAAGACGACGATTCACTCACGCGTCGATCATTATACCGAGATCCTCGTAGATCGCCGCGCTGATCCTCGCGAACCGTTGGCGATGCACTTCGTCGGTCGGCATGCCGTTGACCGCGAGCGCGACCACCAGCTCGGCGTCGGGATCGTGAAAAGCGCACGAGCTGCGCGCGCCGCTGTGGCCGTAGGTCCGCGGTCCGGCATGCGGGCCGTAGCCGTACGGCAGCGCGGGGTCGCCGTAGTGCACCGAGTTGACGATCACCCCGAGCCCCCAGTCGAGCCGGGTGCGGAACGTCTGATCGACCAGACCGACGCGGTGTCGCGCCCGGATCGCCTCCACCGTCTGCGGCGCGAGCAGGCGCAGGTTTCCGAGCGTGCCCCCGGCGGCGAGCAGCTCGTAGACCCGCGCCAGCTCGCGCAGCGGACCCCAACCGTTGCCCCCGGGCGAGCAGGTCACCACGCTCGCCTCGGCGTCGAGAGCGAGCGGCGTCGGCTCGCCCTCGCCGCTCGCGAACATCGGCGCCAACCGAGCGCCGTAGGCGCGATAGCGCTCTTGCGACATGCCCACCCACGCGTCCTCGCAACCCAGCGGAAGGAAGAGCTCGTCGCGCACCCAGCGCTCGAAAGGACGGCCGTCGAGGCGGCGCACCAGCTCGCCGAGCACGAACCAGCTCGAGGCCAGGTGGTAACCGGCCTTGCGGCCCGGAGTCCAGCGCGGCTCCAGCCGTTGCGCGCAGACTCTGGCCACGATGCCGTCCCAGCCGAGCTCCGGCCAGCCGGTGTCGAGCATGCGAAGGCCGCCGGTGTGAGTCAGCAGATGGCGCACCGTCACCCCCTGCTTGCCGCCGGCGGCGAACTCGGGGATGTGCAGGGCGACCGGGTCGTCGAGCCCGAGCGCGCCGCGCTCCCAGAGCCAGGCGATCGAGAGCGCAGCGATCGGCTTGGTGGAGGACATCCAGAGCATCAGGTGATCGCGGCGCATCGCTTCGCCGGGGCGCGCCTCGCCGAACCCGGCGTCGGCGAGGACTCGCCCGCGTTGCGCCAGGTAGATCTGGCCGCCGAGCTGCAGCCGTCGGTCGATGCCCTCGGCGAGCGCCGCGACGGTGCGCGGCAGCTCGCCGGCGTCGAGCCGGCCGTCCACGGCGAGCGCGTGCGGCTCAGCCATCGGCGTAGCCCACCTCCACCCGCTCGCCGTCGTCCAGGCGGACCGCGGTGAGCCTGCCCCCCCAGGCGCAGCCGGAGTCGAGCGCCAGGTAGTCGGGACCGCGGCGAAAGCCGACGGCGGCCCAGTGCCCGAACACGATCTCGACCCCCGCGCTCCGCCGGCCGGGGACCTCGTACCAGGGGTGGAAGCCCTCGGGCGTCTCCTCCGGCGGGCCGGTGAACTCCCGGCAGAGCTCCCCCGACGGGGTGACGGCGCGCATCAGGGCGAAGGCCTGCAGGGCGCGCGCCTCGGCGGAAATCCGACCCGCCGCCTCGCCCTTGCGACGGACCTCGGCGAGCAGATGGGCCGCCCCCTCGCCGCGCAACCGCCCCTCGAGCCGCGCGGCGAGACTCTCGGCCTCCTCGACGCTCCATTGCGGCAGGAGACCGGCATGGACCAGCACCCGTCCGGCCGAACGCACCAGCAGCGGCCGGCGACGCAACCAGTCGAGCAGCAACAGGCTGCGCTTGGAGCGCAGGACCTCGGCCAGCGCGTCGCGCGGACGCTCCTCGGCCACGCCGAAGGCGACGGCCAGCAGGTGCAGGTCGTGATTGCCAAGCACCGACTCGATCCGCCAGTCGTGGTCGGCCGCCCACTCCAGCACCTCGAGCGAGCGTGGACCGCGGTTGACCAGGTCGCCGGTGAACCAGAGGCGGTCGTCGCGCTTGGCGAAGTCGATCTTCTTGAGGAGCTTGCGCAGCGTGCGATAGCAGCCGTGCACGTCCCCGATCGCCCAGGTGGCCACGAGCGAAAAGCTATCTCACCTGCGGCGGCTCGGGAGGCTCGACGGATAGGATTCCGTGCCGTGGGGAGATCGCTGCTCGCCGCGTTCCTGGTGCTGTCGACGGCAAGCGCGCAGGCGCAGTTAGAGGCCGAAACGCGCGGCGACGCCGCCTGGGCGCGGCGGGCCGAGGGCTTCGCAGCCAGCGGCAAGGTCGCACCGAGGCCTACCGCGGAAGCGGTCGCGGCCTACGAGGAGGCGATCGCGGCCGCAGGCCCTTCGCCCCGCCTCGCCGGCAAGCTCGTCGACGCGGTCTGGTTCCAGGGCCACTTCGCGCTCGCCGACGGCCGCGGCGCGCGCGCTCTCTACGATCGAGCGATCGAGGTCGCCGAGGCCGCGGTGGCGCGCGCGGTCGCGCAAGGTGACGCCATGGGCGAGGCCGAGGCGCGTTTCTGGGCGGCGATCGCCTGGGGGGTCTGGGGCCTGGAGCACGGCTACTTCGCCGCGGGCCTGCGCGGCGTCGCCGGCCGCATCCGCGACCACGGTGAGCGCGCTGCGGCGCTCGACGAGACGCTGGCCAACGGTGGTCCGCGCCGCCTGCTCGGCCGGCTGCACACGGTGACACCGAAGTTGCCGCTCTTCACCGGCTGGATCGATCCGGCCCGCGGGATCGCGAACCTCGAGCGCGCAGTGGCGATTTCGACCACGGACCCGCGCAACCAGCTCTTCCTCGCCGAAGCGCTCCTCGACCACGCCCCGGCGCGGCGCGCCGAGGCGCTGGCGCTGCTCGCCCGCGTCGCCGAGCGGGCTCCCGATCCCGCCGAGCTGGTCGAGCAGTCGGAGACGATCGCGGCGGCGCGCCGCCGCCTCTCCGCGGAGCGGGAGAATCCGCCGAAGCCATGAGCTCCCGGAATTCCGCCGACGACCCGTACGTCGCCTATCTGCATCGCTTCTTCGCCAAGTGGTCGCCGCTCTACGACCTCTTCGCGGCGCCGATCGGCTTCGCCTACCGCGCCGCGGTGAGACAGGCGGGCGCCGCGCCCGGGCGGACGCTGCTCGACGTCTGCACCGGCACCGGCGAGATCGCGCGCCGCGCGGCGCGCGCCGGCGCCAAGGTCACCGCCATCGATCTGACCCCCGGGATGCTGGCGCGGGCGCAGGCGAAGGCGGGTAAGCTCGGCGTCCGCTGCGAGCTCGCCGACGCGCGCGCCCTCCCCTTCGCGGACCGCGCCTTCGACGCCGTGCTGCTCTCCTTCGCGCTGCACGACATGCCGCGGCCGGTGCGGCTGGAGGTGCTCGCCGAGTGCGCGCGCGTCGCCCGCGGCAAGGTGGTGGTGCTCGACTACGCCTTCCCGCGCGGGCGCCTCGGGCGGCGCCTCGCGGTCGCCGCGCTCGCCTGGTACGAGACCGCCTACCTGCGCGGCTTCGCCCGCGAAGAGGTCGAGGACCTCGCGGCCGCGGCCGACCTCGTCGCACGGCGCGTCCGCTCCTGGCTGCCGCTCCCCTTCGCGCTCTGGGAGATCGACCTCGCCGCGCGCTCTACTTCCGCCGGTTCGCCTGCAGGATCCGCTTGCGCAGGCGCATCGACTTCGGGGTGACCTCGACCAGCTCGTCCTCCTTGATGAACTCGAGCGCCTGCTCGAGGTTCATGACGTGCGGCGGCACGAGGTGGACGGTGTCGTCCGAGCCGGAGGCGCGCATGTTGGTGAGCTTCTTCTCGCGCACGATGTTGACGTCGAGGTCGTTGCCGCGCGCGTGCTCGCCGACGATCATCCCCTCGTAGACCTCGTCGGTCGGCGAGACGAAGAGGATGCCGCGCGGCTGCAGTCCTTCGATGGCGTAGGCGGTCGCCTTGCCGGCGCGGTCCGCCACCAGCGAGCCGGTCGGCCGGTGCTCGATCTCCCCCTGCCAGACGTCCCAGCCGTCGAACAGCGAGTTCATGATCCCCTGCCCCTTGGTGTCGGTCATGAACTCGGTGCGGAAGCCGATCAGGCCGCGCGACGGGATGCGAAACTCGAGACGCACCCGGCCGGTGCCGTGGTTGACCATCCTGGTCATCCGGCCACGTCGCGCCCCCAGCTTCTGCGTGAGCACGCCGATGAACTCCTCGGGGCAGTCGACGACCAGCTGCTCCATCGGCTCCGAGGTGCGGCCGTCGATCGTCTTGGTGAGCACCTGGGGCTTCCCCACCGAGAGCTCGAAGCCCTCGCGGCGCATCATCTCGATGAGGATCGCGAGCTGCAGCTCGCCGCGCCCCGAGACCTTCATCGCGTCGGGCGAGTCGGTCGGCTCGACGCGGATCGCGACGTTGCTCAGCAGCTCCTTCTCCAGCCGCTCCTTGAGCTTGCGGCTGGTGACGTGCGCCCCTTCGCGGCCCGACATCGGGGAGTTGTTGATCGAGAAGACCATGGCGATGGTCGGCTCCTCGACGCGGATGTGGGGCAGCGCCACCGGGTTCTCCGGATCGGTCAGCGTCTCGCCGATGTTCGCCGCCTCCAGCCCCGCGACCGCCACGATGTCGCCCGGCCCGGCGCGGTCGATCTCCACCCGCTGCAGTCCTTCGTAGCCGTAGAGCACGGTCACTTTCGCCTTGGCGACCGCACCTTCGAGGGTCATCCGGGCGATCTCCTGCGACTTGCGCAT
The DNA here is from genome assembly GCA_964591165.1 of uncultured Thermoanaerobaculia bacterium. Taxonomy (GTDB): domain Bacteria; phylum Acidobacteriota; class Thermoanaerobaculia; order Multivoradales; family JAGPDF01; genus JAGPDF01. Next base: position 873 of record CAZPZW010000031.1, on the reverse strand, counting down.
CTCGCCGTTGAAGATCCGGCCGATCACCAGCCGCCCGACGTAGTCGTCGTAGTCGAGGCTGGTGATCAGCAGCTGCAGCGGCATCGCCGGGTCGAAGGCCGGCGGCGGGACGGTGGCGACGATCTGCTGGAAGAGGGGCTCGAGCAGCGTGTCGGGGCCGTCGGGCGTCGTCCTGCAGAGGCCCTTCCGGGCGTTGCAGTAGAGCACCGGGAAATCGAGTTGCTCCTCGGAGGCGTCGAGGTCGATGAACAGGTCGTAGACCTCGTTCAGCACCTCCTGGATGCGGGCGTCCGGGCGGTCGATCTTGTTGATCACCACGATCGGCGTCAGGTTGGCCTCGAACGCCTTGCGCAGCACGAAGCGGGTCTGCGGCAGCGGCCCTTCCGAGGCGTCGACCAGGAGCATCACGCCGTCGACCATCTTCAGCGTCCGCTCGACCTCGCCGCCGAAGTCGGCATGGCCGGGGGTGTCGACGATGTTGATCCGCGTCCCCTTGTAGTGGATCGAGGTGTTCTTCGCCATGATCGTGATGCCCTTCTCGCGCTCCAGGTCGATGGAGTCCATGACGCGCTCCATCACGGTCTCGTTGGCGCGGAAGATGCCGCTCTGCCAGAGCATGGCGTCGACCAGCGTCGTCTTGCCGTGGTCGACGTGGGCGATGATGGCGATATTCCGGACGTCGGCTCGTTGCTGCCGGTTCATGCGTCGCTTCCTTCTCGTGGGGATGGCGCCCATGGGACGCCCGTGAGCCTCGGACGATATCACGGCCGTAGGAGAGCCTCTGCCTTGCGACGCGTCCGATCTCCCTGCAGCGGGCTTCTCGGTTCATCGGTCGCCAACGCTCCCCCCGGCCAGTCGGATCTCCCTGCGCCG
>CAZPZW010000030.1:0-24724 GCA_964591165.1 uncultured Thermoanaerobaculia bacterium | reverse complement strand
GCGCAGGGAGATCCGACCGGCCAGGGGGAGCCTTGGCTGCCGAGAAGCCGAAGACCTAGCGCAGGGAATCTCGCCTGGCGCCCTACTTCTTGACCCGGTCCCCCTTCTTGTAGAGCCCCTCGATCCCCTGCTTGCCGATGTTCTCGGCGAACTCGTCGACCCAGTCGGTGAGCTTCGAGTCGGTGGTCGAGAGGTTCGAGCCGGAGACGACGCGATGGTGGATCGCGACCATGGTCTCGCCGCTCTTGGCGTCGACGAACTTGAGATCGAACGTCGTCACGCCGGAGCCGGCGCCCATGCCGACCCAGAACTTCGCCGCCGCGCTGCCGGTCGAGCAGTCGACGACGCGGCCCACGGCGCGCAGCGTCGCGCCCGAATCGACCACGTTCACCTTGGCGGCGAGCGCGTTCTTGAACGCCTCGGCGAAGATCTCGGGGAGGTTGCGGGTCAGATCGTTGGCCAGCCTCTTGTCCTTGGCGTCGCGCTTGCCGCTGTCCTCGCCCATCCAGACCGGCTCCTCCCAGGCCGCGAAGGTGATCTTCTGGCCGTCGAACGAGAAGCCGGGCTTGACCCAGAGGTAGTCGAGCTCGTCGGCTTCGCGGAACTCGCCGCCGCCGCCGACCCAAGACGGGTCGAAGCGGCCCTCATCGAGCAGCTGGGCGGCGAGCGGTGGCGTGACGAGGGCGAGAGCGAGCGACAAGACGAGCGACGATCGGGTCATGCGAACCTCCTCCGGTCAGGGCGAAACTGGGACCTAGGATAACTCCGTGGCGGGCGCCGGGGGATCGTCTCAGTAGAAATCGGCGCAGGAGAGGTAGAAGCCGCAGCCGGGTCGTGGGCAGAAGAGCTTGCAGCGGCGCTCGGCGAGCTCGTGGCCGCAGTTCGGGCAGGTGCGCATCAGCCGCTCGGCTTGGCGATGGTCGCGGGCCGCGCCGTCGCGCGCCGGTCGGGCGGGGCGCGACGGGGTTCGCGCTGGGGGTCTCACGGCGCTGAATCTACACCGGGCGCCGCCGGTATACTCGCCCCCTCATGTCGCTCTCCGCGCTGATTCTCGCGGGCGGCTCTGGAACCCGATTCTGGCCCGCGAGCCGCCGTCTCCGTCCCAAACAGCTCCTGGTGCTCGAGGGTGAGCGGAGCTTGCTGCAGACCACCGTCGACCGCCTCCTGCCGCTGGTGCCGGCCGACCGCCTCTGGGTTTCGACCACCGAGGCGCTGGCCGGGGCGGTGCGCGCGCAGCTCCCGGAGATCCCGCCGGCGCAGGTGCTGGTCGAGCCGGCCGGCCGCAACACCGCCCCGGCGATCGGGGGCTCGCTCTGGGCGATGCCCGAAGCGGTGCGCGCCGGCGCCGTCGCGGTCCTCCCCGCCGATCACCGCATCGGCGATGCGGCAGGCTTCAGGAGGGTGCTCGCCGCAGCGGCGGAGCTCGCCGAGGGCGGCGACCGGATCGTCGCCCTGGGAGTCGTCCCGAGCCGGCCGGAGACCGGATTCGGCTATCTCGAGATCGACGGTCCGGCGCGGCCCGGGGAGGGTGCCCGCCGGGTCCGCCGCTTCACCGAGAAGCCCGATCGCGCCACCGCGGAACGTTTCCTCGCCGGCGGAAAGCACCTCTGGAACGCCGGGATCTTCGTTTTTCGCGGCACGACCCTGCTCGCTCGGCTCGAACAGCACGCGCCGGAGATCGCCCGCGGGCTGGTGGCGATCGCGCGGCAGCCGGAGCGGCTCGCGGAGCTCTACGCCCAGCTGCCCGCGATCTCGATCGATTTCGCGGTCATGGAGAAGCTCGACGAGCTGATCACTTTGCCGCTCGACTGCGGTTGGAACGACCTCGGCTCCTGGGACGCGCTGCACGACATCCTCGCCCACGACGGCACCGGCAACGCGACCCGCGGTGCGAGCTGGGTCGTCGAAGGAGCGGGCAACCTGGTGTTCGCCGAGCAGGGCGCGGTCGCGCTGGTCGGCGTCTCCGACCTGGTCGTCGTCTGCTCGGGAGGCGCGGTGCTCGTCGCGCCGCGCAGCGCCGCGCAGGAGGTCCGCAAGATCGTCGAGCGCCTCGCTGCGGCCGGGCGCACCGACCTGCTCTGAGCCGCCGGCGCCGGCCCGCCATGCAGTGGAAGATCGCCCGCCCCCGCGCGTTCGCCGATCACCTCAACCGGTGGGCGATCCGCCGCGGATTCCCGGTGCTCTCCTGGATCGCGCCGCGGGCGCCGCGTTGGCTGTTGTTCGCCAACGCGCGCTGGGTCATCGCGCTCGTCTTCTTCTTCCACTCCGCGCCCAAGCGGGCGATCGCGCGCAACCTCGCGCGCGTCCTCGAAGCGCCGGCCGATGCGCCCCGGGTGCGCCGGGCGGTGCGCGAGATGCTGCGCCACTTCGCCTACTACTGGGTCGACCTGTTCCGTTTCGCGCAGCTCCCGGCCGAGCGACTGCGCGCCCTGATCGTCGATCCCCGGCTGGCCGACCTCGAGCCGCTGGAGCGCGCGCGGCAGGCCGGCAAACGCCAGATCCTGATGACCGCCCACCTCGGCAACTGGGAGCTCGGCAGCGTGCTCGCCGGCCAGGCGAACCTGCCGATCTCGGTGATCTACGTGCCGGATGCCTTCGCGCAGGCCGAGCAGTTCCGCAGCCGGTTGCGCGGCCTGGGCAGCGTGCGCGAGATCCCGCTCCGGCTGGACGAGAGCTTCTCGGGTCTGCCGATCTTGCGCGCCTTCGCCGAAGGGCGGGTGGTGGCGCTGCAGGGGGATCGTGACTTCCGCGACGACGGCATCGAAGTCGAGCTCTTCGGCGGCAGAGCGCGGCTTCCCGCCGGGCCTTTCCATCTCGCGCGCATGAGCGGCGCCGCGCTCATCCCGACCTTCATCGCCTACGCCCGCGACCTCCGATTCGAGGTCGAGATCGGCGACCCGATCGAGGTCGCCCGGACCGCCGACCGGGAGCAGGACGTGCGCTCGGCGGCCGAGCGCTGGCGCGACGTCCTCGAGCACGCCATCCGCCGCTGGCCGACGCAGTGGTACACCTTCTACGACTTCTGGCCGGCGGAGCCCGGCGCGGGAGCGGCGTGAGCCGGCGGTCGCGGGTCGCCACCGCGGCGGGGATGGAGCCGCTGATCGAAGGCGGCGCGCCGGTCGACCTCGAGCGGCTGGTGCCGGGGTCGGGTCCTTGGGAGGTCGAGATCGGCTTCGGCAAGGGACGCTTCCTCCTGCGCCGCGCCGCCGAGCAGAGCGGGCGCCGGTTTCTCGGCGTCGAGCTCGCCAGCGAGTACTTCCGGCTGGTGGCCCGGCGGCTGCGCCGCCGCGCGCTCGCCAACGTCGCGCTGCTCGAGGGCGAGGCGCAGTACCTGCTGGGCGCCGTCCTGCCCCGCGCTTTCGCCGAGCGGGTCCACGTCTACTTCCCGGATCCCTGGCCGAAGTCGCGCCATCAGCGACGTCGGCTCTTCTCGCCCACCTCCGTCGACCTGGTCCTCGGTCTGCTCGCTCCGGGCGGGAGCCTCGATTTCGCCACCGACTTCCTGACCTATGGCGACGACGTCCGCCAGCTGCTCGAGAGCTATCCCGGCGCCCGCGTCGAGGTGCTCGGGGTGGTCTGGCCCGAGGGTCCGCGCACCAACTACGAGTCGAAGTACGTCCGGGAAGGACGGCCGATCCTCCGCCTGACCGTTCGGCTCGAGCGGGCGGACGGGCCGCATCCTGCGGGGCTCCGCGCGCTGCTCTGCGGCGCCACCACCGCGGAGCCCGAAGCGTGAGGCGACTGCTCGACCTGCTGCCCTATTTCCGGCCCTATCGCGGGCAAGTCGCGCTGGGCGTCACGGCGATCCTCTTCGCCTCGGGTCTCGGTCTGGTCACGCCGCTGCTGGTCGGCCAGGCGATCGACACGCTGGCCGACCAGGCCACCGCGGCGACGCTCCTGCGCTACGGCGCGCTGGTCCTCGGCGTCACTGCGCTGCAGGGCCTCTTCGGCTTCGCGCAACGGCGGATCCTGGTCGCGGTCAGTCGCCAGATCGAGTACGACCTGCGCAACGAGTACTTCGCGCACCTCTCCCGCCTCGAAGCCGGGTTCTTCCAGCGGCAGGCGGTGGGCGACCTGATGGCGCGCTCGACCAGCGACCTCGGCGCCGTGCGCATGCTCTGCGGTCCGGCGATCATGTACGGCGGCCACACGCTCTTCACCGCGATCGGCGCGCTCGCCGCGATGGCCTCGCTCGACGGCCGGCTGACCTGGATCGCCTTGGGCAGCCTGCCGCTGGTCGCCTTCGCGACCCAGCTCTTCGGCCAGCGCATCCATCAGCACTACGAGCAGGTGCAGCAACGCTTCGCCCGGCTGACCGCCCGGACGCAGGAGAACCTCGCCGGGGCGCGCGTCGTCCGCGCCTATGGGCGGGAAGCGACGGAGATCACGGCGTTCGAGGCCGACAATCGCCGATTGGTGGAGGCCAATCTCCGGCTCGGCCGCTGGAGCTCGGCGTTCCACCCCGTCCTGCAGGCGTTGATCGGGCTCGGCTTCGTCGGGGTGCTCTGGTTCGGCGGCCGGCGGGTGGCCGCCGGTGCGCTCAGCGTCGGCGAGTTCGTGACCTTCAACTTCTACCTCTCGAAGCTGGTCTGGCCCATGATCGCGGTGGGTTGGGTGATCAACCTCGCGCAGCGCGGGGCCGCTTCCTACCAGCGGTTGCGCGCCATCCTCGACACCGCGCCGCGCATCCAGGACGAGCCTCCGTTCGAGCGACCGCAACGCCGTACCGGCGCGGTGACGATCCGCGACCTCTCGTTCCGCTACGGCGAGGACCGCCCCTGGGCGCTCTCCGGGCTCGACGCCGAGATCGCCGGCGGCAGCGTGGTCGGGCTGGTCGGCAGGACCGGCGCCGGCAAGAGCACCTTGCTCGCGCTCCTGCCGCGGCTCTTCGATCCACCGCCGGGCGCTCTGCTGCTGGATGGAGTGGACGTCCGGCGCTGGCCGCTCGCCGAGCTGCGCGCCGCGATCGCCATGGTGCCCCAGGAGACCTTCCTCTTCTCGACCACCCTGGCCGAGAACATCGCCTACGGTGCTCCGGCGGCGCGCCGGGCGGAGGTCGAGCGGGTGGCGGAGCTCGCCGGGCTCGCCCCCGATCTCGCTGGATTCCCCGCCGGTCTCGAGACGGTGGTGGGCGAGCGAGGGGTGACGCTGTCGGGTGGGCAACGGCAACGGGTGGCGCTCGCCCGGGCGCTGCTCAAGCCGAGCCGCTGGCTGCTGCTCGACGACTGCCTCTCGGCGGTCGACACCCAGACCGAAGCGCGCATCCTCGCGGCGTTGCGCGAGGGTATCGCCGGGCGCACGGTCTTTCTCGTCTCGCATCGCATCTCGACCGTGGCGCTCGCCGATCTCATCCTGGTTCTCGACGACGGACGTATCGTGGAGCGGGGGACGCACGGCGAGCTGCTGGCGCGCGGTGGGCTCTACGCCGAGCTCGCGCGGCTGCAGCAGCTCGAGGAGGAGCTGGCGATCTCCGGGGAGGAGCGATGAGCGCCGGGCAACGCGTGGTGGTGAGCGGAGGAACCGGACTGATCGGCCGGGCGCTGGTTCGCCAGCTGAGCGCGGCCGGCCGGGAGGTCGTGGTGCTGTCCCGCCGCGCCGCCGCAGCGGCGGATCCCCCCCACGGCGCGCGCGTCTTGCGTTGGAACGGGCGCGACGCGACCGGCTGGGGCGAGGCGGTGGACGGCGCGGCGGCGCTGGTCAATCTGGCGGGCGAGCCGATCGCCGGCGGGCGCTGGACGGCGGCACGCAAGCGCCAGATCGTCGCCAGCCGCCAGCAGGCCTGTGCCGCCCTGCTCGAGGCGGTGCAGGCGGCGCGCGCTCGACCGGAAGTCCTGGTGCAGGCCTCGGCGGTCGGCTTCTACGGCCATCGTGCCGACGAGGTCCTGGACGAAGCGAGCGCGCCGGGCAGCGGGTTTCTCGCTACGACCACCGTCGACTGGGAGCGGGCGAGCGCGCCGGTCGAGGGGCTCGGAGTGCGCCGCGTCCTGTTGCGCACCGGGATCGTGCTGGCGCGAGAAGGCGGCGCGCTGCCGCGCCTCCTCCTGCCGCTGCGTTTCGGGGTCGGCGGGGCGCTCGGCTCGGGACGGCAGTGGATGCCCTGGATCCACCTCGACGACGAGATCGCCGCGATCCTCTGGCTGCTCGGTCGGCACGAGCTCGCCGGCCCCTTCAATCTCACCGCCCCGCAGCCCGCGACCAACGCCGAGCTGACCCGCGAGGCCGCGCGGCGGCTCGGCCGGCCCGCCTTCCTGCGCGCTCCCGCGTGGGCGCTGCGGGGCGCTCTCGGCGAGCTGGCCGAGGCGGTGCTCGGCAGTCAGCGGGCGCTGCCCCGACGCCTGCTGGCGAGCGGCTTTCGATTCCGCTACCCCGAGCTCGCGCCGGCGCTCGACGCGTTGCTGGCGCGGCCGGCCTGAGCGCGGCCAGGATGGCGTTCCTCTCCCTGGTCGGCTGGGCGGCTGCGCTGGTGGCGATGGGCATGATCGTCGCCTGGCGGGTGAGCCTGCGGCGGCGCGACGCCAGCCTGGTCGACCCGCTCTGGGGGCCGGCCTTCCTGTTGGTTGCCGGGGTCGGCGCCGTGGCCGGCAGCGGCGCCGCCGGACGGCGTGCGCTGGTGATCGTCCTGGTGGCCGCCTGGGCGCTCCGGCTGGCGGCGTATCTCGGTCGCCGGAACCGGATTCACGGCGAGGACTATCGCTACCGCGCGATGCGCGCGCGACACGGGGAGCGTTTCGGCTGGATCAGCCTGTGGACCGTCTTCCTGCTGCAGGGGGCGTTGGTGGTCTTCATCGGACTGCCGCTGCTCGTCGCGACCGGGCGACCGGGCCCGTCGCTGGGTCTCCTCGACCTTCTCGGTGCGGGACTGTGGACGGTCGGATTCCTCTTCGAGGCGCTCGGCGACCGCCAACTGGCGCGCTTCAAGGCCGAGCCTGCGCACCACGGCGCGGTCTGCGACCGGGGGCTCTGGCGCTACACGCGGCATCCCAACTACTTCGGGGACGCTACGCTCTGGTGGGGCTACTACGCCATCGCCTGCGCCGTGCCGGGCGGAGTCTGGACCCTGACCAGCCCGCTGTTGATGACCTATCTCCTGCTCCGGGTCTCGGGCGTCGCCCTGCTCGAGCGGGGCCTCAGCGCCAGCAAGCCGGGTTACGCCGACTACGTCGCGCGCACCAGCGCCTTCTTCCCCTGGCCGCCGCGGGCCCGCTAACGGCCGGGAAAGCGCCCTTCGAGCTCCGACTCGACCGCGGCGCGGATCTCGGGGCGAGAGTACACGCGGTAGCGGTCGATTCGCGTGAGGTGGCGGATGAAGTGGCTCGCCTGCTCCATCGGCTCGAGCCGTCCGCCGCGCAGCGCCACCCAGACCCGGCTCGGCCCCAAGCGGTGCGGGTCCTTGGCGGAGCGCGCGACCATCGTCGCCCCCTCGCCGAAGCGCTCGCGCAGGGCGGGCAGGAAAGCCTCGAAAGCGGTGCGCTCGTCTTCGCTCAGGTGCTCGCGGGTCTCGAAGGCGAGCGGGAAATGACGCCGCTCGACCACCGCGCGAGCGTGCTGATTCGCGCTGGCGCGCATCGCGGTGAGCGTCGACAGGTCGTCTTCGGCGAGGAAGCTCGCAGGTCGCGACGACCAGTGCCGGTCGGCGGCGCGCATCCACTCGCTGAGGTGGTTCTCGAGCGCCTTGCCGGTGACGTTGAAGTAGACCTGGGTGAACATGTAGTAGCGCGCCATGACCAGCGCCTCGACGGCGTGGACGCCGCCCTCTTCGACCCCGATGCCGACCACGCCGGTCTCCGGATCGGCGATCGGAGCGAGCGTGTCGAGCAGGCGTTCGAGGTCGTAGACGCCGTAGCGGACGCCGCAGAAGAGACTGTCGCGCAGGAGGTAGTCCATCTTGTCGACGTCGAGCTCGCCCGAGATCACCTGCGCCAGGAAGCGCCGCTCGGGGGGGACGTCGCCGGCGAGCAGCGCCGCGACCGCCGCCGGATCGAGGCCGTCGCCCAGCCGCGCGAAGATCGCCGCGACCTCGTCGGAGGCGAGCAGGCGTCGGGTCATCTCCTCGTGATCGATGCCGCGCTCGAACAGCTCCTCGGCCGAGTGGCTGAACGGCGCGTGGCCGAGATCGTGGACCAGCGCCGCCAGCCGGACGAGGCGACGGGCGAGCGGGCGTTCGCCCGCCGGCAGGAGATCTCCGGCCTTGCCCATCAGCGCATCGAAGACCCGGCCGGCGAGTGACATCGCGCCGAGCACGTGGCTGAACCGCGTGTGCTCCGCTCCGGGATAGACCAGGAAGGTGAGACCCAGCTGATGGATGAAGCGCAGGCGCTGCAAAGGGCGGCTGTTGATCAGCGCGGCCTCGAGCGCGTCGGCCTCGATGAAGCCGTGGATCGGATCGCGCAGGGTGAGCACGGTGGTTCGCTCCATGATAGCCGAACCGCGCGCTGCCTCAGGGCTCGGGCAGGAACGCGTCGGGCAGGCGGAGCGGCGGCTCGAGCGCGTTCGAGCGTTCGCCGGCGCGCGCCAGGAAGAGCGCGGCGAGCAGCAGCGCGGCGGCGACGGCCGGCCGGCGCAGCGGCGCGGGGACGAAGCGCGCCACGAGCAGGAGCACGGTCGCGGCAACGAGGGTGATCAGCTCGGGGCCGAGCGCGTCGCGCAACGCCGTGGAGTAGACGCCGGCCGAAAGCGGGAGGGCGAGGCCGGCGAGCGGCGCGAGCCAGCGCGGGGGACCGACGGTGGCCTCGGCCGCCGCGCCGGCGAGCGCGCAGCGGGCGAACGTTCCGAGCAGGAGCGCGGCGAGCCCCGGCGTCGGGCCGCGACCCACCTGCAGCAGCTGGCCAGCGAACGAGCCCGCGGCGAGCAGCAGGCCGCCGAGCAGCGCGGCGAGGCGCCAGGCGAGCGGGTCGAGGCCCCGCCAGGCGAGAAACAGCAGGAGGTCGAGGAGCGTCACGGCCCCGGCGGCGACCGCCAGCGACAGCGCGGGCAGGGAGGCCGGCGGCCAGGCGAGTCCCCAGGCGAGCGCGCTGTCGACGCGCGCGTTGAGGCCGAGGAGCGCCACGATGCCGGCCGCGAGGAGCGCTGGGAGCGCCGCCTGCCCCCACAGGCGTCGGGGCGCCTCGCCGGCGCGGGCGAGCCGCCAGGGCGCGAGCCCGTGGAGGCCCAGGATCCAACTCGTACAGGCGATCGACAGGGCGGCGATCACGGTGCCTCGTGCGGCCAGCCGCGCGGCGCGACCTGCCGGACCCAGGGGCGCTCGGCAAGCCGCCCGAGCAACTCGACTGGCGTGGCCCCGTCCGGCGGCAGGGGCCAATCGGGGGCGAGCTCGGCGAGCGGCGCCAGGACGAAACGGCGGTGGCGCAGACGCGGGTGGGGGAGCAGCGGCGCCAGGTGATCCCGCCGCTCCGCGCCGAGCAGCAGCAGGTCGATGTCGAGAGTGCGCGGAGCTCCGTGGCGCTCCCGGCGCCGGCCGAGCCCGTCCTCGATGCGCTGGGTGATCGCCAAGAGCTCCTCGGCCCGCAGCGCCGTCCTACCGAGGGCGGCGGTGTTCCAATAGTCGGGTTGCGCTTCGTCGGAGACCGGCTCGGTGAGGTAGAGCGCGGCGACTTCGAGGGGGCCGAGCTCGGCTGCGAGCTCCGCCACGGCTTGGGTCAAGAGGCGGCGAGAGTCGCCGAGATTACTGCCCAGCGCGAGCGCGAAGAGGCGCTCCGGGCGGTCACTCGTCGTCGTCGTCGTCGAAGTCTTCCTCGGTCTCGGTGACCCCCTCGGGAGTCTCGAGCTCGTCGTCGCCGAAATCGTCGTCCGCGGCCGGCACGATCAGCTCGTCCTCGACCTCCTCGACCGCGCGGGGCGGCTCCTCGCGGCGGCGCTTCTTGGTGTGGGCACTCTCCGCCGCGAGGTCGACGCGTTTCGCATCCTTCTGATTCGCGCCGCACTTCGGGCAGATGGGCTCCGGTTTGCCCAAGTCGTAGAACTTGGTGCCGCAGCTGTGGCAGTCGTATTTATTTCCCAGTTCGGGCATGCGAAATCGTGCTCCCAAGGTCACTTCTAGCCAGCGAGCGCGGGACGGTAACACCCCCCCCAGAGGCTGTCAATAACCCTTCGGGCAGTAATAAGATGCGCCCATGTCGCGTGGCTTCGTCCCCCTCGTCCTGGTGGTCGCGATCGGCGGCTTGCCGCCGGTTCCGGCCCACTCCGCCGACGCCCCGCCGGCCGACCCCGATCGCGCCGGTCTCAGCCTCTCCGAACGCTCGCAGGCCCTCATCGACCGGATTCAGCTCGAGCAGAAGGCGCTCGAGAGCCTGGAAGCGGACTTCGTCCAGACCCGACAGAGCGAGTTTCTGGCGGCTCTGGAGGAATCGCGCGGGACCTTCGCCTATCGGGCGCCCGACCTGGTGCGTTGGGAGTACCAGTCCCCCAAGCCGATCTCCCTGGTGATCCACGACAACGAGATGCTCACCTGGTACCGGGATCTCGGCAAGGCGGAGCGGCTCAAGGTCGGCCGCGTCTCCTCGCAGGTCTTCCGCTATCTCAACGCCAGCGGGTCGCTCGAGTCGTTGATGAAGTACTTCACGGTGAAGATCACTTTTCCTCCGGCCGGCGAGCCCTATCGGCTCGAGCTCGCGCCGCGCTACGCGAGGATCCAGAAGCGCTTGGCCGCGATGTCCCTGTGGATCGACCGCAAGCTCTTCCTGCCGGTCCGGGTGCGCTATGTCGAGGCGAACGGCGACACGACCGAGTACCGCTTCGAGCGCCTGCGGCGCAACGGCGAGATCCCCGAGACCCGGTTCGAGCTCGACATTCCGAAGGACGTCGAGATCCGGCTGGTCGACCTCGACCGCGGCCGCGGCGCGACCCCCTGAACCGGCGCCCGATGCTCTCCTTCGAGGTCCTGGCCCGCGACGGCCGGGCACGGCGTGGCCGGCTCGAGACGGCGCACGGCGGGGTCGATACCCCGGCCTTCATGCCGGTGGGCACGCTCGGCGCGGTCAAGGGGCTCACCCCCGCGGCGCTCGCCGAGTGCGGCGCCCAGGTGATGCTGTGCAACCTCTACCATCTCTCCCTGCGCCCCGGGATCGACACGCTCGAGCGCCTGGGCGGACTCCATCGCTTCACCGGCTGGCCGGCCGTCCTGCTCACCGACAGCGGCGGGTTTCAGGTCTTCAGTCTCTCGGCGCTGCGGCAGGTGGACGAATCCGGCGTCCGGTTCCGCAGCCACCTCGACGGTGCGACGCTCGAGATGACGCCCGAGGGGGTGGTGCGGGCGCAGGAGGCCATCGCGGTCGACCTGGCGATGGTGCTCGACGAATGCCCTCCCTGGCCGGTGGAGGAGCCGCGGGCGGCGGCGGCGCTCGAGCGCACCCTGCGCTGGGCCGAACGCTCTCTGGAGGCACGGCGGCGGCCGTCGACCGCGCTCTTCGGCATCGCCCAGGGGAGCAGCTATCGCGGCCTGCGCGAACGGGCCGCCGCGACGCTCGCCGGGCTGCCCTTCGATGGCTTCGCGATCGGCGGGGTCAGCGTCGGGGAGCCCGAAGCGGAACGGCGTGCGGTCGTCGAGTGGACCGCCCCGCTCCTGCCGGAGGGGCGTCCGCGGTACCTGATGGGGGTGGGCACGCTGGACGACATGCTGCACGCGGTCGCACAGGGGGTGGATCTGTTCGACTGCGTCCTGCCGGCGCGCAACGGCCGCCACGGGGTGCTCTACGTGCGGGGCGGACTGCTCAGGATCCGCAACGCGCGCTACCGGGAGGACCTCACGCCGCTCGATCCCGAGTGCGGCTGCCCGGTCTGCCGGACGCAGTCGCGCGCCTTCCTGCACCACCTGTTCCGCGCCGGGGAGATCACCGCCGCGGTCTACGCGACCCTGCACAATCTCCGTGTTTTCCTTGACTTCATGGCGGAAGTCAGGAAAGCTATCGCAGCTTGTCGGCTAGCAGACCTGGCTGCCACGTGGGCCAGTCGCTCTGCGGACAACCACCGATCCGAGAGATCAGCGGCGTCGAGGGCGTAGGACCCGGGAGGGTGGGTCGCGTCCGACCGCCGCGCGCTGTGGGATCGGATCAGGTCCGATCCTGGGAGTCGAGACATGAACTTTCTGACGACGTTGGCATTCGCGGACCCGGCTGCGCCTTCGGCGCTCGTGCAGCTCATCCCCATCTTCATCATCTTCGGCATCTTCTACTTCCTGCTGCTCGCGCCGATGCGCAAGCGCCAGAAGGCCCTGCAGAAGTTGATCGAAGGGCTCAAGCGGGGTGACCGGGTGGTGACCAACGGCGGCCTGCTGGGCGAGGTCGCCGCGGTCGAGGACCGAGTCGTCCATCTGAAGCTCTCCGACACGGTCAAGGTGCGGGTCGTGAAGTCGGCGATCGCCGGGCTCGAGGGAGCTCCGGAGACCGAGGGGACGAAGCCATGAAGAACCGCCTGCTCTGGAAGGGGATTCTCATCTTCGGGCTCGCCGCGCTCGCCCTCTGGGTGGCCAACCCGCCGAAGGAGAAGATCAACCTCGGCCTCGACCTGCAGGGCGGGATCCATCTGGTCCTGCGGGTGGAGACGCAGGACGCGGTGCGCGCCGAGACCGACAAGGACATGGAGAACCTGCGCCGCGAGCTCGCCGATCAGGGAGCCCCCGCTGCGGCCACCACGCGGGTCACCGACACCACGTTCGAGCTCACCGGCGTCCCGGCCGAGAAGGACGCGACGGTCAACAAGGTCGGGAACGACTACCTCAATACCCTGCGCTGGGACTGGGAGCGCCGGGGGGACCGTTATCTCTTCACGATGACCGCCGGCAACGAGGCCGCGATCCGCGACATGGCGGTCAACCAGGCGCTGCAGACGATCCGCAACCGGGTCGATCAGTTCGGCGTCTCCGAGCCGGTGATCGCGCGCCAGGGCGTGTCGAGCGATCGCATCGTCATCCAGCTCCCGGGGGTCGACGATCCGGAGCGGGTCAAGCGGCTGATCAAGAGCACCGCCTTCCTCGAGTTCCGGCTCTGCGTCTACCCGCCGGTCGGCTTCGGGGTGGAGAGCCGGGACGAGATCCTGGCCCACTTCGGCGGCACGCTGCCGTCCGACGTCGAGGTCTTCCCCGAAGACGTGCGCGACGAGAAGGGGCGCCTCCTGGGCCAGCGCTTCTACGCGCTCGAGAAGCGCCAGGTGGTGACCGGTCGTGACCTGAAGAACGCCAATCCGTCGTCGGGGCAGTTCAACCAGCCCGTCGTGGCGTTCCACCTCACGGCCGAGGGCGGCAGGATGTTCGGCGAAGCGACGGGGGCGAACGTGGGCCGCGGGCTCGCCATCCTGCTCGACGGCAAGGTGGTGTCGGCGCCGCGCATCAACTCGCGCATCACCGATTCGGGCATCATCGAGGGGAGCTACACGCAGCAGGAGGTCCAGGACCTGGTGACCACGCTCCGCTCGGGCGCCCTGCCGGCCGGCATCACCTATCTCGAGGATCGCACCGTCGGCCCGTCGCTCGGCCAGGACTCGATCGAGGCCAGCATGAAGGCGGGGCTGCTCAGCATGATCTGCGTCGTCCTGACGCTGCTCGTCATCTACCGGCTGAGCGGTGTCAACGCGCTGATCGCCCTCGGGCTCAACATCGTGCTGCTGTTCGGCGCGCTCGCCTACTTCGGCGCGACGCTCACCCTGCCCGGCATCGCCGGCACGGTGCTCTCCATCGCCATGGCGGTCGACGCCAACGTGCTGATCTTCGAGCGCATCAAGGAGGAGCTGAAGCTCGGCAAGACGGTGCGCGCGGCGATCGACGCCGGCTTCAAGAACGCGCTGGCGGCGATCCTGGACTCGAACATCACCACCCTCATCGCCGCGCTCTTCCTCTTCCAGTTTGGCACCGGCCCGGTGCGCGGGTTCGCAGTGACGCTCTCGATCGGCATCCTCGGCACCCTGTTCTGCGCCATCTTCGTCAGCCGCTGGATGTTCGACCTCTTCTACATCAACCGGCCGGCGTCGCAGCGCATCTCGATCTGAGCCTCCGACCTCACTTCACATCCCGGACCGCACCCATGGAAATCATCCGCGAGACCAAATTCGACTTCATGAAGTACCGCAAGTTCTGGCTCGTCTTCTCGGCGATCGTGATGGCGCTGGGACTGGTGGCGATTTTCTTCCTCGAGCGGCTGAATCTGGGGATCGACTTCACCGGCGGCACCCAGGTGACGCTCAAGTTCAACGCCCAGCCGGACGTCCAGGAGCTCCGCCAGCTCTTCGGCGGCAGCGGTCTCGGCGAGATCCAGCTGCAGCGCTTCGGCGTGGCGAGCGCCAACGAGATCCTGGTGCGGACCCCCGTCCAGCCCGGGACCGAGGAGGGCACGGCGAGCCGGTTGCTCGAGGCGCTCAACGGGCGCTACGCGGCCGCCGCCGGCGGCCAGCCCGACCTCAACCAGATCGGCGCGCTCGCCGTCGCGGACCTGCTCGCGGCGCGCAACCCGGATGGCGTGGCGGGCGACGCGGAGGCCCTGCAGGCGCACTACGAGACGGTCGGCACGGCGATCATGGCGGTGCGCAAGGAGCACGGAATGATCTCCGACTGGAGTCAGCTCGCGAACACTCCGGGCGTGTCGGCCAAGACGCTCGAGCTGTTGCGCGGCACGACGCGGCTGGGCGACTTCGCCGTGCTCGCCGTCGAGAACGTGGGACCGCAGGTGGGCGCCGAGCTTCGCCAGCGCGGGATCCTCGCGGTGGTCTTCGCGCTGGCCGGCATGCTGATCTACATCTGGCTGCGCTTCGAGCTGCGGTTCGGGGTCGGCGCGTTGATGGCGAGCCTGCACGACGTGCTGATCACCCTCGGGCTCTACGCCATGATGGGCTACGAGTTCAATCTCACGACCATCGCGGCCTTCCTCACCCTGGTCGGTTACTCGGTCAACGACACCGTGGTCACTTTCGACCGGGTGCGCGAGAACATGCGCTCGCACCGCAGCAAGAACATGCTCACGGTGCTCAACCTGAGCCTCAACCAGATGCTGTCGCGGACCCTGCTGACCGGCGGCACGACCATCCTCGCGTCGCTGATGCTCTTCCTGTTCGGCGGCGAGGCGATCAAGGGCTTCGCCTTCATCATCATGGTCGGCATCGTCGTGGGGACCTACTCGTCGATCTACATCGCGAGCCCGTTCACCCTGCTCTGGGAGCAGTGGTTCGGGGCGCGCAAGCAGCAGGCCCGCAGCTAGTCCTCGGGGCCCTCCTATAATGAGCCGGCGGCGGTCCTCCGGTACCGCCGCCCAGCTCATGCCCGAATCCAGGAAGAAGTCGCCGCAACCGCCCGTCGCGCCTCCGCGGCCTCCGACTTCTGAGGAGCTCGCGGCGCGCCTGCAGGAGAACGGTCGCCCGGCCGACCGTGATTTCCTCGCGCGGGTCTTTCATTTCTCGGCCGAGATGCACAAGGACCAGGTTCGGCGGTCGGGCGAGCCCTACATGACCCACCCGGCGAGCGTCGCGGGGATCCTGGCCGACCTGCGCTTCGATCAGACCTGCGTCGCCGTCGGGCTCCTGCACGACGTCCTGGAAGACACGCTGACCACGCGCGAGACGCTGGAGAGCGAGTTCGGCGCGGAGATCGCCGAGCTGGTCGACGGAGTCACCAAGATCGGCCGCCACCTCTACGTGCGCAAGGACGAAGCCCAGGCCGAGACCTTCCGCAAGATGATCCTGGCCACCGCGAAGGACGTGCGGGTCATCCTGGTCAAGATCGCCGACCGGCTGCACAACATGATGACCCTCGACGCCATGAGCGCCGAGGCACGGCGTCGCATCTCGCAGGAGACGCTCGAGATCTACGCCCCGATCGCCAATCGGCTGGGCATGGCCAAGGTGAAGGGGGACCTCGAGGATCTGGCCTTCTACTACCTCTATCCTCTGCAGTTCACCGCGCTCAAGAGCAAGCTCGACGAGAAGCTGAAGGTCGGTCGAGGCACGGTGGAGAAGCTCCGCGAGAAGCTCGTCAAGAGCCTCGAGGAGGCCGAGATCGAGGCCGAGATCAGCTTCCGCGTGAAGCGCTATCACTCGATCTACCAGAAGCTGCGACGCCAGGGCATCGACATCTCGGAGCTCTACGACTACCTGGCCTTCCGGATCATCACCACGAATCTGCGCGACACCTACGCCGCCCTCGGTGTCGTCCATCAGAACTGGCGCCCCATCCCGGGCCGGTTCAAGGACTACATCGCGATGCCCAAACCGAACCTCTACCAGTCGTTGCACACGACCGTGCTGGGCAACGCAGGGCAGCCGTTCGAGGTGCAGATCCGCACCAAGGAGATGGACCTCGTGGCGGAAGAGGGGATCGCGGCCCACTGGCGCTACAAGGAGGGGAGGCTCGCGCCCGGCGAGGTGGACAAGAACGTCGTCTGGCTGCGCCAGCTCCTCGAGCTGCAGTCGGACGTCAGCGATCCGCGCAGCTTCCTGTCGAGCCTCAAGCTCGATCTCTACCCCGACGAGGTCTACGTCTTCTCGCCGAAAGGGGACGTGCTCTCCTTCCCGCGCGACGCCACGCCGCTCGATTTCGCCTATCGCATCCACACCGACCTGGGGCATCGCTGCACCGGGGCGCGGATCAACGGTCGGCTGGTGCCGCTCAAGACCACGCTCAAGACGGGCGACATCGTCGAGATCCTCACCCACGCCGGCCGCTCGCCGAGCCGCGACTGGCTCAACCTGGTCGTCACCTCGCGGGCCAAGCACAAGATCCGGCATTGGCTCAACACCCAGCAGTCGGCCCAGGCGACCGACTTCGGACGCCGCATGTTCGAGCGCGAGCTGCGGCGCTACCGGCTGAACTTCAAGAAGGTGCTGGAGGGCCCCGAGCTCGCGAAGTACCTCGAGAGCGAGGGGTTGACCAAGGCGGAGGACCTCTACAGCCGACTGGGGTACGGCAAGACCATGGTGGCGCAGGTGATGGCGCATCTGCTGCCGGCCGAGCAGCTCGCCCAGCCGCCCAGCCCCCCGGGGCGGATCCGGCAGGCCATCGAGCGGCTGCTGCCCGGCAGCTCGGGACCGATCACCGTCCGCGGCCACGGAGATCTGCTCGCCGTGCCGGCGAAGTGCTGCAACCCCGTGCCCGGCGAGGAGATCATCGGCTACATCACCCGCGGTCGAGGAGTTTCGGTGCACTCGGTCGACTGCCCGAACGTGCGCAATCTGCTCTACAACCCCGAGCGCGAGATCGATGTCGAGTGGGCCACCCAGGCCCAGGGCAGTTACCCGATCTCGCTGCTGATCGAGACCGAAGACCGGCCGGGGATGTTGGCCAGGCTGACCGAGGCGATCGCGCGGCTGGAGACCAACATCCGGCAGATCGAGGCCGACACGGATCGCCCGGGGCGGGGCAACATCGAGATCGTGGTCGAGGTCGCGAATCGCGCCCACCTCGAGCGGATCCGCCAGGCGCTGCGCGGGCTGCCCGGCGTTCTCGAGGTCAGCCGGCGCATGGCCGGCACGTCGCGTGCCGGCGGGGCCTTCTGAATCGGGTGGAGGCGGGAGTCGGGAGAGAGATCAGGCCTGCGGCGTGGCGGCCAGCTCGGCGAGGATCCGGCTGCGCGCCGGCGGCCGCACGATCTTGCCCGAGCGCAGGCAGCGCGTGCAGACGCGCACCCGGCGCACGGTTCCGTCGATCAGCGCCTTGGTGTTGCGCAGGTTGGGTTCCCAGGTGCGGGACGAGACGTTGTGAGCGTGGCTGACCTTGCGGCCGGTCACGGTGCCCTTCCCGCAGACTTCGCATTTCTTGGCCATGAACTGACTCCCCTCCGGACATTCCCAACCGATCGATTGTATTACGCTGGGCAATCGTCGGCAAGTTGTCCGGTGAGTCGGCGGCCGACGTTCGCCCTGGAAGCCGCGTCGAGGCCCTCCGAGGTCTGTGAAGTGGTGCACATGTCTTTGGGCACCTGCTCCGCCAACCCCTTGACAGCTCTTAGGGTTATTGTTACCTTGACACAACGCATCTGGAGCCACCGAGGTCGGCGCGCTGGCTGGGAAGGGGGTCGACAACGCCGTGCTGTTCTCTCGCTCGAAGGGTCTCGTAGGGCTCGATATAGGCAGCTCGGCGATGAAACTCGTCGAGCTCAAGGAACGCAAGGGGGAGTTCTCCTTGCAGCGGCTCGGCATCGAGCCGCTCTCCCCCGAGGCGATCGTCGACGGCTCGATCATGGACTCCTCCCTGGTCGTCGACGCCATCCACAAGTTGAACGACGCCACGGGCGTCAAGCTCCCCAGTTTCGCCACCTCGCTCTCCGGGCACTCGGTCATCATCAAGAAGATCCAGATGCCGGCCATGCCCGCCGAGGATCTGGCCGAGCAGATCCAGTGGGAAGCCGAGCAGTACATCCCGTTCGACATCAATGACGTGCGTCTCGACTACGTCGTGCTCTCCGAGGGCGAAGCCGGCCGGGAGAACATGGAGGTCCTGCTGGTCGCGGTCAAGCGGGACAAGGTGAACGACTACGTCTCGGTGATCAGCCAGGCGGGCAAGGTTCCGGTGCTCGTCGACGTCGACGCCTTCGCGCTGCAGAACGCCTACGAGGTCAACTACGACCTCGATCCCCTCAAGGTCGTCGCCCTGGTGAACATGGGGGCGAGCGTGACCAACATCAACGTGCTGGCGCGCGGCCAGACGGCCTTCTGGCGGGACATCTCCTTCGGGGGAAACCAGTTCACCGAAGCGCTGCAGCGCGATTTCAACCTCTCCTTCGATCAGGCCGAGCGCCTCAAGCGGGGCCAGCCGGTCGACCGGTACAGCCCGGCCGACGCGCGGAGCGTGCTCGACCAGGTGTCCGGCGAGATGGCGTCCGAGATTCAGAAGACTTTCGATTTCTTCGCCGCCACCTCGTCGGAGGGGCCGGTGGACGAGATCGTCCTGTCGGGAGGATGCGCCCTGACCCCGAACCTGCAGCAGGTGCTGCGCGAGCGCTTCGGAGTGCCGATCGAGCTGCTCGACCCCCTGCGGCGGGTTCATTTCCGCGAAGCGGATTTCGACCGCGACTGGCTGCGCTCGATCTCGCCGATGCTCGCGGTCGCGGTCGGGCTCGCGATCCGTAGGGTGGGGGGCTAGCCGAGATGGTCAAGATCAACCTTCTGGCCGAAGGCAAGCGTCCGGTCGTCGCACGCAAATCGAAGGCGCCGCTGCTCGGTGGCGCCACGCGCGAGTTGGGCAACCTGCTGCTGGTCGCGGGCCTGGTGCTCGGCCTGCTGGCTGGCGGAGGCTGGTACCTCTGGGTCAACGGCAAGCTGAAGCAGAAGGAGAAAGAGGTCGCCGCCGCCCAGCGCGAGGTCGAGGAGCTGCAGCAGGTGATCAAGGAAGTCGACGAGTACAAGGCGAAGAAGGCCGAGCTCGAGCGCAAGATCGACGTGATCAACGGGTTGAAGGCCAATCAGCGCGGCCCGGTCCAGATCATGGACCAGATCTCGCGGGCCCTGCCCGAATTGCTCTGGCTCACCAACATGGACGTCACCGCGACGACCATCAACTTGCGCGGTTCGGCGTTCAACATGTCCGCGGTGGCGAACTTCATCGACAATCTCGACAAGGTGGAGGAGTTCGCCGAGCCGATCCTCAACGATGCCACGCAGCGGGTCATCCGCGGCGCGCGGAGCGAGCTCTACGACTTCCGCATCACCATGAGCTACTCCTTCCAGAAGCCGAAAGCTCCGACTCTGACCACCCAGGCCGCCGGAGCGGAGCCGGCCGCCGGTGACGCCGGTGCTGCTGCGCCCGCCGTGCCGGCGCAGCGTAAGGAGTAATCGGCCATGGCGATGCAGACCGGACTCGAAGGGAAGCCCTGGTACTTCGGCGCAGCGGCCGGCGCGGTGGCGCTCGCGGTGCTGGTCGCCGGCGCCTGGTACTTCTTCGTCAATCCGAAGACCAAGGAGATCGAGGCGAAGAACCGTCAGCTCGACAAGTTGCAGGTGCAGATCAACGAAGGGCGCGCCGCGAAGCAGAAGCTGCCGCAGTTCCGCGAGGAGGTGCGCCGCCTCGAGCTCGAGCTGGACAAGCTGCTGCGCATCCTGCCGGCGCGCCGCAACACGCCCGAGCTGGTGCGGCGCATTCGCCAGCTGACCGAGCAGGGCAACTTCGACCTGTTGCGCTTCACGCCCGGGAACTTCTCGGACAAGGACTTCTACAGCGAATGGCCGATCGCCATCCGGCTGAACGGCAGCTACCACAACCTGGCGCTCTTCTTCGACCGCATCGGCAGGTTCTCGCGCATCATCAACATCGAGAATCTCAAGGTCTCCGCGCTGCCGAAGAGCGCCCGTGGCCACTCCATCTTCTCCAGCTTCGTCGCCAAGACCTTCGTCTACAAGGAGGCGCCGCCACCCGAACCGGCGCCGGCGAAGGGCCAGCAGCCGGCGGCGAAACCGGGGCGGAAGCGGTGAGGCGGAGAGCACGATGAGACGAGCGATTCGCTGCTTTTTCGCATTGACGCTCGCGGTCACGTTCGCGGCCTGGGCGCAGTCGAGCCCACCGGCGTCCGTGGAGCCGGCCACCTCGGGGGCGACCGACGCGACCACCAACGTCGACGAGATCCTGGCGGGTGAGGAGCAGGTCCTGGCCGGCGTCGCCTATTCGTACGATCCCGGGAATCGGCGGGATCCCTTCAAGTCGCTGCTCGCCGCCAAGGACCGTGTCGACCGCAAGGGACCGGTTCCCGAGGGCGTGCCCGGCCTGATGATCGACGAAGTGGACCTCACCGGGATCTTCCGGACGTCGCGCGGCTTCGTCGCGCAGGTCATCGCTTCGAACAAGGACAAGAGCTATCTCATTCGTGAAGGCGATCAGCTCTACGACGGCGACGTGGTCAGCATCACCCAGACCGAAGTGGTCTTCAAGCAGATCGTCAACGATCCGACGGTGATCAAGCCGTTCCGGGAAGTCGTCAAGAAGCTCAGCCCGTAGTCGAGCCCGGGAAGCCGGCGAGTCTACGTGATGGAGGCGAGCGTTATGGGAGACGCGGTGAAGAACAAACAGAGGGCACTCAGAAGCGGGCTGGCTTGGGCCTTGATTCTGGCGTCGAGCGCTGTGCTGGGCGGATGCGCCTCGGCAGGCGGGCCGACGACGTCGATTCCGAGCGCTCCGGACGAGCCCCAGGTCGCGGCCGCTCCGGCGGCAGCCACGGCGAACCTCTCCCGGATCGCGGTGTTGGAACGCGCCCCGGGTTCGAGCGTCGAGCTCGTCGCCGACAGCGCCCTCGTCTGGACAAGCTACCGCGACGTGGACGGCGCGCTCGTCATCGAGCTGCCGAACACCCGTCCGGGTCCCCAGGTCACCGGTCAAGAGACGACCACCGGGCTGGTGTCGGCGGTCCGGGTGTCGGTCGAGGAGGCCGAAGGACGGCCGCTCACCCGCCTCACGATCCTGACCCGCCAGGAGGCCGAGCACGTGCTGCTCGCCGAAGGGGCCGGATTGAAGATCGATCTGGCGCCGGTCGGATCGCCCCAGGCGGCCTCCGTCGTCGCCGAGCAGCCGATGCCCGAAGAGGCCGCGACGCCCGTCGCGCCGGCCGCCGAGGTCGAACCGGCGCCCGCCCAGCCCGCCCGGGTAGTCTGGCTCGGCACGCCCGAGCAGCCCGCGGTCGCGCCCGCGCCCGCGGGGCAGCCGGCGACTCGTCTCGAAGAGGTCGAAGTTCTCGCGGACGGTGCCGACAGCGTGGTCCGGGTGCTGGGTAACGGCGAGTTCGCCTACTCGACGTTCCTGCTCGCCAACCCGGATCGCTTCGTGATCGATCTCGCGGGCGTGACGAACGAAGGCGGCCGCAATACCGCGCCCCTGGCCGGCGAGCGGCTCGCCCGGGTCCGCGTGTCGCAGTTCAAGCAGCAACCGCAACCGGTGTCGCGCGTGGTGTTCGACCTGAAGCAGCCGGTCGCGCCGAGCATCGAGCGCACGTCGATCGGCCTCGTGGTCCGCTTCGGCGAGACGAGCGCGACGCCGGCGCCGGCTCCGTTCGAGACCGCGTACGAGGCGGAGTCGGCGGAGCCGGACGCTCTGGCCGAGCCGGCGACGGTCGCCACCGCCGAACCGGCGGGTGGCTCCATTCCCGAGGTTCGCCCGCAGCCGGTCGAAACGCCGCTTGCGGCGCCGGAGATCGCCGCGGCGGCGGAGCTCGCCGCCGAGGCCGAGTCGCCGGTCGCCGATCTGGGAGCGAGCGACGTCGAGGCCTACGCGGCGCCCGCGGTGGTCAGCGCTCCGGTGGCTCCGGCGGCGCCGGCGCCGCCGGTCGTCGCGGCGGTCACTCCGCGGCCCGAGCCGCCGCCGGTCCGCGACCTCAAGGCCTACGAGGCGGCCGACCCGCAGACGCCCGAGACGAGCAAGCTGATCGAGACGCCGGGCATTCCGGCGTTCTCCGGGCAGACGATCGGCGGCAACAAGCGCGAGTACGTCGGCGAGCCGATCAGCCTCAACCTCAAGGATGCCGACATCAAGGACGTGCTGCGCTCGTTCGCCGAGATCAGCGGGCTGAACGTGGTGGTGCAGCCGGGGGTGCGCGGCACCGTGACGGTCTCCCTGGAGGCTGTGCCGTGGGACCAGGCGCTCGAGCAGATCCTCAAGATCAACAACCTGGGCTACGAGCTCGATGGCAACATCATGCGCATCGCGCCGCGCTCGGTGCTCGAGCAGGAGGCCAAGGAGCAGCAGGCGCTGGCGCAGGCGCAGGCGCTGTCGATCCCGCTGCGCACCGTCATCAAGCGGTTGAGCTACTCGACGGCGAACGACGCCGCGCGGATCCTCTCCTCCGGCGGCGGGCGCGGCGGCGGCATCATGTCGCAGCGCGGCACGGTCACGGTCGACGGGCGCACTAACACCCTGATCATCAAGGAGCTGCCCAACTACATCGACACCGTGATCGCGGTGATCGAGACGCTCGACATCCCCGAGCCGCAGGTCATGATCGAGGCGCGGATCATCGAGACCACGAAGCGCTTCCGGCGCACCCTGGGGATCTCCTGGGGCTTCCTGGGCATGGCCGACGCGGCGCACGGCAACACGACCGGCCTCGAGTTCCCCAACAACGGCTCGGTCGAGGGTGGCGTCAACCTGCTGACCGGCGGCAACAACGGCCTGATCGAGATGACGCTCGGCAACGTGCTCAACACCTTCACCCTCGACGCCCGGCTGCAGGCGGCGGAGTCCGAGGGCTTGATCAACATCCTCTCGGCGCCCAAGATCGCGACGCTCAACAACCAGGCGGCGAGCATCCAGTCCGGCTTGCAGATTCCGATCCAGACGGTGGCCAACAACACCGTCACGGTGCAGTTCGTCAACGCGACCCTCCGTCTCGACGTCACGCCGCACGTCACCGCGGAGGGCACGGTGCTGATGGACGTCAACGTCCAGAAGCGCGAGCCGCAGCTCGCGTTCGCCGTCGTCGGCGCCCAGAACGCGCCGATCGCGACCAAGGAAGCGCAGACCCGGGTCATCGTCCGGGACGGCGGGACGACCGTCATCGGCGGCATCTACAAGGTGTCGACCGACCAGGGTCAGGATCGCGTGCCGGGCCTCGCGAACGTGCCGATTCTCGGCCACCTGTTCAAGAACCGGCGGCGCGACGACACCAACGAAGAGCTGTTGATCTTCATCACCCCGCGAGTGATCAAGCTCTAGGTCCCGGGGAGGAGCACACCATGAACCGTACCCTGAAACTCGTCGCTCTCGCCTGCCTGGCCCTCGCGTCCTGGGGTTGTGAATCTCGCACCGACAAGACCGACGGCGGCGGTGTGCTGTTGTCGATCACCGACTTCGACCAGCTGCCGATCTCGATCAGCGCCAGCGGGTCCGGAGACATCGCCCAGATCGGGCAGGTCACCGTGCAGAACATCGCCAAAGATCCGAACGGCGTGACGAGCACTCTGATGAACGTCGAGATCGAGAGCTACGAGGTGACCTACACCCGCGCCGATCGCGGCACGCGCATCCCGCCGAAGCTGGTGAACTACATCTTCGGCGTCGCGCCGGTCAACGGGACCTACACCCTGGACAACGGGCCGTTCATGCGCGCGGATCAGTTCCGCACCGTGCCGATCAAGGATCTGATCGACTTCGGGATCGACACGGAGACCGGAAGCGACATCATTCGGTTGACGGTGGGAATCCGCTTCTTCGGCCGGACGCTCTCGGGCGACCCGGTCGATACGGCGCCGGCTTACTTCACCTTGGACGTGGTGCCTTGAGCCGGGAGGAGAGAACGATCATGAGAGCTTCGATTCGCTTGCGCAACCCTCTCTTGGCCATCGGCCTGGCGCTCGCCCTGGGCTGCAGCGCCGACGACGCGAAATCGCCCACGGCGCCGACGGCGCCCCCTCTGCCGCCGGCCTCCACGGTCAACGTCACGGTCAGCTCGAGCGCGGCAGCTCTCGAGGTGAACGCGACGGAGCCGGCGACGATCACCATCCGGGCCGTGCGCTCGGACACCGGCATTCCGGTGCCGAATCTGACCCAGGCCGCAGTCACGACCTCGCTCGGTGGCTTCGGCAGCGTGGGCGGTCCGGCGGAGGTGACGCTCGAGCTCGTCAACGGGCAGGCGACCGTCTCCTTCTTCCCCGGCCCGACCGTCGGCACGGCGAGCCTCCGCGCCCAGGTCTCGACCGGCGTCGGCCTGACCTCGGTCCAGATCGGCGAAGCGGGAGTCCCCGCCACCTTCTTCCTGGCCTCGGTCCAGCCGAACACCGGCAGCCCGCAGGGCGGAGAGACCGTGACCATCCACGGCGGCGGCTTCAGCGACCCGATCCG
>CAZPZW010000029.1:0-27186 GCA_964591165.1 uncultured Thermoanaerobaculia bacterium | reverse complement strand
TCGGCAACCCGGAGACCACCACCGGCGGCCGCGCGCTCAAGTTCTACTCCTCGGTCCGGGTCGACATCCGGCGCATCTCGGCGATCAAGGAGGGCGAGGAAGTCACCGGCAGCCGGGTCAAGGTGAAGATCGTCAAGAACAAGGTCGCGGCGCCTTTCCGCCAGGGAGAGTTCGACATCGACTACGGCGAGGGGATCTCGCGGGTCGGCGAGCTGATCGACCTGGGGGTCGAGCACAAGCTGGTGGCCAAGAGCGGCGCCTGGTTCAACTATGGCGACGTCCGCCTCGGCCAGGGCCGGGAGAACGCCAAGCAGTTCCTGCGCGACAACCCGGAGCTCGCCAGCGAGATCGAGGGCAAGCTGCGCGGCGCGCTCCATCTGCCGCTCGCCAAGCCGGCCGAAGAGGCGGCGGCCGTCAAGTGAGCCTGCGGGAGCGGCGGGTCGCGGGGCTCCTGTCGCTCGCCGGCGGACTCCTCGCTGCGATCCTCGCCGCCGCTCCCCGGCAGCCGACCCTGCGCCTCGAAACACCGCGCTGGAGCTTCTCGCGCGCCAGTCTGTCGCTCGCCGTCGAGCAGGCGGGTCCGCTCGCCGGCCGCAAGCTCGCGGTCTTCGTCTTCGTCGACGACAACATGGTGGAACGGCTGGCGACCAACGGTGGACGGACCGAAGCGCGGGTGGGCGGGCTGGAGCTCGCCGTCGGTCCGCATCGGCTCAAGGTCAAGGCCGGCACCGAGGAGGCCGAAGCCGAATTCCGCGTGTTGTCGCCGCTGCTGCCCCTGGCGGCGCTCGGCCTCCTGGCGGGCGTCGTCTGGGCGATCTTCGGCTGGCGGGCGCGCCAGCGGGGGGCCGGCCGGGTTCGCTAGTCGCGCGCTGAGGAGAGCCGCCGCCACCAACGGGCGGCCGGCGGGCGGGCGTTCCGTTCCGCGGTGCTCTCGAGCTCCTCGAGGGAGGCCGGCAGCAGGGCGAGGGCGTTGCGCCGCAATTGCAGAACGAGCCAGTCGACCCGCCGCGCCCGCTCCTCGCCGGCGATGCCGGAGAAGAGCGCCTGCAGGTTCTGCCGGCCGTCGAGCCGGCGATAGAACTCGCGCATCGGCGGCTGCATCTGGGCCTCCTCTTCGGCGCTCGGGGGGTGAACCCAGAGCGGGAAGCTCCCCTCCAGGGCGTCGATCGGCACGGCCGGATTCTGGCGCAGGAAAACCGCCTGCTCTTCGGTCACCTGCTCGATCAGCAGGTCGGCCAGGCGCAGCTCGGTCGAGGCCGGCTCGCCGTGCTCCCCCACGTCGGCGATGTCGAGCGCCTCCACCACCGCGAGCCGATAGGCCGCCTGCAGGAAGCGGAAGTGCGAACCGCGCACCTCGTTGTACAGCTCGGCCAGGCTGAGCTTGCCGTCGACCGAGCGGTAGATCCGGCGCTCGAGCGGCGTCAGCAGGCCCTGCGGCGCCTTGTGTCCACGCTGCAGGACGATGTTGTCGTGCACGAACACCCGGCGGATCCGCTGGTGCTCGTCCATCCAGCGGCTCCCCTCCATCGCGAGCGCCACCGCCGAGAGCGGCTCCGCCAGCCGTTGCGCCTGCGGCAGCGTCTCGGCCGCGAAGTAGAAGATGCCCGAGCGCCAGAGGAAGATGTCGCAGACCTGATCGCCGATCTGCGAACGGAGCGCCAGGGTCACCTTGTCGGGCGGGAGCAGGCCGAGCTCCACCAGGGCGTCGCCGAGCCGCTGCGCGGTCCGCTGGCAGTGGGTCAGCGCGGAGATCAATCCAGGTTCCTGCAGTAATCCGTTGACCAGGAGGTGCTGGCCGAAGAACTCCGCGGGATCGTCCGAGAAACTGGCCACGATGTCGCCTTCGTGGAGGAAAATGCGCTTCTCGGCGCCGCTCCGGCGCACCACCAGCGCGCCAGAGCGGCGGTCGTGGTGCGCCCACTGCAGAATGTCGCCGATCGGAAAGGACGCCAGGCGGCCGGAGAATTCCATGACGGGGCTGGTATGTTACCTGCACTCCCCCCTCGCGCAACCCGATTCCGGAGGACCACGTCGCGATGAGACTTCGCTCCCTTGTTGCCCTGATGGCTTCGTTCGCTCCGTTCGCCACCGGCGCCTCGCCCGCCGGGGCGATCGGTCTGCCCTGCAATCCTTGCGCGGGGCTGGAAGTCGAAGACCCTTTCGCCGTCGTCTCCGCCCTGGCCGCGGCGCCGCGCCTCGCCCCCACGGCGCGCTTCTTCGTGGCCTGGGACGCCGCGCTCGACGGCGCGGCCTCGCCGGCCGGAGCGCACGCCATCGCCACCGCCGGCGGCGCCCCCTGGCTCCGCCTGCGTTTCACCACCCCCTCGCCGCTCCTGGCCAACATCGAGCGCCTGCAGCGTGAGCTCGAGGCGGCCGCCGAGCTGGCGCGGCTGAGCCCCCCGGAGACCACTTTCTCGGTGCTCTGGCCCGGCGGCGGCGTTCCCGACGTCCGCGAGTACGCCTTTCTCGTCAAGCGCGCCGCGGTGGCGATCACCGGCGCCGCGCCGCAGGCGCGGGTGGTCACCCAGCCGCTCGCCGCCGATCCGGACTGGCTGACCGCCTTCTATGGCGAGGAGGTCGCCGCCTACCTCGACGGGATCGCGCTGGCCGAGGGGGAGGAGACGGCGCTCGCTGCCGCCGCCCGCACGCTCGACCAGCTCGACCCCGGAAGACCCCGCATCCTCGACGCCCTGTCGCTCCCCGAGCCGAGCCGGCGAGCGCTCGCCGAGGCGGCCCGCGGGGCCAATCTGGGGATCGTGGCGACCCTCTTCCGCGCCTCGAGCGTCGATGCGACAGCCCTGGCGCCGCTCAAAGTGCTGGCCAACGAGTTCGCCGGCGACCTGCAGCCCGACCGCGGCACCGTGCCGACCGGCGGCGGCGGCGCCTGGAGCTTCGTGCGCGGCGAGGATCTCGGGCTGCGCGTCCTGGTGAGCGGCGAGCCGGCGGACGAGGAGCTCGTCCTCACCTTCCCCGACCCGCAGCTCCGGCAGCCGGCGCGAGTCGACCTCGCGACCGGCGAGGCGGTGCCGCTGGGCGACGTCCGCAAGCGGCCCGAAGGCGTCACCGTCCGCTTCGCCGGACCGCAGAGCGTCGAGCTCCTGCGGCTCGAGCGCGCTTCCATCGCCGAGCTCGAAGGCGTGGAAGAAGAGGTCACCGTCGAGACCGAGCGCCAGATCCCGGTCGAGGAGATCCTGCGCCGGCTGCAGGCGACCGAGGACGCCCAGGCGCGCCGCCTGCGCCACTACCAGGCGCTCAATCGCACCACGTTGCGCTTTCAGGCGGCCTCCGGCGTGCAGACGGTCGAGGCGACGTTCGAGGGCGAGCTCTTCGCGCGTCGCGGCGAGCCCTTCGATTGGGCCTGGCAGACCTTCTACATCAACGGCGTCAAGTGGCGCGGCAAGTCGATCCCCGAGCTGCCGCTGATCCAGCCGGAGAAGGCTGCCGCCATGCCGCTCGAAGTGCTGTTCACCAAGGAGTACACCTACACGCTGGCCGGCACCGACGAGGTCGACGGACGCGACTGCTGGGTGGTCGAGTTCGAGCCCGCCGTGGCGGTCGCCCCGGGGCGCAACCTCTTCCGCGGCAAGGTATGGATCGACCGCGCGCTCGCCGCGCGGGTCCGGCTGCGCGCCGTGCAGCTCGGGCTCGAGGGCGAGGTGCTGTCGAACGAGGAGACGATGTTCTACTCGCCGGTCGACCCCGCCGGACAACCGGCGCCCTGGTCGCCGCAGGCGTTCGTCCTGCCGCTGCGCACCACCGGCCAGCAGATCCTCTCGGTGCTCAACACCGCGACCGTAGTGGAGCGCGAGGTGCGCTTGACCGGCGTGGTGATCAACGGGCCGAGCTTCGACGAGCGTCGCGAGCAGGTGCGCGCTTCCGAGGCGACCATGGTGCGCGACACCGACGAGGGCCTGCGCTACCTGGTCAAGGACGAGGCCTCGGGCGAGCGGCAGGTCAAGGAGGGGTACGACAGCAATCGCCTCTTCCTGCTCGCCGGGGGCTTCTACGACGACTCGCTGGACTACCCCCTGCCGCTCGTCGGAGTCAACTACTTCGACATCGATTTCCGGGGCAACAACCGCCAGCTCAACGCCTTCTTCGGCGGGGTGCTCGGGATCGTCAACTACGCCGACCCGCGCGTCTTCGGCAGCAAGTTCGACCTCGGCGTCGACGTCTTCGCCTTCGCGATCGCGACCAGCGACCAGCTCTACCGCGACGGCGTCGAGTCCCCGGGCGAGGAGGTCGAGGAGCGTCCGGCGAACGTGACCGTGAACCTCGGCTACCCGCTGGGCAACTTCGCCAAGGCGACGGCGAGCTACCGGCTCGCCTATTCGCACTACGGCGAAGCCGACGACACGGCGCCCGAGTTCGTGGTGCCGGAGAGCCATCTGACCCAGCGCTTCCAGCTCGAGCTCGCGCTCGCCCGCTCGGGCTATCGGCTGGCGCTCGAGGGCGCCTATCACCGGCGCTCGGGGTGGGAGCCCTGGGGGCTGCCGGACAGCGACGACTACGATCCCGCGGCGGCCGACTACCTCACCTGGGAGGTCGCAGCGAGCAAGAACTGGTATCTGCGCAACTTCCAGAAGATCGGTCTGGAGCTCAACTACGCCGGCGGCGAGGATCTCGATCGCTTCAGCAAGTACCAGTTCGGCTTCTTCGGCGGCAACCGCGTTCACGGCTACCAGATCGGCAAGGTCCGCGCCGAGGAGGCCTACGCCGCCCACCTGACCTACGGCTTCGAGATCGGCAAGCTCCTCCGGCTCGACGCGGTCTACGACGCCGCCTGGGCGACCGACGAGACTTCGGGGCTGGATCGCGAGTCGCTCACCGGTGTCGGACTGATGGGGACCTTCATCGGCCCGTGGGACACCATCGTCAACCTCGACGTCGGCACGCCGCTCTCCGGCCCCGACGACGGGGTGGTGGCCTACATCGTCTTCCTCAAGCTGTTCGATTGAGCCGGGACGGGCCGGGAGGATCCGGTCAGCCGATCGCCAACGGCTGGCCGGTGGATTCGAGGACGTTCCACCACAGCTCGCCGACCGGGCTCATGCGCCGTCGCACCCCGCGCAGGGCCGCGAGCGGCACGTGGGTCACCAGACCGTGCCAGTAGCCGACCAGCAGCGCGGTGCGACCCGACATGGCGGCATGGGCGGCGTTCTGGGCGAGCCGCGTGGCGTGCAGCACGTCGCCCGTCAGGGCGGGCGCCGAGCGCACGAGGTAGCTCGGGTCGAGGTATTTGAGCGCCACCCGCCGGCCGCGTCCCGCGAAGTGACTCTCGATGCGCTCGCAGAGCAGCCGGCCAATGTCTCCCAGCTTGCGATTGCCCGACGCGTCGCTGCCCAGGTCCAGCCCTGCGAAGTGCTCCTGCCCGGCCCCCTCCGCCACCACGACCAGGGCGAACGAGCGCTCGTCCAGCTTGCGTTCGATCAGGGCGAGCAGACCGTGCTCGCCCTCCAGCGAGAACGGGATCTCGGGCACCAGGCAGAAATCGACCAGCCCGGAGGCCAGCGAGGCGGTCGCTGCCAGATAGCCGGCGTTGCGCCCCATCAGACGCACCAGTCCGACACCGTCGCGCACCGAGGTCGCCTCGACGTGCGCGCCGCGAATCGCCTCGGCCGCGACCTCGACGGCGGTCTCGAATCCGAACGAGCGCCGGACCCAGGGGATGTCGTTGTCGATCGTCTTCGGGATCCCGACGACCGCGATCCGCAGGCTGCGCCGCTCGATCTCCTCGGCGATCTCGAGCGCGCCGCGCAGCGTGCCGTCGCCGCCCACGGCGAAGAAGATGTCGATGCCCCGGCCGGCCAAGGCGTCCACCATCTCGGCGACCGGCGGCGCGCCGCGCGAAGTGCCGAGGATCGAGCCGCCCTGATGGTGGACCAGCGCGACGTCCGCCGGAGTGAGCCGGGTCCACTCCCCGGCGCCGGCGAGCCCGCGGTAGCCGTGGCGTACGCCGAGGATCTCGCCCACGCCGTAGCGCTCGCCCAGCTCCACCACCAGCGCCCGCACCACGACGTTCAATCCGGGCGAGATGCCGCCGCAGGTGGCGATCGCGGCGCGGCTCCCCGGCGGGTCGAAGAAGAGCCGATCGCGCGGCCCGGCGACCTCGAAGGTCGGCGCCGCGAGGCCGCCCCCCGCGGCGCCGTTGCGCGGATCGACCAGCAGCCGCGCGTCGTCGCGCACGAACGAATCGTGCGACGGCACGCGCAGCGGGCTGGGGATCGCCGCCGGGCCGAGGCGACGGATGGCGAAAGCCGTCCGCTGGGCGCCCGCTTCACCCGTCACGACGCCCCCTCGCCGCAGCGCTCGAAGGCTTCCTGCAGGCCGACTCCGGTCATCGCTCTCGCCGCGCCTCCTTCGCCGGGCGGAGTCTATGCTCGATCGTGCGCCGGCCCTGGTCTCGCGCGCTTGGCATACCATCGTGCGGTGAGCGATCGTCCGCCGGACGGACCGCGCCGGGAGCTCGAGCCCGGAGACGAACCGGGCTCCTCCCCGGAGATCGACCCGTCCGGCGTCATCGAGATCCCGATCGGCGACGTGCTCGATCTCCACGGCTTCCGGCCCGCCGAAATCCCGGACGTCGTGCGCACCTACCTCGACGAGGCCTGGGCGCGCGGCTATCGATCGTTGCGGATCATCCACGGGCGTGGGATCGGCGTGCAGCGCGAGGCGGTCCGCCGGATCCTCGCCGCCGACCCGCGGGTGCGCTCGTTCGGCGACGCGCCGGGCGAGCACGGCGGCTGGGGCGCCACGCTGGTCACGCTGCGCGCAGCCAACGAAACGGCGCGCTGAGCGGCGCTGCGGACCGATGAGCCCCTCCCCCACTCTCCTCCACCGCGCGATGCGCCGCGCGCAGACCCTGCTCCACGCGCCGCGGGTGGAAGTCGTCTTCTCTCCCGGCTATCGCTTCGAGGTCCCCGGCGGGCTGCACGATCCGCGGCGGGCGATGCGGATCCGCAGCTTCCTCCGGCGCGAGGGCCTGCTGCTCGGCCGGCGGGTCCACCGCCCGCGACCGGCGACGTTCGACGAGCTGCGCCTGGTGCACGACGACGACTACCTCGAGCGCCTGCAACGTCCCGGCGGACTCGAGCCTCTCTTCGGCTACCGGCTGCCGGACGGCGCCGAGCAGGCCATGCTCGCCGTGCAGCGCGAGATGACCGGCGGAACGCTCCTCGCCCTCCGGCGCGCCCTCGCCAGCCGCGCCGTGGCAGCCAACCTGGGCGGCGGGCTGCACCACGCCCACCGCGACCGCGGCCACGGTTTCTGCGCCTTCAACGACCTGGCGGTGGCGATCCGGGCGGCACGCCGCGACGGATTCGCCGGCCGGGTCCTGATCGTCGACCTCGACCTGCACGATGGCGACGGGACGCGCTCCCTGTTCGCCGAGGACGCGACCGTCCACACCTACTCGGTGCACAACCAGCCTTGGTCCGAGCCGCGCGGCATCGAAACCACCGCCATCGCCCTCGGCACCGATGTCGACGACGGGCGCTACCTCGCGACGCTGCGCGCGACGCTTCCGGATCTCTTCGCGCGCTTCGCGCCCGCGCTGGTCGTCTACCTCGCGGGGGCCGATCCCGCCACCGACGACCTGCTCGGTGACTGGAAGATCTCGGAGCGCGGGATGCTGGAGCGGGATCGCTACGTCACCGAACTCGCCTCGACGCGGCACCTTCCCCTGGTGGTCACGCTGGGCGGCGGCTACGGCGAGGCGAGCTGGCGGCACAGCGCGCGCTTCCTCGCCTGGCTGGTCTCCGGGCTGGAGATCGAGCCCCCGACGACCGAGGAGCTCCTGGTCGACCGCTTCCGCGATCTGGTGCATCACGTTTCGCCGCGCGAGCTGCGCGGCGACGCGGAAGAGGAGCCGCTGCTCACCGAGCGCGACCTGTTCGGCGGATTCGGCGAGATCGCCACGGAGACCCGTTTCCTCGGCTACTACTCGGCCTCCGGACTCGAGCTCGGCCTCGAGCGGCTGGGCCTGCTGCCGCGGCTGCGCGCGCTCGGCTTCGCCGAGCCGCATCTCGAGCTCGAGCTCGCCCGCCCGCCCAGCCACACCCTGCGCGTCTTCGGCGAGCGCTCGCGGCGCGAGCTCCTCTTCGAGCTGCGCGCGCGGCGCGACCGGCGGACCATTCCAGGCGCCGAGCTGTTGGCCATCGACTGGCTCCTGCTGCAGAACCCACGCGCCCGTTTCGCGCCCGGCAGGCCGCCGCTGCCCGGGCAGACCCATCCAGGTCTGGGCCTCCTGCGCGAGACGATGGCGGCGCTGGTCCTGGTCTGCGACCGGCTGCGCCTCGACGGGATCGTGTTCACACCGTCGCACTACCACCTGGCGATCCAGGCCCGCGGCCAGATGCGCTTCCTCGATCCAGCGGCCGAAGGGCTGTTCCGCGCCGTGGTCCAGGCCCTCGAAGGTCAGCCGCTGGCGCGCGCCACGCTGCTCGCCGACGAAGGCGCCCTGCGCGACATCGCTTCCGGCGCGGTCGTGCGCTGGCAACCGGCGGTCATGGTGCTGCCGGTCTCCTCGGCTCTCAAGGAGTGGTTCGCGAGCGAGGCTTACGCGGAGGCCGCGGCCGCGGCCCAGCCGACGATCGTCGTGGCGGGCGCTAGCGCGGCAACGGGCCCATGAGACGGAAGACCGGGTAGAGCCCGACCTGCTCGTCCCAGTAGGGCGTCCGGCGGTACCACCAGCGGTACCGGGCGCGGCGGTCGCCGGCGAACTTCTCGTCCGCGAGCGCGCTCTCCCACGCCGCGGCGACGGCCGGATCGGCGAGCTCGCGGCGCGCCAGCTCGTCGAGCTTGGCCTCGCCGATGTACTCCTTGCCCTCGAAGATGGAGCTGACCAGGCCCCAGGCGAGGAGCGAATCGGGTGCCTCCGGCTCGAGCAGCTGCACCGCCACTTCGAAGTCGGGCTGCGCCGCCGGGACCCAGAGCGCGCCCGCGGGGACACTCCGGCGCTCCATCTGATAGGTGGTCTCGGCGGTGATCCGGGTGAGACCCTGGTAGGAGGAGCCGGCGGGCTGCGGATCGGCGAGTCGCGCGGTCTCCACTTCGAGCTCCAGAGCCCGCGCGAGGCGCTCGAACCGCAATCCGTGATCGACCAGCCGGCGCTCGATCTCGGGCCAGCCCGGCTGCACGAGATATCCGCGCGGCCGAGGGCGGCTGAGCTCGACCTCGAGCCGGTGATACCAGGGCACTGAAACCGCCCGGATCTCGCCACGGTCGTAGCGCAACAGCTCGCCTCCCGAGATCAGCGAAGGCTCCTTGCGCCAGGCGTAGAAGGGCACCAGGTAGGGCTCCGGCTCGGCTTCGGCGTAGCGGATCGCCACGTCGCTCGGCGCGGCCTGCGGCTGCCCCGCCATCGTGGTCGCGATCCCGGCCGAGGCGATCGCAGCGCGCAGCGCGGCGCCGCCGGTCGCCACCTGGCGGAGCAGCGCGCCGAGGAGCTCGCGCACCGCCAGCACCCGCTCGCGATAGGGCTTGTGCGAGTGAGTCTCGATCAGCACCGTGGGGCGGTGACGGAGCGGGAAGTAACCGGTCGAGAAGCGCGGTTCCACCACCACCGAGGAGAACCCTTGCGTCGGATCGAGCCCGTCGCGCAGATCGACATAGGGCCCCTGACGGACGCCGGCGAACTCGATCGACGCCAACACCGGAGGCCAATGCGTCTTCATCCAGCGATCGACCGGCGCGGCGAGCAACGGCGCCTCCGCGGTGGCCCAGGTGAGGACCCAGTCGAGGTCCACGCCGTCGGTCACGTGCACGTCGACCACCAGATGCGGCTTCCAGCGGTTGAACAGGGCGACGAGGTGGCGCGCCTCGGGAGTCGAGAGCTTGAGGTAGTCGCGGTTCAGGTCGTGCCCGTCGGCGGTGGTGCGATGGCCCATGCCGAGCTCCGGGCCGTCCTGATTGGGCCGGTTGTAGGGCGACACGCGCTCGTGCCCGTCGACGTTGTAGATCGGCACGATGAGCAGCGTCGCGGCGTCGAGCAGATCGGGCTCGCCTCCCGTGACGAGGTCGCGCAGCAGGGCGAGGCAGGCGTCCTTGCCGTCGATCTCGCCGGAGTGAATGCCGTTCTGCACCATCACCACCGGCTTCGCCGAGGCAGCCGCCGTCTCGGGGGTGAACGCCCCCTCGCGCGAGACCACCACCAGCGGCATCGGCCGACCGGAGGCCGACTCGCCGAAGAACTGCAGTCGGACGGCGGGAGACGTCGCGGCGAGCCGCCGCACGAAGGCGAGCGTCTCCTCGTAGCTCGGCGTCGCCCGGTAGTCGGCGATCTCGGCGGGGGTCCGCCAGTCGGACGCCTCCGTCGCACCTGCCGCGGCCGCGACGGCGGCGAGGAGACACGCCAGGAGAACAACGCCGCAGCGGCTCACTCGCGCTCCACGACCATGGCGAAACCGTGCCCGCCCGCGGCACAGACGGTGATCAGCCCGAACTGCAGTCCGCGCCGCGCGAGCTCCTCGAGCAGCTGGATGAGCAGCCGTGCCCCGGTCGCTCCGAACGGGTGCCCGAGGGCGATCGATCCGCCGTTGACGTTCAACCGGTCGAGATCGACCATCCCGAGCGGCGCGCTGCGCCCCAGCGCTTCGCGGGCGAAGCGCGCCGAGGCGAAGGCCTTGAGATTGGAGAGCACCTGCGCGGCGAAGGCCTCGTGCATCTCCACGAGGTCGATGTCGGCGAGCCGCAATCCCGCCCGGTCGAGCGCCACCGGCGCAGCATAAGCGGGGCCCTGCAGCAGTTGGCCGGCCGGATCGATCGCGGCGTAGGCCCAGGAGCGCAGATAGCCGAGCGGCCGCAGCGCGGCGGCACGCGCGCGCCGTTCGCTCATCAGCAGCACCGCGGCGCCGCCGTCGGTGATCGGCGAGGAATTTCCCGCGGTGAGCGTGCCGAACCGGCGGTCGAAGGCCGGCCGGAGCTCCTCGAGCGCCGCGAGCGTCGTGGTGGCGCGGACGCCGTTGTCCGCCGTCACCGGCCGGTCGTAACCCGGCGGCGGAAAGACCGGGACGACCTGTCGGTCCAGTCGCCCCTCGGCCGCCGCCGCGGCGGCGCGCTGGTGGGAAAGCAGCGCGATCTCGTCCTGAGCGCGCCGCGAGATGTCGTTCTCCTTGGCCATCTTCTCGCAGGCTTCGCCCATGGTGAGACCGGTCGAGGGCTCGGCGATCGCCGGCGGCACGGGCGCGAAGTCGCGCGGCCGGAAGCGCGTCAGCGCCGCGAGACGGCCGCCCAGCGAGCGCGTCTTGGCGAGCGCCATGAACTTCTCCGTGGCGCGCGGCGAGAAGGCCAGCGGCACGTTGGAGAGCGACTCGGCTCCCCCGGCGAGCACGACCTCCGCTTCGCCGCGCACGATCGCCTCGGCGCCGCTCGCCACCGCGCGATTCGACGAGGCGCAGGCGAGATTGACCGTGGTGCCGGGGATCGAGCTCGGCAAGCCGGCGCGGAACAGCACCTCGCGACCGAGGTTGGGCGCCGCGAGCGGCGCGACCACGATGCCGAAGACCGCGAGGTCGATCTCGGCCGGATCGATCCCCGCCCGCGCCACGACTTCGCCGGCCGGGATTCCCGCGAGGTCGATCGCGTCCATCGCCTTGAGGTCGGTTCCGGCCTTGGCGAACGGGGTGCGGCAGCCGGCCACCACCGCCACGCGGCCGGACGGCCCGCGCAGGCTCGAACGCGTGCCGCTCCGGGTCGCAACGCGCCCACCGCCGGTCCAGACCGTATCGGCGCGATCGCGCACCTCCTCCAGGGCGGAAGCCCAGTTCGGCCGCGGCAACGGCCCGGGGGATCCACCCTGCTGCACACCCGCCTCCGGCATCTCCCGCTCCCTCCCTCGGCCGGAGATTATTCCAGAGCCAGGCGCGGAAACGGCACGATGCGCGGCGCGTGCGGCGTCTCGAGCCCGATCCATTGCCGCCGCACGGCGTCGAGCGCCGCGCCCTCCTCGCCGCTCGCCTCGACCAGGATCGTGCGCAGGCGGGAGAAGCGCTGGCGGAGCCAGCGCCCGGCGAGCAGCCGCGGCGCCTCGCGGGCGACCCCGTCGATCCACCGCAGGTGCGTCTCGGCGTCGCCCGTGAGCACTGTCGGACGCGCCCAGGCGACCAGCCAAGGCGGGAGGTCCGGCGCCGGTTCGAGCACGATCGCCGCTCCCGCCGCGAGCGCCCAGGCCGCCACCGCGCGCTCGGGCGGCCAGGTGAGCGGACGCCAGCTGATCCAGATGTCGCGCGGAGTCCCGACCGGCGGCAGGCCGACCGCCTCGGCGACCGCGGCCGCGCGCAGCGAAAGGTCGAGCGGAGCGGCGGCCGCCGAGGGGCCGGCGAGCGAGCGCAGGAAGGTGCCGGGAATCGACGCGTGGGGGTCGCTCGCCGCGGCTCGCTGCTCGCGCGGATTCTCCCCGGCGGGCAGCCCCAGCGAAGCGAACTCCTGACGCGCCCGCAGCGCCGACCACCAGCGGAAGTGGCCGCGCGCGTCGCGATAGAACAACAAGGGATCTTCGCCGCGCTCGCGCGCCCAGCGCTCCAGCGCGGCGGCGACCAGCTCTTCCGACATGGCGGGGGGAGGGCCGGGCGGCAGCCGGCCGCGAGCCGTCAGCCCGCGGCGAGGCGCAGCGCCGAGCCGACTTTCTGCTCGATCAGGCCGCGCATCATGCTGGCCGGGGGCCCGAGCGTCGCGCGACCGATCAGCCGTCCTCCCTCGAAGACGATGGAGCCCTGGGCTCCGGCCCCGGAAAGCTGCAGGACCTCCCCATCCCACCGGCGGGCGAGCATGCCGCCGGGAAACTCGCGCGCCAGCGCCGCGTCGAGAGCTGGCCGGATCTCTTCCATGCCCGATTTGGCGGTCGGAACCTCGATCGTCATCTCGCTCATGGCGCGCCAAAGTACCACAGCCCGAGGGCCGTTCCGGGGCCCGGCGGGGCCCCGGGAACGGCACGCATCCTGCTACAGTGATTCGACATGGCCGATTTCGCTCGCCGGCTGCTCGCCGGGCTCGTGGCGACCTGCCTCGCCGCTCCGTTGGCCGGGCAGACGCCGAGCCCAGCGCCGCAGGCGTCCAAGACCCCAGCCCAGGAGCTCTTCGACCGGAGCCTCGAAGCCGCCGCCCAGGCGCTGCGCCTCTATGGCACGTGGGACGAGCCGGCCGAGCTCGATCGAGTGGCGACGCTCGGCTACCGGGTCGCCCGCGAGGCCAATTTCGGGGAGCTCCCGATCTCGTTCTTTCTGATCGACATGCCCGAGCCCAATGCCTTCGCGCTGCCGGGCGGCCAGATCTTCGTCACCCGCGGCATGATCGAGCTCGGTCTGACCGACGACGAGCTCGCCGCCCTGCTCGGCCACGAGATCGGGCACGTGGTGAAGCGCCACGGCGTGCGCATGGAGAAGCGGGCGACCCTGCTCAACGTCCTCTCGCAGGCGGTGCTCTTCGGCGTCCTGCTCGCCGGCGGCGACGACCGCGAGGCGGCGGTCAACGTTCCCGACCCCTACGGGGTCTACAACTCGCGCGACCGGCCGGAGGGCAACATCGTCTACGGCAGCTACGCCGCGAGCGTCATCATCTCGGAGCTCCTGTTGCGCAGCTACAGCCGCGAGTTCGAGGACGAATCCGACGAGGAGGGCCAGCGTTGGGCCTCTGCGGCGGGATTCCGGACGGACGGCACCGAGCGCCTCATGACCTCCCTCGGCACGCGACTCCCCGACAGCTCGCGGGAGTACGGCTACTGGCGCACGCACCCCTTCTTCGACCAGCGCGTCGCGGCGGCGCGCATTCGCAAGCAGGAGCTCGCCGTGGGGACGCCCAAGCCGGTCGACGACTTCCGGACCCGCACCCAGGCCGAGCTGCTCCAGTTCGCCAGCCGGATGACGGTCCGCCTGCCCGAGGAGCCTGACGAAGCGCGACGCTCCGGCGGCGGACCACGCGGCGAGCGGCCGCAGCCGGGCCTCACGCCGCTCGAGCTCGCCCATGCCGCCGCCCTGACCGCTTGGCCGAAGGGACCGGCCGCCGAGCAACTGCGCCGCGAGCGCCTGGCCGGCGAACGGATGCACGCGCTCGCCGGCTCGCCGCTGGCGCGCGACTACGGTCACCTGCTCGCCGCCTACGACGAGCAGATCGCGACGCTGCGCTGGCTCACCCCCGAATCGTCGGCGATCGGCGCGCTGGTCGAGGAACGGGCGGCGATCGCGGCCGAGCGCGACGCGCTGCGGCCCCGGGCGCTCGAGGTCTGGCAAAGCGGCGTCTACGAGACCCCGTTCCTCGAGACCTTCCTCAGCAACTATCCGGACGCCGCCGAAGTGCCGGAGATCCGCCTGGCGCTCGGCGAGGCGTACGCCCGCTTGGGGCGGCAGGCCGACGCGGTCGAGCAGTTTCTCGCCTGCTGGCAGGTGGCGCCGGAGAGCGAGGCGGGCCGCAAGGCGCAGCGCGGTCTGCGGGCGATCGCCCCGAGCGTCGACCAGCTGACGGCGCTCGCCGAGCTCGCCGCTCAGACGCAGGACGAGGAGCTGCAGCGCCTGGCTGGCGACCGCTTGGCACGCCAGGCGACGACCTACACCGATCTCGCCGATGGTGCGGCCTACCTCAAGCGCTATCCCGGCGGCGCCCAGAGCGCGGCGGTGACGGCGCGCCTCAACACGTTGGCCGACAATCTCTACGGCGAGGTGGTGCTCTAC
The DNA here is from genome assembly GCA_964591165.1 of uncultured Thermoanaerobaculia bacterium. GTDB lineage: Bacteria > Acidobacteriota > Thermoanaerobaculia > Multivoradales > JAGPDF01 > JAGPDF01. Next base: position 12,526 of record CAZPZW010000029.1, on the reverse strand, counting down.
CAGTCGGTGGGCGATCCGATCAAAGCCATCGACCGCATCCAGAAGATCCTCACCCACGCCCCCGGCTCGCCGGCCGCGGCGCGCCTGCTCGCCAAAGTCGAGCTCGCCGGCTGAGCGCGGCGCCGGGTCGCGAACCCCTCAAGGAACGACGGTGCTCCAGGCGCCGGCGCCGCCGCTCTCGAAGCCATCGACGAAAACGCAACCGAGGAGTTGGCAGGTGTCGTCGGTCACCAGGACCGAGACGGTCGCGAGATTGGAGTCGGTCCAGCCGTCCCAGGCGGCGTAGGTGAAGTGATCGCTGCCTGCGAAGCCGGGCTGCGGGAAGTAGGTGGCGACGGTCCCGGAGATCCCCACCGTGCCATGCCCGGGCTGAGCGACGACGCGCAACTCGAGCGGATCGCCGTCGGCGTCGCTCGCCCCGAGCGCGACCTCGACGGGAACCTCGACCGACGTCTCGACGCTGCGATCCTGCACCACCGCCGGATGGTTGGGGCTCGGGTCGTCGTCCGTCGGTCCGTTGTGGCAGGCGTAGCAACCGATCCGGAAGCCACGCCAGAAGTGCTTGTTGCCGAACTGCGTCGAAGCCACCCAATCGGCTTGCGACGTCGAGAGCACCGTGGCGCGGTAGTCGGTTCCGTGGCAGCTCCGGCAGGCGCTCGGATTCCCCTCGGCAGCGTCCTCATGGTCGCCGATCCACGACTGCCCGATCGGGTGCAGTCCGTGCGGGCCGCCGGTGACCGTCTCGGGAGCCTGGGCGTGGCAGGCCGTGCACTCGGCGAGGACTCCGGCGTGCCCTTGCGCGAGCTCGCTCGCCAGGTTGTCGTTGCGCTCGAAGGACGGGAACTCGGCGTGCGTCGAGCCGTGGCAGGCCTCGCACGAGAGCCCGCCATGCCCGACCGAGAAGCGATAGAGGTCGAAGCCGGGAGCGGGTACGTCGGGCTGAGTGGCGAAAGTGGAATCGACCGCGATCCGCTCCTCGCCACCCGTCTCGAAGACGGAGTCGTAGCGGATCTGTCCGTTGTTGTGCGTCGCCGTCCCGGTGTGGCAGCTCTGGCAGGACGGCTGCTCCAGCCAGCCGACCCGCGCCGCGCCCCCGACCCGGCTCATCGTGCCGTGACAGCTCTGGCATTGCATCGCCATGGCGCCGTCCGCCGCCACCGCCTTGCCCATCGCGCCGCGCAGGCAGCGCGTCTCCGAGCCGGGATGGCAGCGGTAGCAGGCCGTCCGGTTGGTGGAAGCGTCGAGCGTCTGCCCGGTCAGCGGATCGAGCACTCCGGCGTGGCGGCCGTGAACGGCGCGGGTGAGCGGCGATATCCCCGCGAAACCGGTGCCAGGAAGCGCGTTCGAAGCGTGGCAACGCGCGCAGAGGATCGGACTCTGGTGGATCGTCACCTGGGCGTAGAGGCCCGCAGGATCGTAGCCCGCGAGCGCCAGCGCGGCCGCGTAGCCTGGATCGCCGACCTGGAGACCGTCGTGCAGCCTGAGGACGTTCAGGCGCACGTCGCGCTCCGGATCGGGATCGAAGACCCAGCCTCCCGGAGGCTCGGCGGCGGGCACCGACCCGGAGGCATGGCAGGCACGGCAGTCCATCTCGTCGGAGACCGGAGCGACGATGCGCGTCTCGGCGAGCAGTTGTCCGGCAGCGTTGCGCGCCACCAGGCGGAGGAGCGGATACTCGTTCTTCTGCGCCGCGTCGTCCCAGGGAGTGATCGGCACCCCGTCGGCGACGAAGCCGTGCGCAGCGGCCGAGAAGGCCATGGCGCGCGGCGCGTTCCCCGGACCGGGCATGGCATAGCCGGCCAGCCCACCGTCCGGCGGCAGGCTCACCCCGAAGAGCGCCTGCACGTGCTGCCAGAAGTTCGTCTTGCCGATCGAGGTGCGATTCTCCGAGCCGTCGGGATCGGCGCAGGCCTCATAGGTCACGGTCACGCCGGCCGGCGGCGGATCGACCAGCTGCCCGTCGGCGTCGAGGAGCTGGGCATGCAGCACGTTGTAGGGCGGCAGGATCGAGAAGACGGCGAAGTCGGAGTCCATGCAGTGCATTCCGAGGTCGTTCCAGCCGAGCAGCGTCCAGCCGCCGGCCTGGGCGCCCAACCAGCCCGCGGTCGAAGCTGCGGTCAGCGCCACCACCATGCCTTGCTTCCAGGTCGATCGCCGCATCGCACCTCCGGGAGCGGCCGCATGCCTCCTCGCCCGCGTCAACTGCGATTCGAGCAGGATGCGATGACGACCCGGTGAACGCCCGGTGTGCAGCAGTGCATTCGCCTCGTCGCAGGCGCACCCCGGGCGATGGCGCCCAGGACCTCGCGACGACGGCGAGGCTTCGCGGAGGCAAGAAGGGAAGACTGGTGCCCAGGGGCGGATTCGAACCACCGACACCGGCATTTTCAGTGCCGTGCTCTACCAACTGAGCTACCTGGGCAGGTTGGCAGGGCGGCCGGGAGCGCCGGCCGGGGCGATTTGTAGCAGTTTCGCGAGCGCGGCGTCAACTAGAATGCAGCGGATGGCCCGCCGATACGAGATCGCGATGCTCGCGCTGGGAGTCGGCCTCGGCCTGCTCGTCGCGAGCCCGGCGATCGCCTGGAAGCCGGAGACGCAGCAGGCCATCGCCCTCGATGCAGCGGGCGTCGCGCCGCCCGACCTGGCGCGCCAGATCCTGCGCCGCGAGCGCTCTTTCCTGGCCGGCGTCGAGGCGCCGTTCGCCGAGCGCGAGCCGGCGCGGCACATGAAGAACCCCGACGGCGGCGGCCAGCTCGACCGGGTCATCCGGGCAGAGCTCGATGCCGCGATCGCGGCGTTGCGCTCGCACCGCCCGTTCGACGAGGTGGTCACCCGGCTCGGCCGACTCTCGCACTACGTGGCCGATGCCAACCTGCCGCTCAACACGTCGAACGCGGATCGCACCGAGGGAAGGTATTTCCGCGATTTCCTGGAGTACGCGGAGTCGGCCCGGCCGCGCTTCGCCGTGGTCTTCTACGGCATCGGCCCGGACTGGAGCCGACCGCGCGACCTCGACGCCTGGCTGCGGCGCTCCTTCGCTCGCGGCCGCGAGCTCTATCCGGCGCTCGGCGAGGAGTACCGGCGAATCGCCTACGGCTCCGGGGCTCTCCGCTTCGACGACCGCTCCACGGCGTTCGCCGTGGCCGCGCTCGCCTACAGCCACGCGGTTTCCGACGTGGCGCGCGCATTCCGTCACGTCTGGCTCGCCGCCGGGGGCGCTGACCCCCGGCCCGAGCTCGTTCGCCACCGCGATCGCCTGGTCCTGCTGCGCGGCGAAGCCGTAGCGGCCGGCGGCCGCCCCTGATTCGCGAGGTCCGCCCATGCTCCCCGTCGTCCGTGCGCTGCTCTCCGTTTCCGACAAGCGAGGTCTGGTCGAGCTCGCCCGAGACCTCTCCGGACGCGGCATCGAGATCGTCTCGACGGGCGGCACCCGACGCCACCTCGAGGCGGCCGGCATCCCGGTCACCGGCGTCTCCGCGGTCACCGGTTTTCCCGAGATCCTCGACGGCCGGGTGAAGACGCTCCATCCGCGGATCCACGGCGGGATCCTCGCCGATCGCGGCAAGGCCGCGCACCTCGCCGCCCTCGCCGAGCACGACATCGCGCGCATCGACCTGGTGGTGGTCAATCTCTACCCCTTCGAGCGGACGGCGGCGCGCCAAGGTGCGAGCGAAGCCGAGGTCGTCGAGATGATCGACGTCGGGGGTCCGGCGATGGTGCGCGCCGCCGCGAAGAACTTCGCCAGCGTCGCCGTGGTGGTGGATCCGGACGACTACCCCGCGGTCGTCGCCGCGCTGGCCGAGCAGGGCAACACCCTGCCGGTCGCCCTGCGCCGGCACCTCGCCGAGAAGGCGTTCGCCCACACCGCCGCCTACGACGCCACGATCGCCTCCTGGCTGGGAAAGACGGGGGGCGAGGCGGGTCCGCTCTTCCCGGAGCGTCTCGTCCTGCCGCTCGAGCGGGTCCTCGAGCCGCGTTACGGCGAGAATCCGCACCAGGGCGCGGCGGTCTACCGACTGGCGGGCGGCGCGGGCGTGATGGGCGGGATGCGCCAGCTGCAGGGCAAGGATCTCTCCTGGAACAACCTGCTCGACGCCGACGCGGCGCGCCGTCTGGTCGCCCAGTTCGCCGAGCCGGCGGTGGTGATCGTCAAGCACAACAATCCTTGCGGCGTGGGGCGTGGCGTCGACCTCGTCACGGCCTATCGCCGCGCTTTCGACGGCGATCCGGTCTCGGCGTTCGGCTCGATCGTGGCGGTGAACCGGCCGCTCGACCGCGCTTTCGCCGCAGCCTCGGCCGAGCTGTTCATCGAGGTGCTGGTGGCCGCCGAGCTCGCGCCGGACGCGGCTCCGCTGTTCGCCGAGAAGAAGAACCTGCGCCTCCTGCTCGCTCCCCCCTACCCGCCCCACGGCGGCGAGATCGAGCTGCGCGGCATCGACGGCGGATTCCTCGCCCAGGTCGCCGACGGCGGAGTCGACGATCCGGCCGAATGGACCTGCCCGACGCGGCGCCAGCCGACCCCCGAGCAACGCCGCGCCCTGGCCTTCGCCTGGTCGGTCGCGCGCTACGTCAAGTCCAACGCGATCGTGGTCGCGACCGCCGAGCAGACCGTCGGCATCGGCGCCGGCCAGATGAGCCGCGTCGACTCCTGCCGCCTGGCGATCCAGAAGGCACGCCGGCCGCTCGCCGGAACGGTGGCCGCCTCGGACGCGTTCTTCCCCTTCCGCGACGGCATCGACGTCCTGGCCGAAGCCGGCGTCGAGGCCATCGTGCAGCCGGGGGGCAGCAAGCGGGACGACGAGGCGATCGCCGCCGCGGACGAGCAGGCGATGGCGATGGTCTTCACCGGCCGGCGCCACTTCCGGCACTGAGCGGCGATGCGGCGGCGCCTCCTGCTCACGACGCTCGTCCTGCTCGCCGCCGGTGGACCGGCGCGCGGCCTCGCCGGTCCGTCCACCGACCCGGTGGACCCCTGGCAGGCGCTCGCCCAGCTGCGGCTCCATCTCGCCGCCTCGGGAGCCCTGGCGGGTGACTTCGTCCAGACCTTCGTCCCGGCGGGATTCGCCGCCGGCGAAGAGGAATCGGGGCGGGTCGCTCTCGCCGTCCCCGACTGCCTGCGCTGGGACTACGTCACCCCCTACCGCAAGTCCTACCTGCTCTGCGGACCCTGGCTCCATTCCTGGGTCGAGGGGGAGCCGCGCGGCCAGCGCCTCCATGTCGACCTGCGCGAGCAGAGCGGCCTCGACCTGCTGCTCCTGCCGGTCGGCGAGCTGGTACGGCGCTACCGCGCCTCGGCGCGCACCGAGCGGGGCGAGATCGTCGTCGAGCTCGAGCCGACCGACCGAGAGCGCTCCCTCGAGCGGGTCACGATCGCGTTCGATCCGGCGAGCCAGCGACCTACGGCCCTGGCCTACGGCGATCGGGAGGGCAACGCCACCCGGTTCCGCTTCACCGGATTCCGCTCGACCGAGGACGCGGATCTCTTCTCGCCACCCGGCGAGCTCGACTGGAAGGAGCCCTAGTGTTGGGGGACACTCGCGCGCGGTATAGGATTCGCCGCGCGCCGCGATAGGCGCCCACCCATGGCCGACAACTCGTTCGACATCGTCTCGCAGGTCGACCTCCAGGAGGTGCGCAACGCCGCGCACCAGGCGGAGAAGGAGATCGCCACGCGCTACGACCTCAAGCGCGTCGGCGCCAAGCTGGTCCTCGATGGGGAGGCGATCGTGCTCGAGTCGGCCGACGAGTTCTCGCTCGGCCAGGCGCGCGAGGTCTTCGAGACCAAGCTCGTGCGCCGGGGCGTGCACCTGAAATCGCTGCGCCGCGCCGACCCCGAGCCGGCGAGCGGCGGCCGGGTGCGCCAGAAGCTGACCTTCCAGCAGGGAATCCCCCAGGAGACGGCCAAGCGGATCGTCGCCGAGATCAAGCGCCTCAAGCTCAAGGTCCAGGCGGCCATCCAGGGCGACACGGTGCGCATCTCGGGCAAGAGCAAGGACGACCTGCAGTCGGCCATCGCGACCTGCCGGGCGCTCGAGCTCGACGTCCCGCTCAGCTTCACCAACTACCGGTGACGCTCTTGAACCACAAGCTGGTCGACGCCGCCACTCCGGACGAGTCGTATCGCGCCGCGCGATTCCTCGACCTGATCGCCGACAAGCTCGCCGCGACGGAAGGGGTGTTCCGCAGCCGTCTCGCTTCGGACGTGCCGTTCATCCAGCAGACCGGCGAATACATCTTCGCGGGCGGCGGCAAGCGCATGCGCCCGGCGCTCCTGCTGCTCTGCGCCCGCCTGCTCGGGCGCGACAGCGACGAAGAGGTGACCTACGCCGCCGTCGTGGAGTTCATCCACACCGCGACGCTGATCCACGACGACATCATCGACCACGCGACGACGCGGCGCGGACGCAAGACGGTGAACGAGCTCTGGGGCAACAGCCAGACCGTGCTGCTCGGCGACTGGCTCTATACCACGGCGATGAAGATGGCCCTCGAACACGACTCGCTCGCCATCCTCGACCGGCTCTGCGACGCCACCCTGCGGATGACCGAGGGCGAGCTGCTGGCCGAGCGCCGGCTCGGCGCGACCGACCTGTCGGTCAGCGAGTACTTCGAGATCGTCGACCGCAAGACGGCGCAGCTCTTCGCCGCGGCCTGTTCCGTACCCGCGCGGATGCGGCCGCTGGTGGAGTCGGCGATCGCGCCGTTGGAGCGCTACGGCCGGGCGCTCGGCATCTGCTTCCAGCTCGCCGACGACCTGCTGGACTTCACCGCCAACGCGCGCACGCTCGGCAAACCGGTGCTCGCCGATCTCAAGGAAGGCAAGCTCACCCTGCCGCTGATCCTGCTGCTGCCCCGCCTGGGCGCCGGCGAGCGCGGCCGTATCGAGACGGTTCTCGCCGACCGGTCGTTCGCCCGCGTCCCGGCCGAGTCGATCCTCGAGCTGGTGCGCCGCGAAGGCACGCTCGAGGAGTCCTCGGCGGCCGCCCTACGCTTCGCCGCCGAGGCGCGCGAGGCACTAGTCTCCCTGCCCGACAACGACGCCCGGGAGGCGCTCGAGTTCGCGCCAGATTTCGTGCTGCATCGCCGCTCCTGACGCCGGCGGCACGAGCCCGAACACCCCTCGCTCCGCGCTTTCCCCCCGGGCCGCCTCGCCGAGCTCCCGCGGGTCGAGCTCCAGCACCTGCGCGGAGAAGACTCCCGGCAGGCCGACCACCGCGACGTAGCGGAAGCGCCGCGGAGCGCTCGACAGACGATGGCCGGCTCCGGGAATCGGCACCACGACGCCGTCGGCCGGCCACGGCGCCGCGGGCGCTGGCGAATCGCCGAAGCGCAGCAGGGCGACCCCCGGGGGGGCAGAGTCCACCGTGTCGCGATAGACGAGCTGGAGATACCCCACGACCTCTTCGCCGAAGTCGAACTCCACTTGCGGGCCCAGGTTCGGGCCTCGCCGGCGCGTCGCGAGCGGGCGCCACGCGCCGCCTTCGGCCGGCACCCGCACGGCCAACGCCCGCCGCGCGGGGCTGGGTAGCCGCTCCTCCAGGGTGACGTGAACGGCTCCGGCCGCTGGGAGGCTCCATCGGCCGACCGCACCCCCTCCCAGCACCCGGAGCGGCGACGCCTCGGCCAGCGGAATCTCCCGGAAGAGCCCGTGCCAGGCGCCGTCGAATCGCCGCCAGGCGCCGTCGGTGCGCGCCAGCACCCGCCCGGAGGGGTCGGCGAGCTCGAGCCAGAAGCCGCCGGCGCCCGTCGAACTGCGCAGCTCGGCCACCAGACGGTTGCGCCCGCGACGGAGCCAGCGCGAGACCGCATAGCGATCGGCGGGAGTCCCCGGCCGCCAGCCGCCGGCCCCGACGCAGGTTCCGTTCAGGTAGAGGACGTACTCCTCGTCCCCCACCACGCTCGCGATCGCCCCGTCGGGAACCTGCTCGAGGTCCACCTCGCGCACCGCGAAGAAAGCGGTCGGGCCGATCGTGCGCAGGTCGCCCTCCCGCCAGATCCACTGCGTCGCCGCGTCGCGCTGCCAGACCTCGCGCGCTCCCAGCGCGACCAGCGCCAGGGCGGCGAGCCACGCCAAGGCGCGCTGCGAGCGGGTGAGCGACGGCGGACGCACGACCGCCGAAAGCTAGCACAGCGCGCCGCCACGGATTGACTCCGGTTCGAGCGCGCTGTAAATTGAGTCGTGCACCCTACTGAAAATTCTCCCGCGACGCCTGCGGTCGCCGGGCGGAGAATCGTGATCGGCGCGATACCCGCCCGTTACGGCTCGACCCGCCTGCCCGGCAAGGCGCTCCACCCCCTCGCCGGCCGGCCGATGATCGAGCACGTCTATCGCCGCGCTGCCGAGGCGCGGGGGCTCGATCGGGTCGTCGTCCTGACCGACGACGAGCGGATCGCCGCGGTAGTGCGCGGCTTCGGCGGCGAGGCCGAGATGACTCCCGCCGAATGCGCCAGCGGCACCGACCGTATCGCGCACGCGACTCGCGGCTGGAGCTGCGACGCGGTGGTCAACATCCAGGGCGACGAGCCGCTGATGGACCCCGAAGGGATCTCGCGGATCGCCGCCCACCTCGCTGCGAGTCCCGGCGATCCGATCGTCACCCTCGCGGCCGACGCCCTGCCCGGAGATCTCGACAGTCCGAGCATCGTCAAGGTCGTGCTCGACCGCCAGGGCTACGCGCTCTATTTCAGCCGCGCGGCGATCCCGTTTCCGCGCGTCCCCGGCGGCGCCGAACCGCTGCGCCACCTCGGCATCTACGGCTACCAGCGCCGGGCACTGCTCGACCTCGCGGCGCGCGAGCGCACGCCGCTCGAGATCAGCGAGTCGCTCGAGCAGCTGCGCGCGCTCGAGAACGGCGTGCGCATCCGGGTGCTCACCGGCGCGCGCCCGTCCTGGGGGGTCGACACGCCGGAGGACGCCGCCGAGGCCGACCGGCGGCTGCGCGACGAAGCGCTTCGATCGGGAGGGAAGCGATGACGACCAAGTACATCTTCGTGACCGGCGGCGTGGTTTCGTCCCTCGGCAAGGGCGTGGCCTCGGCTTCGATCGGCGCCCTCCTCGAGTCGCGCGGCTTCCGCGTCGCGTTGATGAAGTTCGACCCCTACGTCAACGTCGATCCCGGCACGATGTCGCCCTATCAGCACGGCGAGGTCTTCGTGACCGACGACGGCACGGAGACCGACCTCGACCTCGGGCACTACGAGCGCTTCACCCACACCGTCACCTCGAAGCTCAACAACTACACGACCGGACGGATCTACGAGTCGGTGATCAACAAGGAGCGGCGCGGCGACTATCTCGGCAAGACCGTCCAGGTCATCCCGCACATCACGGACGAGATCAAGGACGGCATGCGACGGGTCGCCGACGGCCACGACGTGGTGATCGTCGAGATCGGCGGCACGGTGGGCGACATCGAGTCGCTCCCCTTCCTGGAGGCGATCCGCCAGCTGCGCCTCGAGCTCGGGCGCAACAGCTCGGTCAACGTCCACCTCACCCTGGTGCCCTACATCGCCGCTTCCGAGGAGCTCAAGTCGAAACCGACCCAGCACTCGGTGCGCGAGCTCCGGGCGATCGGCATCCAGGCCGACGTCCTGCTCTGCCGGGTCGACCGGCCGCTGCCCGACGACCTGCGGCGGAAGATCGCTCTCTTCTGCAACGTCGCGCCGGAGCAGGTGATCGCCGCGCGCGACGTCTCCACGATCTACGAAGTCCCCCTGATGTTCGCCCGCGAGGGCCTGGACGACATCCTGCTCGACCAGCTCAACCTGCCGCACTACGAGCGGGACCTCGCGCCCTGGGAGGCCCTGGTCTCCAAGGTCAAGAACCCGAAGCACCTGGTGAGGATCGGCATCGTCGGCAAGTACGTCGAGCTGCCCGACGCCTACAAGAGCCTCAACGAGGCGCTGATCCACGGTGGCGTCGCCAACGACGCCAAGGTCGAGCTGGTCTACCTCAACGCCGAGGAGATCGAAGGCGGCGCCTGGCCGCGCGAGCTCTTCGAAGTCGACGGGCTCCTGGTGCCGATCGGCTTCGGCAAGCGCGGCACGGAAGGGAAGATCCGGGCGATCCGCTACGCGCGCGAGCACCAAGTCCCGTTCTTCGGCATCTGTCTCGGCATGCAGTGCATGACCATCGAGTTCGCGCGCAACGTCTGCGGTGTCAAGGACGCGACCTCGACCGAATTCGATCCCGACACCTCGCAGCCGGTGATCTTCAAGCTCCGCGACCTGCTGGGCATCGAGGAGATGGGCGGCACGATGCGGCTGGGCGCCTATCCCTGCCGGCTGCAGGAGGGCACGCTCGCGCGCTCGATCTACGGCCGCGACGAGATCTCCGAGCGCCACCGGCACCGCTACGAGGTGAACCACAAGTACCTGGCCAAGCTCCAGGAGCACGGGCTGACGGTCTCGGGACGCAGCCCCGACGGCAAGTTCATCGAGATGGTCGAGCTGCCCGGCCACCCCTGGTTCCTCGGCTGCCAGTTCCACCCGGAGTACAAGTCGAAGCCGACCGAGCCGCATCCCCTCTTCGTCTCCTACATCGGCGCGGCGCTCGCCGAGCAGCGGCGGCGCGCCGGCGCCGCGCGGCCCAGCGGCGTCGCCGCCGCCCCACCCGTCGCCGCCGCGGAGGGGCAGCCGGCGTGACCCGGCAGCCGTTCGAGCTCGCGCCCGGCGTGACGATCGGCGGCGAACGGCTGCCGGTCGTCGCCGGGCCGTGCGTCATCGAGAGCGAAGCGACGACCCTGGCCGCCGCCGAGGCGCTGGCCGCGATGGCTCAGCGCCTCGCGTTGCCGCTGGTCTTCAAAGCGTCCTTCGACAAGGCCAACCGCAGCTCCGTGCGCTCGTTCCGCGGACCGGGGCTCGCCGAGGGACTGCGCGTCCTCGCCGAGGTGCGCCGGCGGTATCGCCTGCCGCTCTTGACCGACGTGCACGAGCCGGCGCAGTGCGAAGCCGCGGCGGCGGTCTGCGACGTCCTGCAGGTGCCGGCCTTCCTCTGCCGGCAGACCGACCTGCTGATCGCCGCGGCCGAAACCGGCCGCTCGGTCAACGTCAAGAAGGGACAGTTCATGGCCCCCGACGACATGCGCCGGGTGGTCGAGAAGATCCGCAGCGCTGGCAACGAAAGGGTGACCGTCACCGAGCGGGGCGCTTCGTTCGGCTATCACAACCTGGTGGTCGACATGCGCAGCTTCGCCTGGATGCAGCAGGACGGCATTCCGGTGATCTACGACGTCACCCATTCGCTGCAGCTCCCCGGGGCGGGTACCGAAGGCAGCGGCGGCGCGCGCGAGTTCGCCGAGCCCCTGGCGCGGGCAGCGGTCGCGGCCGGCGCCGACGGCGTCTTCCTCGAGGTGCATCCCCACCCCGAGAAGGCGCTCTCCGACCGCGACACCCAGCTCGACCCCGCCCGCGCCGAAGCTCTGCTCGCTTCGCTGCACCGCATTCGTGCCGCGCTGCGGGCCGAATCCGTCTAGGAGGCCTCGGATGCGCGGCGGAGCGGCGGCCAGAGTCTCAGCAGCGCTCCTGCTCGCGGCCCTGAAAGTCGCGCCCGGCTTCGCGGCCAACCCGTCCGTCATCCGCGCAGGGGAGAGCCTCGCGCAGCTCTTGCGCAGTGATGCCGGAGCGAGCGGCACCCAGACGACGCTCTGGCCGGGGGTGGGCGTCGTCCAGGGATACGCGCGCGCCCTGGGCGGTGGGGACACGATGGGGTTCGCGCTCGTCCAGCAGAGCGGACTGCACCGCGAGCGGGCGGGAGACTTGCTCCCGGCGCGGACCGCGAGCTGGCAGCTCGCCAGAGGCCTCAACGGCAACACCCCAGGGACCGACATCCAGGTGTCGCTCACGGATCCTGCGGATCCTGCGCAGAGCATCGGTACGTTCGCCGGCGGGGAGCTGCGCTCCTACTCGGGCATCCCCCTCGATGCGGCCGTAAGCGACTTCCACGTCGATCCCGGGGCAATCGGCGCCGCCCAGCAGGCGTTGCTCGGCGAGCTGCTCCTCCTCTCGGCGCAGGGCCGCGACGTCACCCCCACCCTCGTCTACTCGTCCATGCTCCCTTCCGGGAGCCGCATCTACGATGTCCACATCCCCGTGCTCGAGGGCGCGACGATCCTCGGAGGCGTGCCCGCGCAGATCGAGATCGATCCTTCCGCGACGCAGGCCATCCTGCGCTACACGAACAGCTGCCTCGCGAACCACTGCGCCGATCCCGGCGTGGACCTGAATCTCCGTCTCGCCGGCCCCGGGGGGGACAGCGCCGCCATCACCTGGCGGGCGCCGGCGGATTTCGACCCGCCCGTCACGGTCGAGCTCACGCCGCTGCTCTCCGGCTGCGCGCCGGGCCAGACCACCCTCTGCCTGCGGAGCGGCAAGTTCGAGGTGACGCTCGACTGGCGCGACTTCCAGGGCGCGACCGGCTCGGGGAACGCAACCGCGCTCTCGAACGAGTCGGGTGACTACTGGTTCTTCGATCCGACGAACAACGAGGCGATCCTCAAGCTCATCGACGCCTGCAGCTCCACCGGCA